>JAJZBG010000026.1:0-31699 GCA_021799035.1 Actinomycetes bacterium | reverse complement strand
AACACGCTCTGTAGAGCTCCAGCGACTTCGTCGACAGTGTACTGCGCTTGCTGGAGCACGCTAGCTGCCTGCTGCGCAGTCTCGTTGAATACGCTTTGCAGGGCGCCCGCCACTTGGTTAGCTGTGTAACCAAGGCTCTTGAGAATCACGGTACCTTGAAAACCCGTATCTGCATAAACGGTCTTCAAAGCAGATGCAATTTCATTGACATCGTACTGCACATATTGCAGTATTGTCGCCGTCTGAATTGCGCTTTGGTTATACACCGTCTGCAAAGCTTGAGCCGTCTGAACAGAGTCAAATTCCTCAATTGCAAGTAGTTCGGCCGAAACATTGGCGCTTAATCCAAATTCTGTCTTGAGGTCATTTGCCACTTGCACAGAGGAATCTCCATCAAGCCGAAGTTGGCGTGCACGTATCGCAGGATTGTTCTGAATGGAAAACTGAATTGGAATAGCACGAGCATGCCTCGGCAGAATCTTCATCTCTCCCAACACGATCGGAGAGAGGCCCGTGCTAGTGGCGCTCGTGCCATTCTCTTCTACGACAATTGCTTCTTCATTGCCAACCTGGGCACGTGAAACCTTCCAGTTGACATGATACGCTCCACCATTCGTCACCCTGAGCTGAAATGGACCGTTACCTGCAGCAGTGAACCTATCAAGAGTTTCCGACGTAACTGGATTAACGACAAGAACAGTGAGATCTGAAACGAGTGAGCCATCCAGATTGTCAGTTATGAGGCCCTGATGCGTCAACGGAGCCAGAAACGTCAGCGCACTGCTAGGCGGAGGGAAGCCCGTCGACGGAATGGTCGAAGCCATCGCCACAGAAGTCATGGCTAGAGGCACAATTGCCGCTGCTGCCCCTCCAAGCACAATTGTTGCCAATACTTTGCGAGAGTGAACCATTAATATGATCTCCTTTTAGCATGAAGCCTTCGCTACATGCATCGCCATATTCAACTGATCCAACCCGCCATTGGACACAAATTTGAAATCAACTGTAAAGCAATTTTTTGATTCGCGTATCGAAATTCACCATTCTGCATCATAGGTTAACGAAATCGCTGACCCATGATATTTGTTCTGAACATGTTGGCTTTGCTTGCGAAAAGTCAGCGAGCGGCCTTATACTCGCCACTTCTTGGCAATTGGAGGTGTCGACCCCGTGCCATGGCGCAAGATCTCGAGTCAAAGACACTCTTCAAAACGTAGCTGACTTGGGTTTGGCAGATTCCTCATGCATTCGTTGATTGACTGCCGTTGGGCTTGGGAATCAGGCAAATCACAACAGACCTCCAGTGATGCCCGCCTAAATTAATTCAGTGAAAGAGAGGGGAACAATGAACAGAGGCGACATCGCAGCCGTAAATACTGGCGACGGTTGGCGAAGAGGTGACAGAAAGATCCTTGGGTTGCTAACGTTCTCACATGCTGTCCAGCACTTTTATGGCGCCGGCTTAGCTCTCACCTACCCCTTTGTAATTAGCCAATTTCATGTCTCATACTCTTCCCTAGGGTTCGTGCTCGCAGTGTCGGGGGTGGTGGGCGGGCTTCTCCAAGGAGCTGCAGGTCTGGCAAGAAAATACTCAGCACGATTTCTTCTGTCAGGTCAGAATATTTCGCTTGCAATCGCAACCTTGCTTGGGGCAGCTTCTCCTGGATTCGCTTTCTATGGAATCATGCGGTTCATTGGGGCTCTAGCACTCTGGCCACAGCATCCCGTTGGATCAGCATACCTTTCTGAGATGTTCCCGAAAAAAAGAGGGACGGTGCTTTCCTGGCATACCACAGGCGGAACCATAGGTACGTTACTTGTGCCTATTGCCACAACCGCAATTATCGCACACTACGGCTGGAGAACTGCGCTTGTGGCACTGTCCATTCCCATGGCTATTGGCGGCTTTGTAGTCATTGGCAAACTCCCCCTTGAGCCAAGTCACATTAAGGGCTCAGCTGCCCACCAGCAAGCCTCGCGAGATCCAGAAGGACCCTCTATCGGAACACTCGTTCGCAAGAACAAGTCTGCGATGATGGTCATAGGCGCCTCGACCGTCGCCGCAGCTGGGCGCGGATTGGGTGTTCTTAGCGCCTTTGTGCCCATCTATCTCAAAGACGGAGCCCATCTGTCAACCGTAACAGTCGGTCTTGTTTATACCGTGCTCGTCGCGGGCGGAGTAGTGGGACCTCTCATCGCTGGATGGCTCTCTGATCGAATTGGAAGAAAGGGGGTTCTGATCTCGGCATATCTCGGAGGCGCGATAGCGATGGTCTTTTTCGTCCAAAAGTACTCGTCAGTATGGCTTCTTGCAGCGGTCTCTTTGATCATGGGTGTCTTGGCATATTCAGAATCGCCCTTGATTCAATCGCTATTCTCTGACTCCATCGGACCGAGCCAAGCAAGGGCTGCTTTCGGAATCTTCTTTGCCATCGCATATGGCGTGGGAGCTCTATGGCTTGCCTTGGTAGGAGTCATAATAGACCGCTACGGATTCCAGATAGCGTTCTACATGATGGCAGCATCGTTCGTAGTCTCAGCTCTCATGGTCTCCCCCAAATTCGTCACATCGCATAAACCTCGAGCTGACGTCAGCTAGCTCGCAGGCGTACGAGCGTGACTCATCTCAAAACAAGAGTTGGCGCTGAACTGGGCATAAATCCTGCGGTCCTCCTCGGTCATCTCATCTCCGGGAGCCCAATCGACCTTGTCGTCGTCGTCGGAAAGCACTTCGTTGCAGCCCCTGCAAACAATGTCAACTGAAATCTCAGTTCCACAATCCTTGTGAGCTATTGAAAGTGGATGCCCTTTGCCCTGGTAGATGTGCTTGTCGCCCCATTGCTTGATGGCGAAGAGAACTATCTTAAGGTCTTTTCCACTCTCAGTCAGCACGTACTCGTATCGCTTCGGCCTCAGCTGGTAAAGCTGGCGATCCAAAATCCCGAATTCCATCAACCGCTTGATTCTGGCCGCCAGAATATTCCGTGCTATTCCGAGATGCTCCTGGAAATCATCAAAACGTCTTACACCCATGAACGCATCCCGTACGATCAGAAGCGTCCACCAATCGCCAACTATCTCAAGACTTCTCGCCATCGATGACTTGGCATTTTCAAAACTTGTCCGCCGCAAAAAGCACTCCTCTATCCGTCACACGATATGAAACTGACGTGAAATTGCTACCTCCTTCAGCCGTCCGAAATTTCCCCCTAGCGACCCTCGCCACGGCGCAGAAGCAACTTAGATCCAAGATACTCAAAAGCTTCTTCGTCGGCAATTGTGACCCCTAACAGCACTAATACGCCACCAAGAACAACGTTGAGAGTGACAACCCCGCTAAAGAAGATCCACGCTACGAGCGCCGTAAAGACTGGCTCAGTTGAAAAGATTACTGCAACCTGAGCGGAGGGTACTATTGCTTGGTAATAGTTCTGCGCCCAGAGCGCAAATGAACTTCCGAGAACCCCGTTAAACACTACTGCCGAGATGACAGATGCAGATGTCAAGGTTCCGATTCCTCCGAACCCCCCTTCGATGGATTGAAACGAAAGCACCAGTGAAATAACCGCTATTGTGGCTATTTCAATGAACGCCAGCCACATCGCATCCACTGAAGCCATCACCTTCTCTACAGCAACTATGTCAACCGCGATCAGAAAAGCTGATGCCAGCACCATCCAGTAACCAGACATGGGAGAGAAAAGCCCCCTGCCTGCGACAAAGCCGAGGCCAACCATTGTAAGTGCAATGCCGAGCCACACCCTTCTAGAGACTTTGGTTCTGAAGAGCAGCGAAGTGATTATGGGCACCATGATCACGTTGGTTCCGGTGATGAATCCGGTGGCTGCCGTGGTCACTGACTTCAATCCGAGCGACTGAAGAAAGAAGATCCCGTAAAGGACACCCCCCAACGCCACAGACCAGAGTGTGTTGGCGACGGTTATCGACTCCTTTTTTACCCGGACCACCCAAGGCAGCAGCGCCACGGTTGCCACAGCAAATCTCAGCGCAAGAAAACCGTTCACTCCGACAACGATCAATGCTTCCTTGGTAAAAGATAAGGTAGCTCCCCAGATCCCGGCGACGACGAGTAGCACAATGGCCCCGATTCCAGCTGATTGAGGAAATCCCAGGCGCATGTCAGCGCCGCCAGGAAAGGGTATCTTCGTCGGTCATCTGAACTCCCGACTATAGGTCATTCTCCTACAAATACAGCCTTGCCAGGACCGTTAGCGAGAAATGAACTGACACCGATCTGTGCGTCCTTTGTCCCAAATACCTCAGAAAATACCAGGCGCTCAACGTCCAAGCCATGTTCCAAAGTGCCGGCCAGCCCAGTGTCGATTGCCTCTTTCGCAAGACCCTGCGCTATTACGGCACCTTTTGCAAAGCTGAGCGCCCACTCGTAAGCCTCGGAGAACACTTTGTCGGGATCACAAACCTTGTCGACAAGGCCAATCTCAACCGCCTCCTGAGCAGAAACAGCCCTTCCCGAATAGATGAGGTCCTTCGCCTTTGCAGCTCCAACTAGCCTTGGGAGCCTTTGAGTGCCGCCGCCTCCGGGAATAAGCCCGAGCAGCAACTCAGGCTGGCCGAGCTTGGCATCATTTGCGGCCACCCTAAAATCGCAAGCCATGGCGAGCTCGCAGCCTCCCCCAAGAGCGAAGCCATTTATTGCGGCTATGGTAACCCGCGGAATTCTGGCTATCTTGTTCAGAACTTCATGGAACACGCCAGCGGTCTCGATTGCCTCTTTTATGCCACCAAATTCCGTGATGTCTGCACCTGCCGCGAAGATGCGCTCGCCACCGTATACCACTATCGCGTGGGGCGGAGATGCCAGCAATTCATCAGCCACGACACCCAACTGACGAAGCAGCCCCTTTGACAGCGCATTCGCCTTTGGCCTATCGAGACGGACAGTAGCAATCTTGTTCGAGTCGACTTCAAGACTCACAAACTTTTCTGAATCGGACATCTCTCTCCTTTTAACAGATACATTCCAAAGATGCAGATCTCTAATCGCCTTCGAGTCTCAGGAGATCCGATGCCAGCGAATAAGGATCTATCTCGCCACGCATCATTTCAGCCTTTCTTGCTTCGAAGGACGGATCGGAGATAAGCTGATCCACCTTCCTATATACCTCAGCACGCACAATGCGAGTCAGTTCCTCTAAGATTCGCGCTTCTCTCTTCTTTTGACCAACTCCACTACGCTCTAAATACTGACGATGAGACTCGATCGCCTCGAAAGCCTCCTCGATTCCCTTGCCCTCCGTCGCAACCGTTTCGACGATTGGTGGAACCCAGCCTTCGAACCTAGACATCTCGAGCATGAGTTCCAGATCACGCCTCGTCTCTCTGGCACCTTCCCTGTCGGCCTTGTTGATTACGAACAAGTCGGCCACTTCCATCAGGCCAGCCTTGTTGGCTTGAATTGCGTCACCCCAGCCTGGAGTCAGCACCACCACGATTGTGTCAGCTGCGCCAACGACTTCCACCTCAACCTGGCCAACACCCACGGTTTCGATGAAGACGTAAGGAAAGCCAACGGCACTTAGAACCCTTGTCGCATCGGGAACAGCGAGAGCCAAGCCGCCAAGATGCCCCCTGGTAGCCATTGAGCGTATGAAGACCCCGCTGTCAGTTGCGTGCTCCTGCATCCTGACACGGTCACCGAGTATCGCTCCGCCAGAAAACGGAGACGTGGGATCGATGGCGATTACAGCAACTTCTCTCGATTTTGCCCGGACCTGGGATATTAGACGATCAGTCAGTGTGGATTTACCTGCACCTGGCGAGCCTGTGATCCCCACAAGATAAGCGCTCTCTCCCCGACCCCAGGTCAGTCGGGCCAATTCGCGAGCTGGTGGACCACCTCTTTCAACTATCGAGAGAAGCTTTGCCAGTGCAACTCGATTCGACTGCTTGGCCTGCGCCAACAGCTGTTCGGGATCATAAGCTTTCAAAGGTTGCTGACTCCTGAAAATACTAGGAACTACATCTCACGTTACCTGAAAGCCTCAGTCAGATCCATTTCTTGACTGCTACAGCGCTCTGATATCTGCGCCAACTGCCCTCAGCCGGCCAGGAAAGTCTTCGTAGCCACGCTCTATATGCGACATCCCCGTCAGAACGGTTTCGCCGTCGGCCGCCAGACCTGCAAGAGCAAGAGCTGCTGCCGCTCTTATGTCGGTCCCCTTGACCTGAGCACCCGACAGGCGAGCGACACCCCTTATGACGGCATGGTGACCTTCCGTACTGATATCTGCACCCATTCGTCGTAGCTCATCTACGTACTTGAATCTTCCCGAGAAGAGGTTCTCTGTCACGATTGACACTCCCTCAGCGACGCTGAGCATTGTGACGATGAAAGGCTTGTAGTCGGTTGCAACTCCAGGATACGGAAGAGTGGCTACATCAGTTGCACGGAGTCTCTTGTTGCAGATCACGTTTAGCCCCACTGATGTGTGGGAGATCGTAAGCCCTATAGCAGAAAGCTTCTCCAGAACCATGTCCATATACTGGCCAGGCGCACCTATCAGGTTGACGTTTCCCCCAGCGAGACCCACGGCTGCCGCCATCGTAGCTGCCTCGACACGGTCAGAGATTGCTCGATGGCGGGCTGGAGAAAGCTCTTCGACGCCATCAACCACTATGCGAGATGTACCAGCGCCGGATATGCGCGCACCCATCCCGTTAAGCATGTTTGCAAGATCTATTATCTCTGGCTCCTTTGCGGCATTCTCGATGACTGTGGTTCCCTTTGCCAGCACTGATGCCATCAAAACGTTGTCGGTTGCAGTGTGCGATGGATACTCGAGAACAACTCTGGCACCGAGCAGTCCGGGGGTGGTCGCGGAGATGTATCCGTGCGAAGTCTCAAAGGTTGCGCCGAGCGCCTCAAGAGCACTTAGATGAAAGTCGATGGGACGGTGGCCGAAATCGTCTCCCCCCGGCATCGAGACCTCGCACTTGCGGTACCTCGCCACCAGCGGACCCAGCACGACGATGGATGCCCTGATCTTTTCAACCAGCTCATATGGCGCTCTTGGAACCACCTCCGCCGCATCAGGAACTATGATAGTGAGCCGACCATCGATAATCTCCGAAACATCAACCCCCATTGAGCGGAGGAGATCGGACATTATCGAAACGTCAGCGATTCTCGGCACGTTTTCGATTACATGCTTACCCGATGCCAGCAGCGTAGCAGCCATCAATTTGAGAACCGAATTCTTTGCGCCTCCTATGACTATGTCCCCCCCTAGAGGACGGCCCGGTCGAATAATCAATGCGTCGTTTTGCATTCGGTCCTCCCTCGCAGGGTAACATTCGTTTAGCTGCTTCAACGAATATAGACCAAATCCGACGTCTCAGGTGCGAAGGGCGCTTCAGAAAGATAAAGATGCGCGAAAGACACATAGTTACCACTTTTAGCGCTTCAGATCTTTCCAGCTTCGACACCAGCTTCTCCGGCATGGTCAAAGAAACCAGGAAAGGTTCTTCCAAGACTTTCACGTCAGAAAGGTCAGTATTAGACCATTACGAACGCACGCTTACCCAGCTGACAGACACCGAGTGGCAAGAGGATATCGAATTTGCCCTCTACGTCCCCGCTATCAGCTGGCTGCTGGCAATGAGCGTGAAACGCCAGTTAGGCAGCCTGCAAAGGAGAAACGCCTTCCCATTCTGGCATCCGCCAGTCCAGATCGACGCGGCGACGATACGCACGATATGGGCTCTGATCGGAATCTCCTTTCTCAACAGCTACTACGCAACGCTCCTAGGGCAGTTGCTGACATTCATCGCGAGGGAGTTTCGCAGCACGACAGCGGCCCAAGGCGTGGTCCTTGGCGTGTCCAGACTCGACATCATCATGGCCATGATACTTCTGACCCTGGCCGATCGCATTGGACGCAGAAAGATAATCCTGTTCTCAACGGCTCTTGGAGCTGTCTTCTCGACGCTGGGAGCACTGGCCCCGAACATATATCTGCTCGCGGGCGACCAAGTTGTCACAAAGGCGTTTGCAACAGCCTCCATACTTCTGATATCGATCATGTCGTCCGAAAAGGTGCCTCCGACAGCGCGGGCTTGGTCGCTCGCTGCGCTGGTAATCGGGTCTGCTCTTGGCGCAGGAGCTGCTGCCGCAATGCTCCCGCTGGCTGGGCTCTCGCTCGGATCATGGCGAATCCTGTACGCAGTCTCGTTTCTCGCTCTGATTGCGATAAAACCTTTTTCGAAATATGTCCAAGAGTCTCGACGGTTCGAAGTCCTGGCAAAGGAGACTGACCATAAACCTGTGATCACAAGGTCCCTCAAGAACCGGAAAGCTCTAGTTCTGCTATCAGTGGCAACTTTTCTTCTCAACGTGTTCTACATTCCAGCGTCACAGTTTCGAAACGAGTTCTTGAGCCATGATCGTGGGTTCTCAGCTGCAACCATCGGGATCTTCACCATAGTCACGGCAGCGCCCGGCGCGATTGGATTGGCACTTAGCGGAAGGCTCTCAGAAACCAGAGGAAGAAAGATGGTCACTGCTGCGGCGCTGACACTAGGCACGGGTGGCCTGATGCTGGGCTACCTGTCGCACGGGGTCTGGATATGGATCTGGGCTCTTCTTGGATCGATCATCGCACCAGCCACGATACCTTCGCTCGGCGTCTATCTGACTGAACTCTTCCCCACCAAGTATCGCGGCACAGCAAACGGGATTATCGGGATCTGGGCCAGGATGGGCTCGATAGTCGGCGTCGTCACGGTGGGATACCTTGGCTCCACGTTGTACAACCAGGTTGGCACACCGCTGGCTCTAATGGGAATCGGACCGTTGCTTCTAGCAATCCTTGTAATATTGAAGTTCCCTGAGACAAAGGGGCTTCAGTTGGAAACCATAAACCCTGAAGACTCGGCCTTTCACGAAGACTGAGATACGATCCGCTCAGCAATCTTGCCAAGAAACCGCTGATAGTAGTGGTATTCCTTCTCAATGACGTCAGGAGAAGAGAAGCCGTGGCCCTCTCCAGCAAAAAGAGTGAACTCGATGGATCTCCCCAATCTTTCGGCCTCTTCCACGAATCTCACCACTTGCCGGTGGTCCACTACGTTATCGGAGTCTCCGTGCATCAATAGGATCGGAACATCCTCAAGATCCTGAGGCGAGACGGACCGATGCTTGTAAAGCTGGATCTCCGAGGGAAGAGGACCCAAAAGGTGGTCAAAGTAGCGTGACTCGAACCGATGCGTTCCCACTGCAGACTCTGCCAGATCGATAAGAGGATATTCGGCTATGGCGCCACAGAAGAGCCCAGTTGTGAGGCAAAGGCTCCTTAGAGCAGAGTATCCGCCAGACGAGCCGCCGTTCACAAGCAAAGAAGTCGGCTCCGCGAGACCCTGGTCTATCAAGTCGGCCAAAACGCTCAGAAGATCTACTATCTCTGCAACGCCAAAACCACCGTCAAGGGCACTGCGAAACGACCTTCCCCAACCGGTCGAGCCGCGATAGTCGAATGTGAGAACTTGAAAACCAGCCTGAAGGAACGCGACGTTTCTCGGCGAAAAAGTTACCGTGGCCTGGTCCGTGGGGCCACCGTGAAATGTAACAAGCGTCCCAACTGGCGTTGCTTGTTCAGGCTTGAATAAGCGGTACGGCACCTCCATTGGCTCTACGGCTGCCAATTCCTCCAAGAACTCAGGCTTCACATATCGGTGTAGAGACTTGGAATAGCTGGCCTTTCCTAGAAGCGGCTCAACTGTGACGGCATTGTAGAAGCTATTCGAATAGGCCCTCTCAACCTCCCGCCGCTCACTTGTCAGAAGATCGTATGAAACCACCACGTTAGGAGTTCTCGCTCCGGAGCGGAGAGCTACAAGGAGATTCTTTGAAGCGCTCAAGCCAAAATGGTGAGCTTTTCCGACGTCAACAGACCCAGTCCCGTCGAGGCTCGTCTCAACTAGGCGCCCGTGACCGCCTTCATTTCGAGTGTGGTACAGCCTCGTTCCGTCACGAGAGAACGCATATGTACGATTTCCATTTCCCCAAGGTGCACTGCCATGCTCAAAGCTCTCGTCAACAACTAGCTCTGCCTTCCAGCTCGCGAGATCCCCTGTCCATAAGCGCAGGTACTCTGGGGTCTCAGCCAAGAACCCCAGCCTCTTGCCCAACGGGGAGAACCTTGGCTGCGAAACGAAGAAGTCGCCACCCGCGCAGACCGATATGCTGTTCGTCGCAGAACCGGAGCCATCCAGCTCCACCAGGGCGATCTGGCTTCGCTGCCATGGCATGTGTGGCAAAGCCCACTCATGCCAAGCCACCCAGTCTCCATGCTCGGACATCGTCACATCGAAGATGAAATCGGGCCGCTCATGCATGAAGTCGCTGACTGTAGGCGTGCCTTCAAAGCTTCTCAGTTCCCTTGGATACTCCGACACAACAAATGGTCCGCTCTTCCCGAACAGGTCAAAGACAGCCACCCTATCTCCGAAAATTACTGCAGCAATTCGAGATCCCCCCTCGCTCAGGGATATCTGAGAAACTCCCGGACCCTCATATAGCATGTCGATTTTGCCCGATGCGGTTGCCATCTTTGCAATTCCGCCCGAGGCAGTGACGAAATACAGGGTCTCACCGTCAGATGCAAGCTGAGACACTCCTCCCCCGAAGGGATGCGCAAACTTGACCGGTGCCCTGTACACGGCTTTGCTCATGCCGTTGGACAGCTGCACCACTATGATGCTGGACTCTCCGCGAGATTTCTTCAGGTAGGTGATGTACCTACCATCGCAAGAAACCTGGGGATCAGCTAGAGAATCCTGGTGCGAAAAATCGTAAGGGGTGAGCTGACTCTTTCGACTCATAGAGACGAAGCTAGTTCCTCCAGGCCAAAGTGCCAGCGCTCAGATTGCTAATGGCTCACGCCAGCTGCCGAACACCTCTTCCAAGGCGTTCATCACCTCGCCCACCGTGGCTCGAGCACGAGCAGCCTCGATCAAGAACGGCATGGTGTTCTGGGAAGGATCTGCCGCCGCTTTCCGCAACTCCGTTATAGCCCGCTCGACGCTTTGGGAATCCCTTTGAGACCTCACCTTTATGAGGCGTCTCTTCTGTTCCGCCTCAACCTCAGGTCCTATTACAAGGATTGGAATTTGATCTTCGTCGTTCCCGTCAGTAAATGCGTTTACGCCTACGACTGTGCGCTTCCCAGACGAGATCTTTCTTTCTATTTGGTACGAGGCATTGGCAATCTCGTTGACGAAGTAGCCATTTTCGATTGCAGCGTAAATCCCCTCGAGAATCGAGCCATAGCCCAGTTCGTCAAGATGCGCAAAAATAGCCTCTGCCTGAGCTTCGATATCATCGGTAAGTGCTTCAAGGTAGTACGACCCACCCAGTGGATCGGCCACATTGGCGACGCCAGTCTCGTGGGCTATGACCTGCTGAGTCCGGAGGGCGATTCTGGCTGCCCTCTCAGTCGGAAGCGCCAGGACCTCGTCCATCGAATTGGTGTGCAATGACTGGGTCCCTCCCAGTACTCCCGCCAAAGCTTCAAGCGCCGTTCGAACTATATTGACCTCCGGCTGCTGTGCGGCAAGAGAAACGCCGGAAGTCTGGGTGTGGAATCTCAACTGCATGGATCTCTCATTCTTAGCTCCGTAGCGCCCCCTAAGCCACCGGGCCCATATTCTTCGCGCTGCGCGAAACTTGGCGATCTCCTCGAAGAAATCAATGTGTGAGTTGAAAAAGAAGGAGAGATTGGGTGCGAATGCATCCACGTCAAGTCCAGACTGAATCCCAGCCTCCACGTACCCAAAACCATTTGCCAAGGTGAACGCGAGCTCCTGCGCGGCAGTTGAACCCGCTTCGCGAATGTGATAACCGGATACCGATATGGGATGCCATTTCGGCATCTCTGTCCCGCAGAAGCGGAACGTGTCTACAACGAGGCGTACCGACGGGCGGGGCGGAAACCTGTACTCCTTTTGAGCCTGGTACTCCTTGAGTATGTCGTTCTGAAGCGTGCCACCAAGCAGGCGGCGCTCAATTCCGCGTTCATGCGCCGCTTGAATGAACATTGCCAAGATGATCGGAGCTGGCGAGTTGATGGTCATCGATGTCGTGACCTTGGCAAGATCGATCTTGTCAAAAAGATCGAGCATGTCCTCTACGGTATCGATAGCGACGCCACACTTACCGACTTCACCCTCAGATTTTGGATCATCAGAGTCCCGCCCCATCAGTGTGGGAAGATCGAATGCGGTCGACAGGCCATCTCCTCCAGCCTGAAGAATTTCACGAAAGCGATGGTTCGTGTCAACTGCAGTTCCAAAACCGGCAAACATCCTCATGGTCCAGAGCTTGGAGCGATACATCGAGGCATATGGACCTCTTGTATAGGGGTACTCCCCAGGCAGCTCTTCGGAAAGCTCTTCTCCGGGTTCCCTCTCCGGATCTATGGCGCCATTTGACCCGTAGACAGGCGCAACCGGAACGCCTGATAAAGTCTCGAACTCGTTACTCCTCAAAACGGAGGCCTTGTAACGCTTTCTCCAGGAACTGGTCATGTAGGAAATTCTAGTCCAGTTCCCAGAAAAACATACGGATCCAAACAATTGACTCCGAGGCTTGCTAGACAAGCGACGGAGTCAGACCATTCCCCTCCAAGCCACTTTGCAAGAGATTCCTACAAGTGCGCAGGCCAACAGCCATTTCTAAATAGCTCAATCCCTGCCTGACAGAGTTTTCAAGACGGCGCTTCACCTCTGAAGAATTGGCTGAAGAAACCGCGCCGTGGGGATCAAGTACCCGACATCTTTCTCTTCCGCTCTAAGGTAGGCGAGCATCGCAATAGCGGCAAACTGGACTCCGGTGCCATGCCCGATATAGCAAGTGATCTGTTCGGGAGATACTCTGCCAGGATGGACTCCGGCCATCACATCAGCCAAGAAGGGATAGCTTTCCCAGGCATGGTCCTGATGCTTCCACCACCCATCTACCGTCTCGTTCAACTTCTGGAAGCGTAGCTCCCCCACCACAACATGCACGGTGTCACCCGCGCTACCAACAAAGACGCTGTCACAACGATCGATAACATCGAGATCCACCTCCTGCTTCTTTATGCAGTTGATGTGGAGCCCCGGCTTGAGCCATCCAGGCTTGATGGTCGGGTAGAGGGTGTTTGTGGCCGATACAATTATTTCGGCGGATTCAACCGCTTCGTCAGGGTTAGAGGCAGCCTCGACTTGGCAACCGGTGACTTTGAGCATCTTTTCGACAAACTCTTCAACGTGAGCTCTATTTGGACTGTATACCTTGGCACGCATTTCGGGGCGCACTACTGCCAATGCTCGGAACTGCGTTTCAGCCTGATATCCGGTCCCAAGAAAGCCAACATTGCGGCTCTCAGGATTGGCGAGGTACTTGACTGCAAGAGCGCTTGTCACCCCCACTCTCAAACGCTGTACCTCACCATCGGTCAGGATTGCCAAGAGCTCACCGGTCGAAATCTGGTAGAGCATTAGAAGACCATTCTCCTTGCCGATTCTCACCGACTCCTCTTGAGACTTGGTGAGCTTCATCCTCCGACTGTCGCCACCTTCTCCCGGCACTCGAAGCAGGTCCGAATCGACCCTCAGACAAGCAGCATCCAAAGACGGAACCACTCCACTCATCGACTTGAAAGAGTTGATCGCATTAAGAGACGGAGCGCTTGAAAGAACATCATGGCGACGGATGCTTGCTGCATTTCCATTGCCGAGATCTTTCAGCGCCGTTTCTAGAGGTTGAAAACAGTCTTCTATATCCACAAGCGCAGCAACCTCTTCATTGTTCAATAACCTGACATTTTCTGCCATTGCCCCCCCTTTAACAACTGGAATGTATATCGAAAAGATCTGACTACAAGCGTGAGAAGTTCACGTGACTGCACCTATATGCGTAAGCTGTCCACCGTCTATGACGACTGCAGACCCTGTCATATATGATGCCGCACGGGAAGCGAGGAATGCCACCAGGTTTGCGATCTCATCGGCCTCAGCAAATCGGCCGAGCAGGGTGCGGGCGGCAGCCTCTTCAGGGTTGTCGGCTCCGGATGCGCTGTTTTCGATGCGCCTGGGTGAGATGACGGGTCCGGGACAGACTGCGTTGGCCCTGATACCCATCTTGCTGGCTTCTATAGCCAACGTCTTGGTGAATCCCACAATTCCTGCCTTTGCGGCCGAATATGCGGCCTTGTTTGCCCTAGAGGAGAAGGCATAGGTCGATGAAACGCTGACGATCGAGCCTTCTCCATCCTTCAGCAGCGGCAGAAACTCGCGAGACATTAAAAACACACTCGTAAGAGAGTTGGCTATGACACGATTCCAGAAGTCGGTATCCATGGAGGATATCAGCTGATTCCCCGCGATCCCAGCTACGTTGACTAGTGCAACTATCTCGCCGTACTCCTTGGCTACCCTGGAGGCTACGCGAGAAACGTCCGATTCAAGCGACGCATCAGCAATGTAATAGCGGTCTGGCCAGACATTTCCCTTTGTGGTCTTGCGAAGTTCCCGGCCAAATGTTGGATTCTTATCGATCGCCACGATCTTCGCACCCAGATCTGCCAAGGTCTCGCAACATGCAAAGCCTATTCCAGCCGCTGCCCCAGTTACAACAGCCACGGAGCCGCGAAACTGAAGGGAGTCAATCATTCAACACCTCCTGTTGAAGCTGTGCTATCAAGTCACAGCGAAAAAGCTCAGATGCCTCATCGGATCGACCGCCGTGATCCGTGCTCATACAAACTCCAACCGCGTCAGCAGAATAAAGCCTCTTCACATCGCCGGTGAAATCGTGTCCGGGTGGCGGCCCCAAAAGAGATGTTCGGCTGCTGTTTCAAATTATGGGTCAAATCGCTGCTTGACGACCTAACGGAACGATCACCTCTGGTTACTCAAAGCGAACATTCTTGCTGAAGTCATACTTGCCATCTTTGTTCGATTCGAACTCCCACACCACACGGCCCTTACGCCCACTCGTTGGAGAGAGATTCTGCTTGAGAAATCTAACCACCTCATACATGGCGTTTTCCGCTGCCACTTTTCTGTACCTGCCTGGCATGGTGCTGTTGAGCCATCCATGCGGAGCATCTTCGAAGATCTTTATCCTGTAACTCTTGTCATTCTCTTCGAGCACATTACGAAGTTTGACAACCTCGGAAATCGAGATGGAGTGGTCAATCTCACCGTAAAGTCCCAGGAATGGTGCATCAAGCTCCTTCACGACGTCTGCCATGTGCTCCGGCCGCAGATCGGAAATATCCCAGTCGCTGATCCCGCCATATAGCACGATGCATGCGCCCAGGGGCCTCTTGGCACCGTAAATCATCGAGTAGCGGCCCGTTTGGCAGACACCAATCATTCCCAGCTTCGTTGAATCCGATATGGGCTCGCCCGAAAGAACTGCGACAACCTCGTCGAGCCGTTCGAGAATGAACGGATCCGACGGGGCAGCCTTGACCGTGCCAGCGTGAAGCGCTTCTTGATCCTCCATGTAGTAGAAGAGGTCCGGCGTGGCAACACAGTATCCCTCATCAGCGAGCCTCCGGGCTAAATCGCCCGTATGCTGCACAAGCCCATACCTCTCGTGCATCAGAACTACGCTTGGAAGCGGGTCGGTAGTTCTTTCGGGGAAGTACAGCGTCACCGGCATGCCAGAGCCACTCGTAACGCTCTTGGTGTCAATCTGCACTAATCACCATCCTTATCTAAAGCCGCGAATCCGCTCCGAACCAAGGTTAGGGGACTATTTTGGCGATCACCTGGTCAACCGTTCGTACGCGGCACATTCTTGGAAAGACCTTGTCCAGAAAGAACTCCCGCTGCTCTTTGAAGCCGTGGCAGCCGTCTCTGACCACCGTCACCTGATAGTCCATATCCCGCGCAGCATAGGCAGTGGAGGCCACTCCCACGTGTGTCGACCCCCCGACGAGAAGGATTGTCGAAATTCCTAGAGATCTGAGTGTGATGTCGAGAGCTGTTCCTGCAAAAGCAGACCACCTGTGTTTGGGAATGTCAAAATCCTTCTCTGACATCTCAAACTCTCTGAGCGGCAAGAGCAGCGGAGAGCCTGATCCGTGCGGTGGAACCGTAGGAGGCAGGTTGCTGGGACCCCAAGGCACAAACCCCGGGTTAGTGTCCGACATCGTAATCGCATAATCGCGTCCGTCTGCTCGGTGGTCAGCCCGAGCGAAAAAGATCGGAAGCCCGTTAGCGCGGCAAGCTTGCACAAGTCGCACGACATTGGGCAAGGTTCCTGCCTCTTCGATTGGACTCCGATAGCATTCCAGCATGTCAAAGACCACCAAACCGGTCGATCCCGCGGAAAGCGTCTCATCTCCGAACGAAGCGCCCTGTCTTTCCCTAACCATACACTTTCCCCTCTAAAAGCTAGCGTTGAACTCTCAAGAAAACGAGATGTGGCTTCAACAATACACAAAAGATCCCCTTAATACTGGCACTGGAGACCGCCCCAGACTGGCAACTTTTCACGTGAATTCTCGCCAGATGCGCCTCTCGAGGTTTGCAGAGCTGACCCACGCCCAAAGACAAGATTTCCAGACTGGGCCGCTCGCCGAACCATCACTGTGATAGCTTCATCCTTGGGACAACACCAGAAAGCTCTGAGGGGGCGTACTGTCCGAAACGGGGGGAAATTGCGTGAAGTTGCTGTAGTTACAGGAGCCGGGCAGGGAATTGGGCGAGCAATTTGTGAGCGACTTGCGCGCGACAAAAGGTTTGCGCTTGCAATGATCGAACGCTCAGCACAGGGCGAGAAAACCGCAAGTGAAATTCGTAGCCAGGGAGCCGAAGTCCTTTACATCCAATGTGATGTCTCCGACGAGACACAGGTCTGCTCCGCCGCAGAGGAAGTTGCCAACTTTGGAGCAGTAAGATGCGTTGTCAACAACGCAGGTATCTATCCAAGAGCCAAGGCCTTGGAGATGGACTTCTCAGACTGGCTAGAGGTTATCAAGGTCAACCTTGGGGGAACTTTTCTCGTAAGCCGCAGTTTTGCCCCGTTGATGTTAGAGGCCGGTGAAGGAGCCATCGTCAATCTCAGCTCCGGCAGGGCTGCGCTGGGTGCGGTAAACGGTTCGCACTATTCAGCATCCAAAGGTGGCATTATCTCCTTGACCCGTTCTCTCGCAGCTGAATGGGCACCGACCATCAGGGTGAACGCTGTCATGCCAGGTGTTACCGACACGGCACAGCCACGCGAGGCAGGCGTCACCGACGAAGAGTTATATGCCAGGGGGGAAAGGATTCCTTTGGGAAGAATAGGCCAACCTGAGGATATCGCCAACACCGTTGCATTTCTGCTCAGCGACGATGCCAAATACATAACCGGCCAAACAATTGCGGTCAATGGAGGGGCAATACCGAGGTGAAGCGAGCTTTCAATACGCGTTCCAATCCTGTACATTTGCTGATAACTGGCTGAATTCTTACTGGAACAAGGGCCCCTAGATGAAACAAAAGATGAAACTTCAACAAAGTTGTTATATCGTCTAAAGCAATGAATTCAAAACCTCAACCACCAGACCGAAACCTAGCCCTTGAACTCGTGCGCGTCACCGAAGTGGCGGCGCTTTCCGCTGCCAGATGGATGGGACGTGGGGACAAAAACGGAGCAGATAATGCTGCCGTAGAAGCTATGAGGGCCGTCCTGCACTCGGTCCGGATGGACGGGATTGTCGTCATTGGAGAAGGCGAGAAAGATGAAGCTCCAATGCTCTTCAATGGCGAGAAGATTGGTGACGGCTCTGCTCCTCAGGTCGATATTGCCGTCGATCCCATAGACGGAACCACTCCTACCGCAATGGGACGTGGAGGCGCTCTTTCCGTCATTGCCGTCTCAGAGAGAGGAACTATGTTCAATCCTGGGCCGTGCTTCTACATGGAAAAAATAGCAGTTGGTCCAGAATGCACAGGAGTAATAGACCTCAATCTGAGTCCCACCGAGAATCTCCAGGCTCTGGCGAAGGCAAAAGGCGTATCTGTTGGCGACCTTACAGCAGTTATTCTCGACAGGGATAGGCACAAGGAGTTGATCGCTGAAGTTCGTGCGGCTGGGGCGAGAATCCGTCTCATCACCGATGGCGACATTGCAGGCGCGATTTCCACCGCTTGGCCCGAGTCCGGGTCAGATATCCTCTTTGGAATTGGTGGAACCCCGGAGGGGATCATTGCAGCAGTAGCGCTCAAGTGCATGGGCGGGGAGATTCAAGGTCGGCTGTGGCCACGAAACGAGGAGGAGAAGAAGCAAGCCGAAGCCATGGGCTACGACTTTGACCAGGTGTTGATGACCGACGACCTTGTAAAATCGAACAACTGCTTCTTTGCCGCAACTGGAGTGACTGATGGGGAGCTCATACGTGGCGTCCGCTTCAGCTCGAACGGCGCATACACCCACAGCCTGGTGATGCGATCAAAATCTGGCACGGTTCGCAGGGTTGACGCCCATCACAAGCTCGAGAAGCTCCACGAGTTCAGCGTCATTCCGCTGTCGTAGTCTATGATCCAACGCGGGACAGACTCCGGCCTAGCCCCGCAGGCTTCGAAGAACCGTTGGTGTCCCTCGGAAGATACCACGAAAATCTTCTCCACATGCTCAAGCTGGAGCTGGTAGACAAGTTCACTAAGGGCAAGAGAACCGATCCCCATTCGGCGTACATCGCTCCTGACCACCACCGCACGAATGAGAGCGACAAAGGAGTGAAAAGCCGAACTGGCGCACGCGATCAGCTCCCCTTCATGGTAAATCGAAAGGCCTAAGCTCTGCTGGCCATCAGTTCTCAAACGCCTGTCAGCATGAGGCCAAAACAGACCCTCCGCGACGCCTTCGTGAGACACAAAGCTGTATACAGAGAGATCTCCGCCGCAGTGAGTAAAGACCTCAAGGGACATGCCTCCTCTGGAAAACCTCCTCAAAGGCGCGAATCTAAAATCGCCTGACACCTCCCAGTAACCCTGTGCAGGGCTGACCATCATCTCAAATGCCGTTGCCTGATGTTTGAACAAGGGGGCCCTGATGACATGCAATGCGGCATCGATGTCTGTTGGCTGTGCTGGCTCGAGAATTGTGACATGAGGAACGAAAGGCCTGCTAGTGACCTTGTATAACTTTGATGACGAGAGCCTCCCCTGTAACGCGGCGAGCTGGCCAATGCCTTCCCCTCCCACGCTTAGATAAAGAACGGGAGATACAGGATAGAACGTTCCCGCGGGGCCGACAACCAAATCGTATGGCCCTGTTTGAGAGGCAATCACACGGAGCCTGTATATCTCCGACTCTGCGTCTCTCTGGTGAATGTTAGTTGGAGCTACCAAAGTGATGTGAGGAGGAACCCTTCCCACGCCAAATCCACCAAGCACGGAACGGAGCCCGTCAACTCGTACAGAGTTTGACTTGGCAAACTGATGGATCAGACCGATGCGGTAGCGCTTCATACTCCTCCGGGAGACCGGCGTATCAGTGAACCGAAAAACTGGCCCCTAGGGAATCTACTTTATCGAGTCTCTGACCCCAGCCAACTCCAGGCGTGCATGTGCTCTCCTCAGGGCCGCCTCAGCGCTCGCATCGTTGCTGTTTATCAGCTTCTCCTCTGCTCTCGACTTGGCGCGCCTTGCACGCTCAACGTCAATGTCGTCAGGAAGCTCCGCGATGTCCGCCAACACTCTAACCACTGAATTCGCCACATGAACGAACCCAGCATGGACAGCCGCCCTCGACGTGGCACCGTCGGCAAGGGTGACTGTCATAACACACGGTTCTATACTGCCGATGAACGGAGCATGCCCAGCCATAAAAGCGATATCGCCCCCACCGGTTCTCAAGATCACCATCGTCGCATCACCTTTAAGTAGAGTGCGCTCGGGGGTGACAAGTGAAAAAGGAAACGTGTTTGCCACTAGTTAGCCTTCCTGGAGAGCCTTAGCTTTGGCCAAGACCCCCTCAACTCCACCAACGTTGAGGAATGCCTGCTCCGGGACGTCATCGAGGTCGCCGTTGACGAGAGCCTCGAATGATTCGATCGTCTCTTGAATGGGCACGTAAATTCCCTTCAGGCCTGTAAACACCTCACCAACGAAGAGCGGCTGAGACAGGAACCTCTGAATCTTTCGTGCACGGTAAACGGTTACCCTGTCTTCCTCTGACAGCTCGTCCATTCCAAGGATCGCGATGATGTCCTGCAGCTCCTTGTAGCGCTGGAGAACCTCCTGAACTCTAACAGCTATGTTGTAGTGCCTTTCACCGACTATGTGCGGCGCCAAGACATTCGAAGTAGACGCCAGAGGATCGACGGCCGGATAAATTCCAAGAGAGGCAATCTGTCGCGACAGTTCCGTGGTGGCATCAAGGTGGGTGAAGGTCGTAAACGGAGCCGGGTCGGTATAGTCGTCCGCTGGCACATACACCGCCTGCAGCGACGTGATCGATCGGCCCTTCGTCGAGGTAATCCTCTCCTGCAGCGCACCCATCTCGTCAGCGAGCGTGGGCTGGTAACCCACAGCCGCAGGCATCCGGCCCAAAAGAGTGGAGACTTCAGAACCCGCTTGTACAAATCTGAAGATGTTGTCGATAAACAACAACACATCCTGCCCCTTGACATCACGGAAATACTCCGCCATCGTCAGAGCTGACAGGGCAACCCGTAGGCGAACTCCCGGAGGCTCGTCCATCTGGCCATACACCAGTGCCGCCTTCTCGATAACACCTGATTCCTGCATCTCTAGCCAGAGGTCGGTGCCTTCCCTTGTCCGCTCTCCCACGCCGGCGAATACTGATACACCGCCGTGGTGCTGAGCGACTCTGTTAATCATCTCCATGATCAAGACCGTCTTGCCGACACCAGCCCCACCAAAAAGGCCGATCTTGCCACCTTGCACGTACGGTTCAAGGAGATCGATCACCTTGATGCCTGTCTCGAACATTTGCGCTCTCGGCTCAAGATCTGCGAAGAGAGGAGCTTCCCGGTGGATTTCCCAAGTGTCCTCCACTCCCTCGACCTTCTCAACGTCGAGTGGCTTTCCGATCACATTGAAAACGTGTCCCAGTACTCCATTCCCAACTGGGACCGAGATCCCCCTTCCGGTGTTGCGCACCACTGCACCCCGCTTGAGACCATCGGTCGGCTTCAAGCAGACGCAACGAACACGTCCCTCACCGATCTGCTGGGCCACTTCCGCAACAATGGTTACAGCCTCACCGTCAATTTCAAGATCCATTTCCACTGCAGTATTGATCTCTGGAATGGACTCGGGTGGAAACTCTACGTCCACCACGGGACCCGCAATTGCGACCACTCGGCCGTCTTCAGTCTTGATTGCCATGTCAGCCACGGTACTCATTGCAAAATGCTCCTATCAATCGCGTGGAAAGCACCTTTGGTGGATATTACATTTAGGATTCGAAGATTACGCACTAGCGTTCTCCCTGTTGGAATAAGTCAACAGGAACGATTCATCGATCACCTTGGAGCCAGCCCCCAGAGCCTCAGCGCCACCGACGATCTCTGTGATCTCGGTAGTGATCGAGTCCTGCCTGGCCCGGTTCATGATGCGGCTGAGGGTCTTGATCAGCTCCTCGGCATTGTCCGACGCCGCCTTCATAGCCCTCTGCCTTGCAGCATGCTCAGCTGCAGAAGCCTCCAGCAAAATCGCAAATATGGTTTCTTCGACGAACATTCGGAGAAGAGGATCTATTATCGCCTCAGGTGACGGCTCAATCTCGAAATCAAAGGACTGGGCATTTTCCCTTGAACCAAACTTCGCTGGATCTAAGGGAAGGAGCTGAGTTACCTCAAGCTGCTGATTCCCGGCCGAGTAGAAACGATTGGATATTATGTCAAAACTCTCTACCTGACCCGACTCGTATGCAGCGAGAATCGGCGCTGCAATCTCCCTGGCGTCGTCGTAGGTGGGTCGATCCGTCATTCCCACAAATGAAGCTTCAATAGCTACTCCCCTGTATTTCAGGTAAGAGTTCGCCCTCCGGCCTACAGCTACCAGGAAAAGGCCTTTCCCCGCTTTGCTAAAAGACTGCACCTGCTTTTCAGCCGCTCGCAATACCGAGGAGTTATAGGCCCCGCAGAGAGTTCTATCAGCGGTTATGGCAAGTATCCCCTTTTTGTCGGCAACAGGCGGCTCTCCCAAGAAGACACTCTTCGGCAAACCGGAAGAAGCTGACAAGTCACGAACAACGCCGACAAGCTCTTCATAGTACGGCCTGGCAGCTGAGATCCTCGCCATCGCCTTCACGATGCGCGACGCCGCTATGAGCTCCATCGCCTTGGTTATCTTCTTAGTTGACTGTACGCTCTTGATGCGCCTTCGGAGAATTCTCTCCTGACCACCTGCCACTTTGCCTATGCTCCCTTTGCAGACGAGTCGTCAAAGCCAGATTTGAACTCACTGATGATCGCATCGAGCTGCGATGCCTCCGGCATGCCTCCCGTCGACTTTATAGCTGCTAATAGGTCGCCATGACGAGCTCTCAAGAACTCAATCAGCTGCTGGATGAAGTGGGGAACTGCCTCCAAGGAGATGTCGTCAACCTGGCCCGAAGTCCCGGCGTAAATTACGATCACCTGCTCCTCGACTGGAACCGGTGCATTTTGCTTCTGCTTCAGAATGGCCGTAAGACGGTAACCTCTATCGAGCTGAGACTGCGAAACCTTGTCCAACTCGGAGCCGAATGTGGCAAAGGCCTCAAGCTCACGGAACTGAGCCAGGTCAAGCTTCATAGTTCCAGAAACTGACTTCATAGCCTTTATCTGCGCAGCGCCTCCCACTCGGGAAACAGAGATTCCAACGTCGATTGCCGGCCGAACCCCAGAGTAGAAGAGATCGGAGTCAAGATAAACCTGACCGTCAGTAATAGATATCACGTTGGTCGGGATGTAGGCCGAGACGTCGCCCGCCTTGGTCTCGATGATCGGAAGGGCCGTCAGCGAACCTCCGCCATTCTCGTCCGAGAGTTTTGCAGCCCTTTCCAACAGGCGTGAGTGAAGGTAGAAAACGTCGCCCGGATATGCCTCGCGACCTGGCGGCCTCCTCAGAAGAAGAGCAAGCTGCCTGTAAGCTTCAGCCTGCTTTGACAGGTCATCGTAGACAATGAGCGCGTGCTCGCCTGACTCCATCCAGTGCTGCCCCATCGCGCATCCGGCATAGGGCGCCAGGTACTTGAATGGTGCGGGATCCGAGGCCGGGGCCGAGACCACAACTGTGTATTCCATGGCGCCGTGCTCTGCCAGAACGGCTACAGCGGACGCAACGGTCGAGCCCTTCTGACCGATGGCGACATAAATACACTTTACGCCGGCACCCTTTTGGTTAATTATTGTGTCCAGCGCGATCGTCGTCTTGCCAGTCTTACGGTCACCAATGATAAGCTCGCGCTGACCGCGACCAATTGGCGTCATGGAATCGATAGCTTTGATTCCAGTCTGCAAGGGCTCACTCACGGGCTGCCGCTTGGTGATGCCCGGAGCCTGGACCTCAAGACGGCGGTTGATCGTGGAATCGATAGGCCCTTTGCCGTCCAGCGGCTCTCCTAGGGCATTCACCACGCGTCCCAAAAGCCCATCACCAACCGGAACGGAGAGAATCCTTCCGGTTGCTTTTACAATTTGACCCTCATCGATGCCTGCAGTGTCGCCGAGGATGACTGCCCCGATGGATTCCTCGTCCAGGTTCAGCGCCAGACCAAACTTTCCTGACTCGAACTCCAGCAGCTCGTTGACCGCGGCATTGGGCAGCCCTGAGATTCTGGCGATACCGTCACCAATCTCCAAGATGTGCCCGACTTGCTCTGCTTCTACGCCAGCTTTGTAATCCTCTATATATGTCTTTACTGCTGAAGCAATCTCATTAGCGTTGATGGTCAACTCAGCCATCAGTTTCGCTCCCTTGACTTGACTGTGGCCGGAAGGCCAAGACGTACACGAAGCTGTTCAATCCTTCTTCGAACGCTTCCATCAAAAACTGTGTCCCCAACAACAGCGACCACCCCGCCGACTAGGGACGGATTGACACTCGCTCTCATCTCCACCTCGGAACCGACAGCCCTCGATAGCGCTTCAGAGATCTGATCCATCTGGGCCTGTGTCAATTCAGTAGCTGACTGAACCACTGCCACCTTGCGATGACGAAGTCTCGCAGCTCTTTCCACTACAGAATCAAGCACCTCCACAAAGTCTCGCAACCGGTCCGTCGAAGCGGCAAACTCAGCTATCTGCAACGTGATTGCGTGGGATTTTCCCGAGAGAAGTGCAGTTACAAGCGATTTTCTCTGCTGTGGCTCGGATCCGATTCCCGAAAGCACCTTTCTCAGCCGGGGATCATTCTCCACAATGCGCGAAAAACTGAAGAGCTGCGCCTCTACAAGCTCCAAATCAGGAGTGCCGTCAAGGGACTCCAAGAGCGCCTGAGAGTAGCCTGCAATCCTGCCTGTGGTGGCAAAGCCACCATCCAGATCCATTACCTCTTCACCGCTGGTCAACCGAACGAGCTCGGCAATGGAGTCAAGCACTGACCTAGGCTCTTCCGTGCCTACTAGAGCCTGGAGTAACCGGATGACGAGAGCGTCAACCTTCGAAGCAAGCAGGTCGCCAAGAATTGCCTGACGCTTCTTGGGTGGCACCGACGGGTCAGATATGACTTCTGCCAACATCTCTTGGGTAGCCAGAAGTCTATGAAAAGCTCTAAGCTCCTCTATGACCTGGCCATCTTTACCAGCGCTCTTGGCAAGATACAGAATGCCTTGAGCGTACCCTCTCAACGACTCTCTCACTCCAGTTCAGCTCCCGATCTCAGAGATGAACGAGTCAATCAAGGCCTGCGATGCAGCCCTGTCAACCTCCGCGTCGATGATCTTCTCAGCTAGCTCCAGCGCCAACGAACCCACCTCGGCACGGAGCTCCGCGATAACACGCTGGCGCTCGATTCTTAGAGCCTCCTCATTTCGCACGCGAATGGTGGCGGCATCCTCCTCGGCTTTGGCCAGAAGATCTACTCGAAGTGCTTCAGCGGTCTGCCTGGCCTCATCAAGGATATGAGTGGCGTCTCTTCTAGCCTGTGCCAGCTGTTCC
The DNA here is from genome assembly GCA_021799035.1 of Actinomycetes bacterium. Taxonomy (GTDB): domain Bacteria; phylum Actinomycetota; class Acidimicrobiia; order Acidimicrobiales; family Acidimicrobiaceae; genus SCQM01. Next base: position 6,566 of record JAJZBG010000026.1, on the reverse strand, counting down.
CGATACTCTTCGAGCGTCCGCTGTGCCTCAGCTTTGGCCAATTCCGCAGCGTCAAGATCACCCCTGATCTTGTCCGCGCGGTCTGCCATCATCTTCTTCACGGGTGGATACGCCCACTTACCCAGCAGAACCAGCAATAGTCCGAACGACAGAACGGACCAGATGATCTCACCAGTGGCCGGGAGTATTGGGTTGGAAGAGCCGGAAGAGCTAGCTGCTGCAGCTGCAAATAAGACTGTGCTCATTACCCTGTGTACTTGAGTAGGACGAATACGACGAAACCGATAAGCGCTAGAGCCTCAGCCAACGCAAAGCCGATGAATGCGAGGGTTCTGACTGGACCGGACATCTCAGGCTGACGCGCGATCGCAGAGATAGCGCTACTAAAGATGAGACCGATACCAATGCCCGGCCCGAGGGCTGCAAGTCCATACGCAAGACCCGCGCCAATCTCGGCAAGACCTCTTCTCAGGTCAGTACTTGACACCGAGGCCGATGTAACGGCCAACAATACATGAAACACCCGAAAACCTCCTAATGGGCTGGGTGGGCCCGCACCAGTTAGCTAACAACAACTACTGCATATTGTGACGTGGGGAGAAAGTCCCCGGCAGAACTCCGACCCTTCAGATCGTCGTTCCAAATGATTGGAGAGATCTTACACCCCCACAATCACACTCATTAACTGACATTGATCGATTCGCCAAATTCCCTTCTACTTGGGATCACTGTCAATAAAACTCTCATTAGTGCGCCGCCTTCATCGCCTCCGAAATATAAAGAGCAGACAGTATCGTAAAAATGAAGGCTTGTAGCGCACTCACAAAGATCTCGTAACCCGTTAGGGCTGTCAACATTGCAAACGGCAATGGCAACACGACCAGCCCAATGCTTTTAACAAACATGGCTTCGGAAAGCACCGCAAACGTCAGCAACAAAAGATGGCCTGCCAGCAGATTGCCGAAAAGACGGACGGCAAGAGCGAATGGCCGGACTATGAAGTTTGAGAGTATCTCCAGCGGTACCAGTAGTACAAGAAGCGGACCAGGAACACCAGGAGGGATAATGGCATTTTTGAAATAATGGCCGAATCCCTGGGATTTGATTCCCACCGCAATGAATGTCACCCATACCATAAGGGCGAGAGGGGCCGGAACAGACATTCGTGCAGTTGCCGGCATCTGAATGAACGGGATCACCTCGAAGACATTGCAGATGAAAATGAAAAAGAAAAGACCAATAAGATAAGGTGCCCAAGGCAGCCCTTCCGGTCCCATGACATCCACGACAATCGAGTTGTGAATGAAGTCCACGATGGATTCTACGAAGTTTTGAACGCCTCTCGGAACCAGCTTTCCCTGATGCCCTGCGTAAAAGAAAAGCAGGAGGGTTATCACAGTTGCTGCAAGTGTGATAAGGCCAACCTTGTTCAGGGCAAACGGAGTGCCGCCAAAGAGGATTGACCTCCAGTTTAGGACATCGGAGATCGGAGGGAAGTTGATTGCAGCGAATAGCACCTGACTACTTAGCTCCTTGCTTCATCTCACGGAGGCCCGCCAGGGCCATTCGAGTCGAAATCGTATTAGCTTCAAAAATCACAAGACCCAGGTGGGTCACGATCAGCGTCAAACCCAACGCCCACAGATTCATCCACGACGCAGTAGCAAATGGAATGACGGCAGCACCAAGAAGTACTAGATCGAATATAAAGCCACCTACGGCAGTTACCATCAGTCCAGACAAAGAATATCGCCCACCTATTTCCATGAGCTTGGCCGTGACAACAAAATTTACTATCACAAGCACGATGGCATAGGCAGATGACTCAAGTCCTCTGGTCGACCATATTAAGAATGAAACAACCAGCAAGACAGGCGAGACAATGGCACCCCATTTGGCCATATGGGTAGCCATCCTCTTCTCAACCAGGTCCGCTCCTAGTTCCAATTCATTCCCCGTTTTTGCACCAACAGGTGACGACATTGCACCCATTTCTATCCCAGCAGCCCACAGAATTCCGCACCTCTAGGGTTCGCTATTGCCAGCTTCAGCCCCACGATCCAAAGTGAGATCCAAATCTGGAGGAACCTCTAAGTCACCACCCAGCAATTCTCCCAGTTCCACTGGTTTAATCAGTGACCGACGTATGACTTTACTAGATGAATCGCCGCTTTGTAAAAACTGAGAGAAAGATTCAGGTCCAAATGACACATACCAGAGCTTTGCAATCATTCCGATGATTCCAAAAAAGAAGAATCCCAGGGTAAACCAGGGTGTTGAGCTCAGCTTGTAATCAATGCCGAGTCCTATGAGCGCAAAGAGTACCGGGGTCAACACAATTTCAAAGGCCCGAACGACGCCGTCACCGAATCGCGCATAGCTCTGGCTCGACTCTGTTCCATCAGGCGATATATCTCTGGGTTTGGCCCCCTTGACCACAAAGTTGACAAAAGATTTGGTTCTGCTCACTTGCGGACCTTTTTTTTCGAAAAATGATGGCGGTATGAATCGAGGCTCTCGTCTTCGACCGCCAGGTCGCTGACTTCGCGCTTGTCGGGCCTGATGACCAGCTTCGCCAATTTTACCCAAATGGGCTCCTTTTCCCAAGCCTTCCTGGGTTTTGAAAAGGCCTTGTCCCTTATCGCCGGATGGAACATCGTATATAGGGAGACTCCAAGCGCTGCAGCTACAAACGGCACGAGCGCATTGCCCGTCCTCGTGAACGTCGGAGTGAGAACAAAGCCTGAAAGAACAGCTGTCCACGCCCAGAGAATCAGCACAGAACGCCTGTGGCCATGACCCATTTGGATCAGTCTGTGATGTAAGTGCTGCTTATCCGGCGTGGAAACCCCAGTCCTTTTAGCTGTCCGCCTCACGATCGCAAAGGCCATGTCCAGCATCGGCACACCGAGAATGAAAAATGGAATGAAAAGAGGCGCAAAAAAGAAGAATGTCTCTCCCGAGACGTCCGACGTTCTTCCCCCTACAACTGACGTCGATGCCGCCATTAGCAAACCCAGAAAAAGCGCACCGGTGTCTCCCATGAAAATCTTTGCAGGATGGAAGTTGTGCGGCAAGAACCCGATGCAGACCCCAGCTGTGATGATTGCGATGAGAGGCCCGATACTCGTCGCAGAAAGGGCACCAAGACTCACCAAACGGTTGGAGTAAAGAAAGAATGATCCTGCTGCAATCGCGACGATTCCTGAGGCCAATCCGTCGAGTCCGTCAATAAGGTTGATCGCATTGGCCATGGCAACCACCCAAACGGCAGTCAACAGAGGGGTGATCGATGAAGAAAGGACCACCACCCCCGCAAAAGGCACCTTGAAGAAAAACATGGTGACACCGAAAAAGGTGAGAACGCTTGCAGCGAGCACCTGGCCAGCTACCTTTGCAGGGGCGGATACTTCTCTAAAATCGTCCACCAATCCCACCAGAAACATCACAGTTCCAGCAATAAGGACTCCCAGTAGTTCTGAGCTTCCTCTGAAAAGCCTGCTGAACTGGGGCAACATATAAGCGACACCCAACGCGGCCAGAAAGCCCAGGTACATCGAGACGCCCCCGATAGTTGCCGTGGGATGCTGGTGGATGCGCCTCTCATCTGGTTCAACGACGGCTTTGACCTTGAAGGCCACACGCCTATTTAAAAAGGTCGCACCATAACAGACGACCGCCGCTACGACCAGAACGGCCAGGTATCCAAACACCTATCTCCCACCAATGCTTACTGCATGAACGGCGGAGGAAACTTCGAACAAAGCAGGTTTACTTCTTCCTCCACCTGTGACACCACCGCATCATCCTTGCGACCCCGAAGCACCCTGCCGATCAACTCGGCTATGTAGCTCATCTCAGCCTCACCCATTCCAGCGGTGGTCTCCGCTGGAGTCCCAAAACGAAGTCCGCTTGTCACAAATGGCGACCGCGGATCGTATGGAATCTGGTTCCGGTTGCAAGTTATGCCGGCACGATCGAGTACTTCTTGAGCCTCTTTCCCCGTGAGGTCCGAATCGAAGCTTCTCAGATCAACCACGATCATATGGGAGTCGGTTCCTCCAGACACCAATCGAAAACCCTGAGCTTCCAGTGACGACGACAAAACCCGCGCGTTTACCAGAACCGCCTTCTGGTACTCTACAAAGGCCTCCGTGCTAGCCTCCTTGAACGCCACCGCCTTCGCTGCAATGATGTGCTCAAGAGGTCCGCCCTGAAGCCCAGGGAACACCGCCTTGTCGATAGCACCTGCCAACTCCTCGGTGCACAAAATCGCACCACCCCTGGGTCCTCGCATGGTCTTGTGGGTAGTAAAGGTGACCACGTCAGCTCCAATATTCTTTCCTGACTTCGAAGACCCCACCGGCGTCGGGTAAACACCCGCAGCTACCAAGCCAGCAACATGGGCCGCATCAAACATGAGGTAAGCGCCCACCTCATCTGCAATCTTTCTCAATGGCTCAATCTCGATGACTCTCGAATAAGCAGTGGCACCGACCACAATCAGTTTCGGCCGCTCCGTCCGCGCAAGATGATAGAGATTATCGAGGTCTATCCTTTCCCCAGCGGGACCTGCAGGAGTCACTCCATACGAGACGAAGTTGTAGAGCTGCCCAGAGAAGTTGACGGGAGACCCATGGGTAAGGTGGCCGCCCTGATCAAGCCTCATTGCCAATACTGTATCTCCCGGTTTTAGAAGTGCAAGGAAGACTGCAGCGTTCGCATTTGCGCCAGAATGTGGCTGCACGTTAGCATGATCCGCATCAAAGAGCGTCTTGAGCCTCGTTCTGGCAAGTTCTTCGACGCGGTCTATGAACTGGTTTCCACCGTAATATCGCTTGTTCGGATAGCCTTCCGCGTATTTGTTCGTGAGTACAGATCCTGCAGCTTCTAAAACGGCCTTAGAAGCAAAATTCTCAGATGCAATCAATTGGAGAGTGGAACTCTGCCTCCACACTTCCAGATCGAGAATCGCTCCGAGTTCGGGGTCCTGAACTGAGATAAGGGGGTAAAAGCGACTGTAGTCCGACATGAAACGAGGCCTTCCTGTTGTAACGCCACAACATCTTAACTCTTCGCCTGCAGCAACGCTTCTTTCAATTCTACTATTCTTGGGGATCGATGCAGAAGGCACTGGCAACCGCCTCTGCCGAGATCTTGCCCACCCTTATAACGCGGCAGCTCCCTTCTTTTACCTCGACAATTGTGGAGGCCCTATCCGAACGCGAGCTCTCGTCCAACACCAGGGCCAGCCCCTGTGCCTCATCATCTCTGGCAAGCTGTTCAATCACCCCGCGGCCTGTCGAAAGGGTAGGCATTCCGTGCTTGTTGGCACTCGTAGCTACGATGGGGCCAACCCGACGAGCAATTGCTTGAAGACGCTCATCGTCAGGCAAACGAACCCCGACGGTCCCGGCCGGGAAGAAGTCGTCACATAACACACCTTTTCGGAGAGGAAGGATGACAGTCAGAGGACCTGGCCAGAATCTGTCAAGCAATCTGATTATGTTCGCGTTTTCCAATACCGAAGGAGGAACAAGCAAATCAAGCTGTTTCCTCTCCCCGATGATAACAGGCATGGAAATCGAGGGCTCTCGGCCCTTGATTTCTGCGATTGCAGCGAGTGCACCGCAGTTGGAGGCATCTGCGACAAGGCCAAAGACGGTATCGGTTGCAAAGCCAACGACTGCACCGGAAATGAGCTCCGATGCCAGAAGATCCAAAAGTTCCCCAGAGGACATGCTGTTAGGGTCAACCAGATGAGGTGTCATCGAAATGATCATAAATCGATCTTTCTCCATCGAGCCTTCTAGAGCCGAAATAGCGTCTAACAATAAACTTGCTGGGACAAAGACTCCTTAACCTCAAGAACAACAACTGAAAGCTCAAAAGGCGTAGTGTGGGTGAAAAATACTGAGTCCGATCTTTAAAAGTGGGGTATAGAGCATGGCAGCTTCTGAAAAGCAAGATGCGTACTTCAGGATTTTCGACACTACTCTTGGACCATTTGGAGTTCTGTTTGGTTCTCAACCAGGGAAGATCTTGGCGTCTGGATTCACAAGCAATGCAACAGAGCTTGCCCGACTGGCAGGAGTGCCTGAAGCGACAGCTATGGGAGTCACCACTTCAGAAACAGCGCTCGCTGTCTCGGACTATCTTGAAGCCTATTTTTCGGGCCGCCCATCGCCATTCCCTCTGGATCTGACTCTTGACCAGCCAGGTACGCCATTTCAAGACTCAGTCTGGAAAGAGATATCAAAAATACCGTATGCTTCCTCTTCCAGCTACGGAGACATAGCTGCGAAAATCGGACAGCCAAAGGGTCCGCGAGCAGTGGGTTCAGCGTGTGGCGCCAATAGGCTCGCGCTTTTCATACCATGCCATAGGGTGATCAAAGGTTCTGGATCCGTCGGCCACTACCGATGGGGCTCTGCAATCAAGTCACGTCTCTTGATCCATGAAGGATCGATAGCATAGGCCAACGGCTTTCACAAATTTTCGAAAATACGAAGCGGGATTTCGCCTTGAACGAGACCTCATGAAATGCTCGAAGTCCAGAACATTAG
>JAJZBG010000082.1 GCA_021799035.1 Actinomycetes bacterium | reverse complement strand
GATCTCGAAAAGGTCGAGTTCATTTCCGGACCTCTCCGCCTCCGACAAAGACTCGTCCAGTACGAAGGACTCCAAAGGCGATATCTCGCGCTGGAGCGCCGCATTGAAAGTCAGTGCAAGGTTATCGAGCCTCGAAAGATGGCTCAGACGGTCGATCCGTTCTGCCGGCAAACCCTTAGTGATTGAAAGAGGATTCAATCCGGTGCCAGACCCTTTGCAAAAAGAGAAGGTGGAACCGCCCAGCCGATGCACAAGCGCCCCGTACTCTCCTTTCGGATCCAGAACACATCCACAAAAGCCAAGTTCGAGATGACGGGCGAGCAGAGCCTTGACAAATGCGCTCTTGCCATAGCCTATCTGCCCGAAGACCAAGATATTGGGGCTGGTGAGAACCCCCGAACCATAAAGTTCAAACGGGTTGAACATGAACGGCAATGAGTTCTGCTCCCGACCAATGAATACAGATGCGCATTCTGGCTGCTTCGAAAACACCCCTGGGTAAAGAGCACCGACGTTCTTGGAGCTGATCCAGTATTCCATTAAGCTCGCCACCTACCCCAGCCTGCCGAAGAGCAGGTTTCGCGTCTGGAGCTGGCGCCCGTATGCGCACTCAAGCTGGAGTCCGCTCTTCTCAGCCTTTGCCATTGCTGACTCCGCCGCGTCCTTCAACTCGTACAGGCTGTCAGCAAAAACTGCGAAAAAGCCGGAGACAGCGAACATCTCATAACCCATGTCAAGATCGTTCTCCTGGACCTCAAGAGAAGAGATCGCCCTCGCCTCAGATGTCCGTGATAAAAACCCTAGCAATGCTCTGATTCCCGCATCGGCAGTGATTCCTGACCTGCGCGACCTGACTTTTCTCAAAGCAAAGTGGCTTTCGATTGCTTTGAAACGAAACGACAGCAACGACTTGGATTCAAGCGACGTTACAAAAGGAACTAGGAAATCAGGTCGAACCTCCCCTGTCGGAAACTCGGCAACGTCGAAAAGCTTCATCAGCCTCTCACCCACTAGGAGATGGCTCCACCGTGAACGCACGTGAAGCACCCCTCTGCCTGAACCCTCTCCGGTGCCAAAGGCGAACAGCTGCCCAAGAGAATCGCCGTCTAGAGGCTGAGAATCGAGTCCCAAGCCCGCGACGAAAGAAGTCAGCTCTGAGAAGTCCTGTTCGCCGAATGGCGAGTCCGCCATGTGAACGACTAGGTAACAGTGTCGATCAGTTGCGTTGCCGCTCACATAATCAAAAAGTTTCCTGACCTCGCCAGCCCAACCTAATGTTTCGTCAGCCATGCTTGCTCTTCTTTCGGGATCTACAAGATAGATAAGAGCAACTGAGTCCATCTTCTTGGAAAGCGAAGACATCGAGCCGAGCATGGTTCCAAATACTGCCGCCGAACCGTTTTGGTCTTGCGGATCTCGGAGAAGGAACCCGTCGCCAAAAAGTTCAAAAGCAACCACGCTCCTTTTCCCGGAATGCTCCCTTGCGATCCCAATCTTGGCTCCATCGTCAATTTCTTTCTCCCATATATTCCGAAGCCCTGATCCCCTCGGTCCCGGAACAGCCGCTATGCGTGAACGCCTCTTTCTTGAGGGAGAAATTCTCCGCGAGCCCCATGTATGGGAAGACGCCACGAAAGAACCTGCAACGGGTGGGCTGGAAAATCCAAACAGATCGTGGCGGAACTCCCTGCTCGAATGGCTCAACTGCTCGCCGAGGTGCGCAAAAGCGTCAAGAACCAGCTGATCCAGAGTTCGCCTCCTGTAACCGATGAGAAATACGAAACTCGAGCAAATCGCCGTGACTGCGAAGGCCAATATGCCATCCGAGGAGCCGAGGCCCAGCAGGGCGACAAAACCCAGAATCAAGCTTGCCAGCTCGCCAGCTATCTGAGATTTCCTTAGTCCGAAAAGCGACCTTGAACTTGAATGTTCCCCAATGGTGAAACCGCTTCGAATTGCGCTGGGTTGGTTGATATCAGTCAATTTCGGCTATTGCCTCTTTTCAAGTATGCGGGAACCACTGTGGCACTCGCCATGGGTACCTCCTGGGTTGCCGGCGACACAGAGCCAGACAGCAACGTGCCACTGCTCCTTGCCATCTGGGCCATGGACCGGCGTGCAGAGTGCGACAGCTGGCTCTGGTGATCGAGATGCGCAAAAGGTATCAAGCTGAACAGTAGGAATGGGCTGAACGAGGTGAGAATAATCATGGCAACTCCAGTCATGAACTGTGAGAAACCACCGGATGATCCCGAATGTGCCACTAGTTCAGCACCGAGACACAGCAGGACTACTACTGCAAGCTTCGAAAAAAGGACCCCCACAACAACCTCTATGTAGCGATACAGCACCGCTCGAGAGGAGCTGAGCAGGACGAACAGGAGCGCAAACGGTATAAATGCGCCGAGCACCGCCATCACTCCTTGACGCAGCATGAGTTCTAGATACAAAGAGAGGGCGCCAAAAAGACTCACGACCCCTGCTAATGCAATCAACAGAAAGGGAACAGGGTTTGAGAGATCACCGTTCGGGGAGATCCAGGCGGCTATCGAAAGGAAGGACCCCATTGAGAGGTGCTCGGAACCTATGAGCCAACCGCTCATTGCGTCAACCGCCGAAGCCAGAAGCTGGTACGCAAATAGGAACAGCCCCGAACCAACAAGTGAGACAGGCAGGTATACACCCACGAGTCTCATAAGGTAACTGGCCGAACTAGTAAACACCGATGAAATGACGCCTACTAGAAGCAACGGCAACACCAATGCAAGGGAAAGAAGCTCCATCTTCTGAAAGAACTGGTAAAACCACGCTGAAGAGATTGGCGACTGGGTACCATGCAGGAGCAGCTGATCTAGTCTGGCAAAAAGCCAGACTTCAGACCCTTCTATTCCGGATAGTAATCCGTGAGTGAAAAGTAGCAGAACCTGCCTTATAACGGTGTTTATGATGTTCTGCATGGTCAGTGAACGCCTTGGCCTAGATGGAAGAAGAAGTTCACAAGGGCAGGAGCTGCTCCCACTATAAGCGCTGCTGCTCCAGCCGCGACAACTGCCCGACGTCCCGACATGGCCTGCTGGTAATTCTGGGAATGGGATCCTAGCGCCCAGGTGGCAGCACCAATCAGCAAGCCTGCCAAAGCGATGATCAGTGCCCATCCGCCAATGCCGTTCGTCAACGTTTGGAGTGCCGAGCCTCCTGGCAACAGGGAAGGATCCGGAGAGAGCGAGACGTCGCCCAACAGTGCAGAAACCGCCATTGGCAAAAACATTTCCACCTCGCAATGGATGAGAAATCTACATTGGGGTGGGAAACAAGCAAGATAGTAGCACGGTGCCCCCAGAAATGGAAGGCTTTTGCCCCCGCAAGGCCTGAAAGAAATCGTGCAGGAAGTGAGCCAGGGCGATGACCGCTACTATATCGCTAGAAGCCTATGCATACCTTCACATTGATCCTACTTCTTATCGTCGGGATTGCCATTGGCTTTGCCATATCTCTCTACTGGCTGAACAGGTTCCATCCGTTCAAATGGCGCGATAATTCACAAGCCGCTCAAGGAGAAGCTCAAGCAGCTTTACGCACCGTGAGGTCAGCTGAAACGCGAGATGACTCCAGCACGAACGGCCAAGATGGACAACGATTCTCCGGTGATCTTCGAGCCGATATTCAGCTGTTGGTTCAAGCTCTCGACTCAATTCCACAGGGGATTGCTATCTGCTCGACCGATGGAGATGTTCTCATTCGCAACCGCGTGGCAAGCTCGATATTTGACGGCCGCCATCAGGATGCCCTTGCTGCAAGAGCCTTTGACGAGCTGTTGACCCTCGCCAAAGCCGGGACGATGACCGAACGATCTTTGGAGATCTACGGCCCGCCCAAGCGAAGCTATCTAATACGCACCGACTCTCTCATGAAAGATGACAGGAAGATCGGATTCATAGCGATCCTTGAAGACGTCTCAGACAAGAAACACCTTGACGAAGTCAGAAGGGACTTCGTCGCCAACGTAAGCCATGAGCTTAAGACGCCTATCGGAGCCATGGGCCTCCTGGCAGAAACCCTCAGCACCGAAGACGATTTGGAAATTGCGAAACGTCTGTCAGTGAGAATCCAAAATGAAGCATTCAGACTGGGCAGTATCATCGATGACCTGCTTGATCTAAGCCGCATCGAAAGCGAAGAGGTCCGAATACGGGAGATAGTGGACATCGAGAAGATGGTTTCGGAAGCGGTAAACCGGATCAGCCCAAGCGCCGAAATGCGCCACGTTTCAGTTGAAGAAATACGAGCCGATCATCCACCATTTGTCCTTGGTGACAGGAGAGATTTGATGAGCGCTGTTTACAACCTCCTAGACAATGCCGTCAAGTATTCTGAGAGCGGCTCCGAAGTATCCGTCGAGATCGTGAACAACCCGTCAACGGTAGAAATAAGGGTGAAAGACCAGGGGATAGGAATTCCAAGCAGGGACCTCGAAAGAATTTTCGAACGGTTCTATAGAGTTGACCAGGCCCGTTCAAGAGCCACTGGGGGTACAGGACTCGGCCTTTCAATTGTGAGGCACGTGGCAAACAATCACGACGGGAGCATATTCGTCGAGTCTCGGGAGGGATCCGGTTCAGTGTTTACATTGCGCCTGCCCCTAGCGGAAGGTGAAGAGGCATGAGTTCAACAGAGATGACGATACTGGTCGCCGAAGATGAAGAATCGTTCGTAGAGGCCCTTGAACTTGGACTCACCCGTGAAGGCTTCACAGTCGAAGTCGCTAGAGACGGCCAGGAAGCGGTCGACAAGTTCGAAATGATTCAACCGGACCTGATCCTTTTGGATCTGATGCTGCCGAAGATGTCGGGCATCGATGTCTGCAGAACGATCAGAGCATCAAGCCAGGTTCCGATCATCATGGTGACAGCCAAGTCAACCGAAATCGACACGGTGGTGGGCCTCGAAGTCGGTGCCGATGACTACGTGACCAAGCCTTACAGCATGAGAGAGCTTGTGGCGCGAATTCGGGCTGTTCTCCGAAGACATCAAGGCGAGGAGATGCCCGCTACACCAAGAGACAGGACATTGAAGCGGGGCGAGGTTTTCCTCGATCCAGAGAGACACGAGGTCTCGGTTCGAAACAAGCTCGTGAAACTCCCTCTCAAAGAGTTTGAACTGCTGGAACTCTTGATGAACAATGCCGGCAAGGTGCTGACAAGAGACATGATCATCGATCGAATCTGGGGTGCTTACTATTCAGGGGACACCAAAACCTTGGATGTCCACGTGAAAAGGCTTCGGTCAAAAATCGAACGGGACCCCTCAAGCCCAAAACTGATCACTACAATAAGAGGACTCGGATATAGGTTTGAAGATCAGAAGCGGTAAATGGAAAGAATCGAAACAGTAGTCAAAGATTTGAGGGCAGCTGGCGGAAGAATGACCAGCGCTCGAAGGTCCGTGCTCAGTGCTCTTGTGGCAGCCCGGAGCCACGTAACTGCAGAAGACCTTTTGAACCTCGTTCAGGCGGACTCACCGGAAATACATCTATCCACGGTATACCGCACCCTCGAAGCTCTCGAAAACCTAGGAGTGGTGGATCACGTGCACCTAGGGCACGGAAGAGCCGTCTACCACCTGACCGACAGCGCTCATCAGCATATCGTGTGCGAGATATGCTCCTCTGTCCAAGAAGTTCCTGCAAGCCTTTTCGCCCAACTGGAAAAAGACCTCATGGACAAATACCAGTTCAAGGTGCGAATGAACCACTTCGCAGTTATCGGTACCTGCAAGAACTGTCTAGAGCAGCTCGAGAAAGAGAAGCTCGTCCAAAGATAAGCACGCAGAAGGGTCGGCTGCCAGATCGTTAGGTCGCTGCGGCATCAGACGCCTGCGCAAAGCAGCGCCTCATTTCGAGGGAATCCTCTCGATATTTCTCATGTAGCCGCGCAGCAC
>JAJZBG010000025.1 GCA_021799035.1 Actinomycetes bacterium | reverse complement strand
CTCGGACTACAAGGATTCGAGCAGTGTTGGAACCGTCGTCGGTTATTTTGACGAACCGCCGGATGCGGGCCCGCATGTCCGGTGGTGTGGGAGGGGGCTGGGTGACCCAGTCCCCCTACCCAATTGCGCCAAAGCCTTTTGTTTGGACAGCGCGAAAATAGCCGGTTAAGCCTCGTACGGAGTCGCTCAGAACCTGAGGATCGCCGCTATTCTGGCGCCATCGAGTTCGGCAGGATCCACTGCAAAGACCTTTCCGTCATTCAACAACGTGAAAGCCGCGGCGCTTTCCAATAGGTCTTCAGCGTCTTCTCCGGGTTCCTCGAGCTCTTCCACCACTTCGGTGGCTGGGTCTACTCTTCCCCACACAGGAGGCCCTGCGGTGACCAGAAGGGTGTCAACGCCGCCTTCCCTGGCCGAAGCGACCACATCAGATATTATGGTCGCTATTCGTGCGGTTGGAGCTTCATGCAGCCGTTCCAGCGCTTGGCGGCGTGCAGCTTCGAGATAAGGCGCGACAATCGGCCACGCGTGCTCGTGCAGCTCTCTGGGGTTCTCGTAGTCATGGTTTCCCTCAACGCACTCTTCAACAACATTGGGGTAGTTGCTCATTTCTCGATAAAGCGGTGCATAATACGCCACAGAAGCAAGTACCAGAGGATGGCGGTCTGTGCCGAGTTGCTCAATGACGCCATGGTCAATGGCGCGAAGGAATCTTTCTACGCTTTGCTTTTCGACCTCTCCTCCAGTTCCGGAGCCGAAATACTGAATAGTCCTGTTATTGACCGACCGGTATTGCACCTGGCGTTGGAACACCTCGCCTTCCAGTGCTTGATCCATGCTTCCAGGGATGGGGCCGAGCTTCATCTCTTCCATGGTGTGTTCCGTTGCTTGGTAAAGCTTGACGTGATTCTGGGATATCGCAAGTAGATAGAACCTGGTGTCGCTGGTCAAAAGTGGCAGAAGTTGACGGATGAGAAACGAAGTCCCGGTGTTGACGGCCTCTGTGAGGGTCAGCTGCACCTTGAAGCGGCGATGATACGATGGTGCGCAGTATAAGGCAAGACCGTCAGCAGGGTATTTCCAGAACTCGCCGTCATCGACGATAGTCCTGTGAGGAGCAAGGATCTCGTCAACCTCGTTTTCGCTGAGGCCCTGGGAGCTCAGCTGCGCGGCCGCATCATCGAGTAACTCGGCAAGGAGCACTGGATCTTGTTGAGTGTCTGGACCGGTTCGGTGGGTTGGCATAAATATTGAGACGCAAGGGCCCTCATGTGGGCTCGCCAACTCCTTGAGCTCCTGAACACCGACTTGGTCAACCCCTCCTATGAGAATCCGCTTTGCCATAGTCGTCACCTCCGCAAAGCCACAGGCAATGGACTGGCTTTTCCGGTCGGGAGACCCTCTTCTCTGTCAGCAAAAGCTTTGCAGAATAAACCGGCGAAAGCCATGTCATTCACGCATAATAGTTCCAACAGAAAGTGATAGTCCAGAGTACATTTACCGTTCTGACCACGGAGTTTGCTATTGACTCGTGGCTCCGGCCGAGATCTGGCTCAACGCAGATTGGAAAGTTCTCGTGAGTTTGCAGACTCTATCTGTCCAAGACAACCTGGGTATCGGGAGTCCCCGGGGGAATCTCGATGCTCTTCCCATGAGGCAGCTCCGCAGCTTCCAGGAGCGAGTGCCCCTTGGACAGGACTAGGATGCCAGCCGCCACGCTCACCGCCCCTAGGTAGAAGGGAACGTGGACGTTGTAATTGCTCGCAAGCTTCGCTGCCACGAAAGGCGCCAATCCTCCTCCGATGAACCTTACGAAGCCGTATGCGGCTGAGGCTAGCGATCGTTCGACTGGCGAGACAAGCATGACTGCTTGGGTCGTCAAGGTGTTGTTGATCCCGACGAAGACACCGGAGAGGATCACGGCGATGATGAGGACTGTTTTCGACGACGTAAAGACTGCGATTGCCACTAGGTCTGCTGACAGCAGTGCAAGATTCACGTAAAGGGTCTTGGCGGTGCCAAACAACTCTTGAAGCCTGGGAGCCACGAAGATTGCAAAGATCGCCACAAGCACGCCCCAGCCGGTGAAAGTGTAACCAAGTTGATGGATGCTCAGGTGCATTGGGAAGGGAGTGTATGCCAGCAATGTGAAAAACCCCCAGTTATAGCAGAGGGCGGTGATGCTCATGATCAGTAAGCCCCTGTGTTTGAGCGCTTTGATCGGTTCTGCCAAAGATGTGCGCCTAGTGGGCTTGGGGCTTTTCTCTACCAAGAGCAGCGTGGCCAGCAGAGATATTGACATCAGCACCGTGACGCCGAAGAACGGGCCTCTCCAGGAAATACCTCCCAGCTCGCCTCCGACCAGTGGACCCAAGCCTATCCCGACTCCAAGGGCGGTCTCGTAAAGGATAATGGCACCCGAGAACCCCCCGCTTGCCGATGCCACAATCACTGCGAGCGAGGTCGCTATGAATAGGGCATTGCCGACACCCCAGCCAGCCCTGAAGCCAACAATGCCGCCAATGCTGTTGGACGCCCCCGCAAAGGCGCTGAATGTCACGATGAGAAACAGCCCGGCTACAAGGGTGTACTTGGGCCCTATCCTGCTCGATACCCAGCCTGTGATGAGCATCGCTACAGCCGTGACTATTAAATAGCTGGTGAAGAGCAGCTCAACACTGCTTGGTGTTGCATGCAGTTCGCTGGCGAGTGCCGGCAGTATAGGGTCAACGAGGCCTATTCCCATGAATGACACCACGCATGCGAAGGCAACGGCCCAGACAGCTTTTGGTTGATGGAAGGGACTCGATTCCTGGCTACGGTTCATGCTCAATGGACTGCAGCCCTTCTTGGTTGAGGATTTTGCTTGCCGGAGACTTCACTTGCAGACTGGCTTAAGCTGGCTATAGCCGGCAGGGCACTGGCGAGCATGCGAGCGTGCTCTTCTTGAAGATCGCCGATGAGCTGGGCCAGGCGTTCGACTCCGATCTTCTCGCGCTCGTGAAGGTAGGACAATCCTGGCGGTGTGAGTGAGATCAAGATTGCCCTCCTGTCACTGGAGTCGCGTCTGCGCTCCACCAGCCCAAGTCGCTCAAGTTTGTCAATCAGCAAGGTCATCGAGGGTTGGGCGACTCCTTCGAGATCTGCGAGCCGGGTGATCCGGAGGGGTCCTGATCTTGCCAAAGTGTTGAGAGTTGCCACGCCAGTTCTGCTAACGTCCCGAGGCATTCCGTGGGCGATTGAGATCACTAATGAAAACAAACATTGCGAAACTTCACGCATTGTGATTGTCGCTTGTCGCGCTTCATCAGGCATGGGAAAAAGCATAGTTGAATCTATGTAAATTTCAAAAACTCTTTGGTGAAGGCCGCAGTGAAAGCTGTTTTGGAGCCAGGTTGTTCCAGAGAGCGGCCTGCCTTTCAGCTCGACGAGTTCGAGAACACGCGTTTGACGCTCGAAGCTTTGCTTTCTTAGAAGTCTCGCCATTGCCTGAGCTAGACTGAGGGCGCGAAAGGGGCCTTCCTGAGTTGCCGGAACCAGCGGTTGATTGCATTTGCTTTACCGGTCAAGGTGATAGCCTGCAGGTTCTGGCTCAAACCGCGCGATTCTTTTGAAATTGATGGCCATTGCGAGATAGATCTGAGAAGAGATTTGGCACTAAAGCTCATTCACCAGGGAAAAGTAAGAGACCTGTATCGAGTTGGGACTCCTGAGGACCGGCTTCTGTTGATGGTTGCTTCAGACAGGGTTTCCGCTTTCGATGTCGTCATGCAGGAAGAGATAAGAGATAAGGGCAAAGTGCTGACTGCAATGAGCGCATTTTGGTTTGAGTACCTCGGAGATCGATTCCCTAATCATCTTGTCACGGCCAACCCAACGAAGCGGGAGCTAGGAGAGGAGCTTCCAGCGGAGTTTCGTGGTCGGGCGATGCTGGTTAAAGAGGCACGGATGTTGCCAATTGAGTGCATTGTGAGGGGATACCTCGCCGGTTCGGCGTTGAAAGAGTATCAGCAATCTCAGACGGTGCATGGCCGGCCGATGCCGTCTGGGCTGTCCGCGGGGATGAAGCTGCCCGAGCCCTTGTTCACCCCGTCCACCAAGGCTGAGAGCGGTCATGACATCAATATCTCTTATGAACAGGCTGCCGAGATTGTCGGGAAGGAGTCAGCTGCAAAGGTTCGAGAGCTGTCTTTGGAGATCTACCGGCTGGGGGCCAAAAGGGCCGAGGATGCGGGCGTGATTCTTGCTGATACAAAATTCGAGTTTGGTTTCATTGACGAGGAGATCGCTGTTTGTGACGAGGTCCTGACTCCTGATTCTTCCAGGATATGGGAGGCAAGCGAACTGCTTTCCGGTGGGGAGCCTACTGCATATGACAAACAGCCCCTTCGTGACTGGCTCGAGTCCACGGGGTGGAATAAGGTTCCCCCTCCGCCTGCTCTCCCGAACGCAGTTCAAGAATCGCTGAGAAACAGGTACATAGCAGTTTATGAACGGATTAGCGGCAGAGAATTCTTAGGCTAGAAGCATTGCGGCAACCTTGAATGGTTCGCCTTAGCTCTGTCTGGATAGGAAGTCGATGAGATTTCGAGCAAAAGTTGAAGTGTGGCTGCGTCACGGAATTGCAGATCCCGAGGGGCACACGGTGTCAGAGGCGATTAATGCTCTTGGCTATCCGGGTGTAACCGACGTCAGGATGGGCAAAGTGATTTCGATGTCTGTGGATGCCGAGTCAAGGGATGTCGCCACACACAGAGTTTTCGAGATTGCCACTTCACTGCTCTCGAATCCAGTTCTTGAAGATGTGATGGTTGAGCTCGAAGAGGCCTAGTTGACTAGCAAGCGAGTTGGAATAGTAGTATTTCCCGGTTCGAACTGCGAGCATGACGTAGCGCAGGTTCTAAACAACTCAGGCATTGAAACTGAGTTCATATGGCACGGGCGGTCCGACCTCGGAGAGATTTCAGGAGTCATCCTTCCGGGAGGCTTCGCTCATGGCGACTACCTGAGGCCTGGGGCCATTGCCAGGTTTTCACCCGTAATGTCGTCAGTGATAGATTTTGCCGGGCAGGGTAAGCCGGTGCTGGGCATCTGTAACGGGTTTCAAATTCTCACTGAAGCCGGCCTTCTGCCTGGAGCGCTTCAGAAGAATGCCAGGCTGAAATTTCTGTGCCAGGAGGTTGAGCTCGAAGTTGCAAACACCACCTCTTGTGCGACCTCGCTGGCCCATAAGGGTGAAAAGCTGAGGCTTCCTATCAACCACTTCGAAGGCAACTACACCTGTGATCTCAAGACTCTCGAGAGTCTTGAAGCGAACAATCAGGTTGTGCTCAGGTACCTTGAAAATCCAAACGGATCTATGAATTCCATTGCGGGTATTTGTTCAAAAGAGGGCAATGTAGTCGGAATGATGCCCCATCCGGAAAGGGCGTGCGACGACCTTTTAGGGTCGATTGACGGCCTCCAAATCCTTAAATCTTACGCTTCAAACCTCTAGCCGTACTGGCAGTCTGCAAAAGCAACTGCGGAAAGAACTCGCTGGCGCACAATGTGCTCGTTTGGCCTAGCTCCGCGATCGGTTTCTCCTCTCCAGCTTGCCAGAAGGGGCGATTCCTGCTCTCGCAAGGACTTCGGAGCTCACGCCAAGCTCTTTCCATGCCGGGAATGAGATTCCCTTTCTTTGCGAGTAGTCCATAGCAATGGTGACAAACTGGTTTTCAAGCTCGCCGAGATCCGGGCTGTTTTTCATTCGTTCCAACTCTTGCGTCAGCTCGATCTTCTTCTGTGTCAGATGCAATCGGTTCAGGGGGTGAGTGTTCTTTATCGAGGTGTCAATGGAGTTCAATTGTCGCGTTATCGACTCCAAGGTTCTCTTACGTCCTCGCCTAGGTTTGGATAGCTCAATTGCCTCCAAATACCGTCGGACTATCTTGCTCTGCTCTCTGCCATCTGAAAGGGGTTCGCTCTGTTCAGAAGAGAATGGCTGTCTTTTGTGAGGAGTATTTGTAACCATGCATTAAGTAGTAGCACTTAAACAACTAACTGGAAAAATCTGCATATTAGAGAGAAAGAAGAATTAAGCAAAAAAACACAATATATTACTCAATTGCGGCGGGAATTTCCCTGATAACTGCGTCTAATAATCGAATCGCTCAGATCAATCGGTCTCACCGATCTCGTCGTAGCTTTTCAAGCAGCTTGATAATTAGGGCATGGTCGGAATTTACCTCTAGTTTGTAGTCATGGAAATGTCTCTGCACAGCTCGTTGGGGCTCACTGATTCAGAATACGACATGATTGTTGAAGTTCTGGGCCGAGAGCCCAACCATCTCGAGCTGGCAATGTACTCCGTCATGTGGAGCGAGCACTGCTCGTATAAATCCTCTCGAATCCATCTGGGGAGACTTCCGTCGCAAGGTGACAGAGTGCTCGTTGGCCCAGGCGAGAATGCGGGCGTTATCGATATCGGAGATGGGATAGCGGTAGCCATACGGATGGAGAGCCACAATCACCCCTCAGCGATAGAGCCCTATCAGGGTGCTGCCACAGGAGTGGGAGGCATACTCAGGGACATTTTTACGATGGGCGCTCGGCCGATTGCCCTATTCGATTCCCTAAGGATGGGACCAACTTCGGATTCGAAAAATCGCTGGATATTCTCAGGAGTAGTAAGCGGAATTTCCGGTTATGGAAACGCCGTAGGCGTCCCAACCGTCGGCGGCGAGATAGATTTTGACGAGACTTTCAGCGCAAATCCTTTGGTAAATGTTGCGGCAATTGGCATCCTGCCGAAAGAGCGGCTTGTTCTGGCCAAAGCTTCGGGAGCTGGCAATCTTGCGGTCCTGCTTGGCGCCTCTACTGGCAGGGATGGGATTGGCGGTGTTTCTATCCTCGCTTCAAGTGGGTTTGACGAATCAAGTGCGGCGAAGCGTCCCAGCGTTCAGGTGGGTGACCCGTACGAGGAGAAGAAGCTCATTGAAGCGTGCTTGGAACTTCTCGACATGAAAATCGTCGTTGGGATTCAAGATCTTGGTGGAGCTGGCATAACATGCGCCACCTCAGAGACGGCTGCGAACGCCGAGATGGGCATGGATGTGTACGTCTCGGAAATTCCAGTTCGAGAGTCGGACATGGAGCCATTTGAGATCATGACGTCGGAGAGCCAGGAGAGGATGCTGGCGATCGTAAGGCCGGACTCGTTGGACAAGGTGATGGAAGTTGCCAACAAATGGCAAATATCGGCCTCCGTTGTCGGTATAGTCCGAGATCCTGTCAGCCTCAAGTCTGGAGCCAAGGTGGGGCTCTTGCGAGTGTTCGACAAGCCAGACGGAGAGTTGCTGGCAGAAGTGCCAGCTGCATCACTGGCGGACGAGGCTCCCAAGTATCGCAGGGAGATGAAGGAACCGGAAGACCTGAACGCGAGATGGTCGAGGGTGGCTGGCGCCAATGCTGATGCTTCGAATCTCAACAGCGACCTGCTAGCCATGCTCTTTGACGCTGCTTGGGTCTATCGTCAATATGACCACCAGCTATTCCTGAATACAGTCACGAAACCGGGGCAGGATGCCACGCTTCTCAAAGCTTCCGGGCCGGGCGTTAGATACACAGGCAAGGGAATTGGAGCTTCAGCTGACGGCAATTCGCGCTGGTGCTTTGTGGACCCAAGGCTGGGCGCTGCTACCGTGGTTGCAGAATCGGCGCTCAATGTAGCTCTGGTTGGCGCCGAGCCCGCATGTCTCGTCGACTGTCTGAACTTTGGAAATCCCGAGCATCCGACCGTTATGTGGCAGCTGTCTGAGGCCATCGATGGGATTGCTGAAGCGTGCAAAGCGCTGGACGTTCCCGTAGTCGGCGGAAACGTCTCTTTCTACAACGAGGCGAATGGCACCGACATCGATCCCACCCCGGTAGTAACCACTCTTGGCATAGTCCCCTCCTTGGTCGCACGTCCGCCAGGGATTGGTTTCACCAAGGAGACCCACCTTGTGCTGGTTGGTGAAACCGAGAGGAATCTAGCTGGATCTAGGTGGGCCTACCAGTTGAAGAACGACAGGTCTGGCGCGCTTCCCCGGCTGGACCTGGACATCCATCGGTCACTTATCGTGGCGGTCCAGGGCCTTGTGCGCAACGGTGACATGTACTCCATATCGGCAATTCACGATATTTCAGATGGGGGTCTGGCTCTAGCTCTTGCCGAAATGATGCTGGCAGGACAATTTGGCGTTGAGATTTTTGAGGGAGCCGTGGCTGGTCACGTTGAGCTCTTTTCAGAGTCGCCTTCACGGGTTCTGGTGGCGACCGACAATCCCGAATCGGTGATCAGCTATGTCTCGGGCCACAATCTAAAGGGAAGCGTGATAGGTGACGTCAAGGACTCCAGACTTATCGTACCTGGCCTTTTGAATCTTGGCCTAGATGAGCTGCGCCAGGCTGTGAGGCAGAACTCCTCTATTTGAGTCGATTCTCCAGTTCAGTCAGCACAGAATCTGGAACCTCCAGATCACCCTCTCCGGTGCCGATGGAGAGCCCAGTCTTGTATGTTCCGTGATAGTCTGAGCCGCCGGTTGCGACTAGCGATAGAGATCCTGCCAATTGTGCCAGCGAGCTTCGCTCGTTCTTGCTGTATCGTCCGTAGTAAGATTCGACGCCCACAAGGCCGTATTCTTTTAGCTCTCTCAGGTAAGAGGGAAGTTCGCTTTCCTGGGTTTCCAGTGACTTGGGGTGGGCAAGAACCGGCAGCGCGTTGGAGGAAACTGCCAGCTCTATTGCTTCTTTTGGAGTCAAGAGAACCTTTGGCACGTAAAATGGCCTTCCTTTGGCGAGGTACTTGTCAAATGCCTCCTGGATCGATGCGACGATCCCTTTGCGCAGCATGACCGCGGCAAAGTGAGGTCTTCCAAGATTCAGGCCTCCGGCTTCTTCTATCAGTTCGTCCCAGCTGATGGGAAATCCGGCCTCGATAAGTTTCGCGGCCAGGAGTCTATTGCGGTCGGTTCTGGCGTTCTGAATATCGGCAAGGCGATCCTGCAGAGGCCCCTGGATCGGTTCGAGGAAATAGGCGAGAAGGTGAAAGGTTCCTGTCTTGTAGATGCAGGATATCTCAACGCCTGGAACGAAGCCCAAGCCCAACTCCTCGGCTCGTGCTCTGGCGATTTCGACCCCGTCTACGCGGTCATGGTCTGTAAGCGCTACGCACAGGCAGCCTGCTGCTTTGGCAAGTTCGATTATTGCTTGCGGCGAGTCGGATCCGTCGGAGAATCTCGAATGGGTATGCAGGTCTATCATCATGCGCTCTCTTGTCATAGCAATTTTCATTTTCCAGGGTATTGCTTTTGCTGTTAACTAAGGACAATTCCTGAGGGTTATGGTTAAATTTCGACTAGGTTTTCTATTGGGCGTTCGATTATCCTAGGTTGTCGGTTTCTGGCATTGTGTCTTGCTGTACGTGCGACCGGGAGCCTTGTTGTTTGATTGATACGGGGAAGACGAGCGAATTTATGTCCTTTATAAAGGACCTTAAGTCAGGTTTTGAAGGAAAACTGGGAACTGGCAATCCCAGTGGCTCAGTGCAACCCAAATCTATCTTTAGGATTCTTCCTCCAGCCAATGCAGACTGGACGGAAGTGTCCGTGGAGCCCAGGGATGGACCCGCCGATTCTCCTGAGGAAGCTTGCGGGGTGTTCGGGATCAAGCTCGAGAATGCCTCGGTTTCCCATCTCACTTTTGACGGTCTTTACGCGCTCCAACACCGCGGGCAGGAGTCTGCGGGAATCGCGGTTTCAGACGGTGAAGGAATCACTGTCGTGAAGAACATGGGCTTGGTGAGCAACGTGTTCGATGAGCGAACCCTTCTCGCTCTTCCGGGTGACATGGCCATCGGGCATACCCGCTACTCGACCACTGGTGCTTCCAATTGGAAGAATGCCCAGCCGGTCTTCAGGGCTATCGGAGAGACCGGCTTCGCACTTGGGCATAATGGGAATCTCACCAATACCGCTGAGCTGGCGGAAGAGATGGGGCTGTTGCCCGGCCTAGCGATTTCTGACACCGATGCTCTTGCAGAACTGCTGTCCAGGAACTTCTCTAAGGAGCCAGGCCCAGAGAGCCTCAGAGATGCGCTGCTCGCAGTGCTTCCAGAGCTAAAAGGGGCCTTTTCTCTCATACTCATGGATTTGCATAACCTGATAGCAGTGCGGGATCCAAATGGTTTTCGACCTCTCTGCATGGGCCATCTTGGTTCCGGCTGGGTTTTCGCTTCGGAAAGCCCAGCGCTGGATGTCATTGGCGCCAAATACGTGAGGGAACTCGATCCAGGCGAGATGGTCGTGATCTCATCTGATGGGCAGCCAAAGAGCTACTTCCCATTTCCTGCCGAAAGGGTCGATCCCAAGCTATGCATTTTCGAGTTCGTCTACTTCGCCCGGCCAGACTCGCGGCTTCTTGGCAAGGAGGTACACGGGACGCGCAGGCGAATGGGTCAGCTTCTCGCCATGACGGCGCCTGTTGATGCGGACATGGTGATGGGAGTCCCAGATTCGGGGGTACCCGCAGCCGAAGGCTACGCTGTCCAGTCCCAAATACCTTATGGCCAAGGACTTGTGAAGAACCGCTATATAGGTCGTACCTTCATAACCCCAGACCAGGCTCAGAGAGCGAACGGCGTTCGGAGAAAGTTGAACACCCTCACGGAGAACATCGCGGGGAAGAGGCTCGTCGTCGTGGACGACTCCATTGTACGGGGCACGACCACCAAGGCCATGGTTAAGCTGCTCAGAGAAGGGGGGGCCACCGAAATACACCTTCGCATCTCCTCCCCGCCTTATCGATGGTCATGCTTTTATGGCATCGATACCCCTTCGAGACCGGACCTTCTGGCTTCCGGCAGAACTCTTGAGGAGATCAGAGAGTATCTGAATGTCGATTCGATAGCCTACCTTGATCTTGCTGATCTTAGGAAGGCGATAGGTACTGATTATGGCTTTTGTGACGCTTGCCTTACAGGAAACTATCCGGTAGAAGTTCCGCTAGAGGTTCTATCCGCCACAGCGGCTGAGAACCGGGCCGGCTAGATGAACGGCGATGTCACCGGGCCATTGACCTACGCCGTTGCGGGCGTTGACATAGAAGCTGGCGAGGCGGCCGTCGAAAGGATCAAATCCAAGGTCAAGGCAACCTTCTCCCGAGAAGTGGTTTCCGAGATAGGCGGTTTTGCCGGAATGTTCGCGCCTGATGTCTCGGGCTATACAGAGCCTGTACTTGTCTCTTCCACCGATGGTGTAGGCACCAAGGCAATGGTGGCCAGGTGGGCAGGATCATACGAGACCATCGGAATCGACCTCGTGGCCATGTGCGTTGACGATCTTGTGTGCACCGGCGCAAAGCCGCTTTTCATGTTGGACTACATATCGATTGGAAAGCTCGATCCTGACCAAATAGAGAAGCTCGTGGGCGGAATTGCGGATGGCTGTGTCATGGCCGATACCTCTTTGATCGGTGGAGAGATGGCGGAGCACCCCGGCGCCATGGATGAGGGAGATTTTGACCTCGCTGGCTTCGCAGTGGGGATTGTCGATCGCTCGAGGATTTGGGGGCCGAGCCGGGTGCGTGAGGGATACAGGCTGATCGGGTTGGGTTCACCCAATCTACGCTCTAACGGCTTTTCTCTCGCCAGGGCAGCGTTGTTTGGGGGCTCTTCTGAAGACGAAATAAGACAAGCGGGAAACATGCCTAGCTGGAGCGGGTCTGGCCGAAGTCTCTTCGAGGTGCTACTGGAGCCCTCGGTCATTTACAGCCATGCGGTTAGCTCAATTGCTGACAAGGGGCTGATAGCCAGTTGTGCCCATATTACTGGAGGTGGAATGCCGGGAAACCTGCCTCGCTCTTTGCCTGAGGGCCTTTCCGCGGAGATAGGAATGGATTCGTTCGAGGTCCCAAGGATCTTCCGTGAGATTCAGTCGCAGGGAATGGTGTCGGACGAAGAGATGTTTAGGGTTTTCAACATGGGAGTCGGCATGATACTCGTGGTGGAGCCTCGGGGCGAGGCGTCAGTTCGCCGCCACATCGAGGGCTGTTCGATAGATACATTCTTGTTGGGAACCGTTGAGAGTGGTGAAGGGGGCGTGAGGTTTGTCTGAGCGAGACGTGAATCCTTTGCAGGTTATCCAGGGGATGGATGATGACGCTCTGCGGGCAAAGCTGCGCAACCATCTCATTGAGCACTCGATACTGACCGGGAAGTTCATCTTGAAATCTGGCGTTGAGAGCAACTGGTTCATCGACGCGAAAAAGACCGTTTGCTCGGCGGATGGGATGCTTCTGGTTGCCAATGCCATGTTCCGAATACTCCCAAGCAATGCCTCTGCCATTGGGGGCCTTACGATGGGCGCCGACCCGATTGCCTTTTCAACCGCAGCCATAAGTGCCGCCCTCGGCAAGCCCCTCAGGAGCTTCTCGGTCCGAAAGGAGGCAAAGGACCATGGTGGGGGTGGGAGGATAGCCGGCATGCTCCTTGCTGGGGATCAAGTCGTCATCACCGAAGACACCGTTACGCGAGGGACCTCGATGCTCGAGGCTGTCACGGAAGTCAGGGATGCCGGCGCCGAGGTAGTCCTTGCGGTTGCACTCGTCGACAGAGGTGGGAGTGCAGAGCGGCTTCTCCGAGCGATGGATGTGGAGTTCAAAGCCGTGTTCACGGCAAACGAGCTCGGATTCGACTATGAGGGTGGACTGTTGTTCTGAAAAGTGGTCCTAGATAGCGAGGATCTCTCTTGAAGCTTTGACGATCTCGTCAGTCCCTATCATCAAGGCTCGCTCGATGGCCGATGAAAATCCTAGAAGGGGTATGTCCGGACTTGCCAGCCTTTTGATCGGAGCATCAAGTGCCCAGAATGCATGCTCCGATATTATGGCAGCTATTTCAGCTCCTGCACCAAAGGAGACGTTGTCTTCGTGGACTATCAGAACACGTGAACATCTGGTGGCCGAGTCAATTATCGTAGCCCTATCCAAGGGAGATATGGTTCTGAGATCTACCACCTCTATGTCTGCCTCGTCCTGCAGACTTTCGGCTGCCGCCAAAGCATAATGGCGATGAATGCCGTACGTGATGATCGCAAGGTCCTTCCCGGGTCTGACTATTTCGGCTTTTCCAATTGGCACCTGAAAGTCTAGCTCTGGAATAGGTCCAGAGATCAGCCGGTAGGCCTTCTTGTGTTCGAGGAAGAGAACCGGGTCAGGGTCCAAATGGGCGGAGTTGAGCAGACCTACCATGTCTTTGGGAGTGCTTGGTGCAACGACCTTCAGTCCCGGGATGTGGGAGAAGAGGGCCTCTATCGCCTGGGAGTGGTAGAGGGCTCCGTGGACCCCTCCTCCCCAGGGGGTGCGAATGATCATTGGCACGTGCCATCCTCCGTCAGAACGGTAGTGCGCCTTTGCTGCTTCTGACACGATCTGGTCAAAAGCTGAATGTATGAAGTCGGCAAACTGGATTTCTACTATTGGTCTTTTGCCCAGGAAAGCCAGGCCGATTCCAAATCCGACGAGGCTGGATTCGGCAAGGGGGGTGTCGAGGACGCGTTCTGGATATTTTTCCCAGAGGCCTTCAGTGGCTTTGAACACCCCTCCTTTGCGTCCCACATCCTCACCGAGGATCAAAGAGGACGGGTCGGTTTCAAGGATATGGCCCAGGCCGCTTCGCAAGGCCTCGATCACATTTCCAGTCTTGACCGGCTTGAAGCTCGGTCTTTCATATCGCGCCGGTTCGGTATTCTCGATCACTTCTGCGTAAACGTGCGTACCGACTGAGTCCGGAGTAGGGTCAGGGACTTCCTGGGCAAGCGAAGCCTGATTGTTGATGGCTTTGACGAGGCGGTCTTTCAGTTGCAGCAGTTCGAAGTCGGATGCGATGCCCTTTTTGGTCAAGTAGTCTGCGAGCCTGGTTATGGGGTCGTCTGCCTTGGCTGCCTCTACTTCCTCCCTTGAGCGGTAGTTTCGGTCATCATCGTCAGAGGTGTGGGGATCGAAACGGTAGGCAATTGCTTCGATAAACGTCGCTCCTCCGCCAGATCGGGCCTTCTCAACGGCCTTCTTGACTGCTGTATAGACTGAAAGAGGATTGTTTCCGTCGACCTGGACACCTTCGATACCGTATGCGACCGCTTTCTTGTAAAGCTCAGTTACTGCAGATTCAAGAGCCAACGGCACCGATATTGCGTATCCGTTGTTTTCGCATATGAAAATTACAGGGAGATCATGAATTCCCGCAAAATTCAGGGCCTCGTGGAAGTCGCCTTTGGAAGTCGCGCCATCTCCGAAGTCACAGATCGCCACCTCTTTTGAACCGTCTAGCTTCAGTCCATAGGCAATTCCCGCCGCATGAGGCAACTGCGTGGCTATCGGGGAAGAGCCTGTCACCACCCTGGCACGAGGAAGCGACCAATGATTCGGCATTTGGCGACCGCCAGAGTTTGGATCCTCGGCTTTTCCAAAAATTCCCAAGAATGCTTCGTAGGGAGTCATGCCCAGACCGAGAAGCAGGCCAAGGTCACGATAGTAGGGCAAGATCCAGTCCTCGCCTGGTCTTATTGCTTTGATGATGCCAGCGTGGATTGCTTCGTGGCCTGCGCTTGAAATTGAAAAGGACGCCTTGCCCATTCGGTTGAGGGTCCAGATCTTCTTATCAACCAACCGGCTCGTTAGCATGATCTCATACATGTCTCGGAGATCTTTGTCGCTGAGCCCCAAATCACGATGATTCAAAAGTTGGGGGGAGACTGGGCTCTTTGTTGCTGAAGATCGCGCTGCTACTTCATTGTTTGGATCCGATTGATTTTTTGCCTGGCCACCGTCGTTACCCGGTCCCGGGATCAACTTTTTCTCCCGATGTTTTCTGAACCAACCAAACAACGACATTTCCAAACTTTATGGATTCGTAGCCATTCTTTCATTGTTTACGTACCCTTGCCCAAGATTTGCAAAAATTTTCCGGCCCTTGCCGAATTATCTATTCAAGCATCAGACTGTATAGACTTTTTGTAACAACCCAGAAGATTTTACATGTATGTATTTTTAGATAGGCAGCGCTGCCAAGGCATTTGCTGCAAATCGGGTAGGATCGGCGATTATGGCTACACCAAACGTGTCTCATTCAGTGACTATAAGGGCGGAGATTTCCCATCGTCCAGGAGCCCTCGGACGCCTCACAACGGCCATAGGAGAGGCTGGTGGCAACATTTTGGGCCTGGACTTGGTAGAAGTATACAACGACCTCATTATCAGGGATATTACCGTGCTGGCAACTGATGATGATCACGTTCTCAAGATCCGGGCAGCATGTGAAGCTGTGGAAGGTGTCCACATCCGGAGCGTGCTCGACAGAGTGTTCAGACTTCACCTGGGAGGAAAGATTGAGGTTCGCGGGAAGAATCCCATCAATAACAGGGATGACCTTTCCATGGCCTACACTCCCGGAGTTGCACGTGTATGCATGGAGATTGTTGATCGGCCGGTGCAGGTTCACACCTACACCATCAAGGCCAACACTGTTGCAATTGTGAGTGACGGGACAGCAGTCCTGGGGCTCGGCAACATCGGTCCTCACGCAGCGATGCCCGTGATGGAAGGAAAGGCGCAACTCTTTAAAGAGTTTGCAGGCATAGATGGTTTTCCGGTATGCCTGAGCGTCAACTCGACGGAGGAGCTGATCGAGACGATTGCCAGGTTGGAGCCCACCTTCGGAGGCATCAACCTTGAAGACATAGCAGCTCCCAGGTGCTTCGAAGTTGAGGAGGCTCTGAGGTCCAGGTTGGACATCCCTGTGTTTCATGACGACCAGCATGGAACTGCTGTCGTTGTGCTTGCCGCACTTCGCAATGCGCTGAGGGTCGTTGACAAGAAAATGACCGACCTGAGAGTAGTGATCATGGGCGCTGGCGCTGCTGGAGTGGCGATTGCAAAGATCCTCTCCAATGCTGGGGTTCCCGATGTGATAGTCACTGATCGCAGAGGCGCGATCTACCAGGGTCGTGAAGGTGATACGGCGATGAAGGCTTGGCTCGGAGACAACACAAATCCGTACAAGCTCAAGGGCTCAGTGTCTGATGCCATGGTTGGAGCCGACGTTTTCGTTGGGGTTTCCGGTCCGGATCTGATCACACGGCAGGATGTCATGGCAATGGGATCCAAACCGATCGTGTTTGCCTTGGCCAACCCGACGCCGGAGATCATGCCAGAGGAGATCGAAGGGATCGCAGCGGTGATTGCCACTGGGCGGAGCGACTATCCGAACCAGATAAATAACGTCCTTTGCTTTCCCGGGATATTCAGAGGCGCCCTCGACGCAGGCGCAATGACCATCACCGAATCGATGAAACTTGCTGCGGCAAACGCGATTGCATCTGCAGTTCCAGAGGACGAGATCCTTCCGAGCTACATCGTTCCATCTGTGTTCAACAGGTCGGTGGTCGCCCTAGTTGCCAGCGCGGTGGCTGACGCAGCTCGAGCCGATGGAGTAATCCGGCACTCTCTAAACGAGTAGGCCTTGGCGCAAAAGCATGGCATATTGCTGGGCTGCCGAAGGACTTGCCCTTAGCTGTTATCCTGTAAAGCTGATATAGCTGCATTGGGCAGCCATCTGTGATCGTCTTTTTGTTCCGTTTGTATGTTGCGGTCAAAGAGTCATCTTCGAGACGAACTCAGATCGCGAAAGTCGCTTTATAAAGCGCAAATGGAATAAAAGGAAATCATGACAAATAGTTTTGCGTCTCTTGGCGTAGATCAACGAATAATCACGGGCTTGAAGGGTCAGGGAATCACCGAACCTCTACCGATTCAATCCTTGACTCTCAGAGATGCCCTCGCAGGAGCGGATATCTGCGGCAAGGCTGATACGGGATGTGGAAAAACACTGGCCTTTGGCATCGCTCTACTCCAGCAGGGTGAAAAAGGTCAACCCAAGAATCCCCGCTCCCTCGTGCTGGTGCCCACTCGGGAGTTGGCAGTTCAGGTTAAAGATGTTCTGGCCTCGGTGATGGGGCAAAGGGACGTTAGAGTCTCCGTGGCCTACGGTGGAGTGAGCATTCAAACCCAAATCAAGGCACTCAAGAATGGAGTTGACATTCTTGTTGCCACACCTGGCCGGCTGATGGACCTGGTCAATAGAAGGGCAGTGTCGCTGGCAAGGATAACATCAGTGGTCATTGATGAAGCTGATCGGATGGCGGACATGGGTTTCATGCCGCAGGTCGAGGAGATCCTGGCGCAGACTTTTCCTGATCGCCAGACCATGCTCTTTTCGGCAACTCTCGATGGGGATGTCGATCGCTTGATCAAGAGATACATGAACGATCCCGTCTACCACGAAGTGACACCAGAGCCTTCTGTGCCTTCTCGCATGACCCAACACTTCCTCGCCGTTGACGAGAGGTCAAAGGTGGAGGCTGCGGCCAATATTCTCCAGGGTGCGGATAGGGCACTGGTTTTCACCAAGACTAAGCGTGGAGCGGATGAGTTGACCTATCAGCTGATGGGACACGGCATTCGTGCTTCCGCAATGCACAGCGATCTTCGCCAGTCAGCTCGGGATCGGGTTTTCCAGCAGTTTTCAAGAGGTTCACTGAAAGTCGTCGTTGCGACCGACGTGGCTGCTCGGGGCTTGGATGTTGCAGGCTTGGATCTGGTTGTCCACTACGACCTTCCCGAAGACCACAAGAGCTACATTCACCGGTCGGGGCGCACAGCCCGGGGAGGCTCTACAGGGGTTGTTGTGACGCTTGTTGATCCCCGCCAAGGCTCGAAGGTTCGGATTCTCCAGAGGAATCTAGGGTCCGACTTGCCGGTATTCCTTGTCGATCCGAGTGATTCAAGGCTCGGATTGCTCGTCAAGTACAGCCAGGCTGAAGAAGCTGTAGAGTTCGAAGAGCGCCTTGACGTGCGCGAGAAGAGCATTTCGCGCAGCAGGGCTGGGAGATCAGTTCGCTCCAGCAGGTATGGGCGACCCGATCGTCCCAACCATGCGAGTCCGTCTTCGTCGAGTTCTCGGTTCAGACAGCGATCGGGGGTTGCGACAACTCCGGCGGCACAGGGCTCAAGCTCCCGCAAGGATCGGTGGGAAGCACCGAAGTCCAGGGAAGCCGGCTTTGAACGCGGCGCAAAAGGCCGCTACGGCAAGGGAGTCCGTAAAAGCACTACTCGTTAGTGCTTCGCTTCCAGCAGTTTCTGCAAGCGGGTTTTGCGGTTCGTAACTACAGAATCATGATCTGTGACGTTGCGAGCCGGCAAAACCCGGTTCCTCCCAATTTGGGAGTCATGAATTGATGAACTCGAATCCGAAGCGTCCCTTTACACACAGCATTCCGCTTGTGACATCGTGGTCGAGAGGTGACGTCACCTTCACTATCTTGTTGTCCTGCGCGTGGATCTCGAGATTGCACCCAACGCCGCAGTAGGGGCAAATTGTGCGGGTCAAAGTCTGCCGCGATTCATCCCAAGTCTGGGCTTGTCTCATGTCGTGTTCAATCTTGAACATCAGAGCGTTGGTTGGACATACGGCGACACAATTGCCGCAGTAAACACACGCGGACTCCGGAAGCGGAACATCGTACTCAGTTGTAATGTGGGCTTCGAATCCGCGTCCGCCTAGGGCGATGGCAAATGTGTTCTGGGCGTCGGTTCCACAGGCCTCGACGCACCGATAGCAGAGGACACATCGCGAGTAATCTCTTACGTACTGGTCATTGTCGATTTTCACTGGTTCGAACACAGTTGCCGCCAGCGTTCCATCTCCCCTGACGTGATGGCCGGCATGGGTTGTCTCCCGCTCGCCCAACTGTGCCGGCAGTGCCTGGGGCCCGAACCGCTCCTTGTCTACCTGGTGCCGTTCCATCCATTCAGAGAGCTCGTCAGAGACGATGGACATGTCGACAGATGAAGCGAGAAGTTCAAGCACCATCTTGCGGCTTGCTTGCACTCGATCCGATTCGGTGTTGACTACCATCCCGGGTTCGATCTTTCGTGAACAAGAGGGCACAAGCGTTCTTGAGCCTTGAACCTCTACCATGCAGAGGCGACAGGTGTTTACGGGGGTGAGGTTCTCCAAGTAGCACAGGGTCGGAATTTCCAGACCCTCGCTGCGACAAGCCTGAAGAATTGTAGAACCCTCCGGCGCGGTGAATTCACTTCCGTTAACGGTGATTTTGACGGTTCTTTGTATAGAGACAGCTACTCCATTGCTCATAACCCGTTCCTATCCTTGAAACAGTCCGAGTTTTAACGCCGACTCGACAGCGTTAGCCGCCGTTTGGCCGAGTCCGCAGATTGACGACTCCCTCATTACGGAAGCGATGCTTCCAAAAAGTTCCAGCTCGTCTGAGCGAGAGCCGATCATGTTGTTTGTCGCCAGCCGAGTCAACAGCTCCTCTTGTCGCACGGTCCCGACTCGGCAGGGAACGCACTGCCCACAAGACTCTTCTCTGAAGAACTGAGCAATCCGCAGTATTGCCTGGTTCATGTCAGCATCTTGGTCGAAGACCATCACGACGCCAGATCCAAGAGTCACTCCAGCTGTTCGCACGCCCTCGAAGGAAAGCGGAATGTCAAGCTGGTCGGGACCTACGAAAGACCCCGCCGCTCCTCCAAGCAATATCGCCTTCAGAGTCTTGCCGGATGCAACTCCTCCTGCCATCTCAAGAAGATCGCCTAGCTTGACTCCAAATGGTGCTTCATACAGGCCCGGTTTGCTGACGCTTCCGGATAAGCAGAATAGTCTTGTCCCGCTGGAGTCAGGGGTGCCTATTTTCGCATAGGCGATTCCTCCCACCGAGAGGATCTCAAGTATGTTGATTAGCGTTTCTACGTTGTTGATGCCGGTTGGTTTTTGGAATAGACCGGCTTGGGCCGGAAACGGGGGCTTGTTGCGAGGCTCGGCGCGCTTGCCCTCAATCGAGTTGAACAGCGCTGTCTCCTCGCCAGCAATATAGGCTCCCGCTCCTCTCCGCAGTTCGATGTCGAAACTGAAATCTCGGCCAAGGATATTCTTGCCGAGAAGCCCCCTCGTTCTGGCCGCGGTGATGGCGTTTTCAAGGCGCTCCTCGGCTAGCGGGTATTCTCCTCGTATGTAGACATATCCTTTCTCGCAACCAGTTGCATAGCCCGCTATGGTGAGTCCTTCGACAATGGAGAATGGATCCTGTTCCATGATGACCCTGTCTTTGAAGGTGCCGGGTTCAGATTCATCTGCATTGCAGACGAAGTAATGCGGTCTGACGGTGTTTCTCGCCACCGATTCCCACTTCACCCCTGTTGGGAATGCTGCACCTCCCCGACCCATGAGTTTGGAATCCTTGACCTCTCTGATCACATTCTCGGGTCCGATTTCCAAGGCTCGTCTGAGTGCCTCGTATCCACCGTGGACCTTATATGAGTCAACAGAGGAAGGATCCACCACGCCGACTCTTCTCAGCAATCGCAACGTGTCGGGGGCAGTCTCTCTTTGAGGGATCCGAACTGAATCGGTGTTGGTCCATTCGAGGACTGGCTTTCTCATTTGGTTTGCCAGGTCATCAACGTCGAACGGTGCCATGAGAACGCGCCGATGCGCTGAGCCTGAATGCTGGATCAGAGCAGCTGATCCCTCTTCACATCGTCCCAGGCAAGGGCTTCGGACCCACATGGTATTGTCTGAGACCCTGCTGTCACTCCCGAATCTTTGGCCCATGGCCTCCGCCGGGTCTGCGTTTAGTGCAGCCCTGCATGCAATGTCATCACATACATGGATCACAGTCTCGGGCGCCTGTTCCAACGAGAACATGGAGTAGAAGCTTGCCACCCCGTAGGTTTCGGCTGGAGGGACCCCTAGCTGGATGCTCAGGTAGTCAAGCGCACCGTGGCTAATCCACCCGATCCTTTCTTGCAGGGCGTGCAAAGCAGGCAAGAGGAGGTCTCTATGGCCTCCACTGTTGAAGGACGGGATGCCATGCCCATCGGTAAGAATCTTGCCATTCCTGTCTGGATCTGGCTGATCTATCTTTGACAGAATGGCGTCGAGCACCTCTTTCTCTTCGACTGAGGCTGGTTTTCCAGAGGTCTTTAGATCCATTTATGCCGTAGCCTCCACCTGTACAGACGAATTTCTCGCGTCAGCCTGGTTGCCGATCTTGTCGATTCGTATCGCCGTGGCTTTGAACTCAGAAGTTCCCGATTTTGGATCCCACGCATCGACAGTGAGAACGTTGGTGTCAACGTCGTCAGGAAAGTGGAACGTCATGAACGCCAGACCAGGCCGCAAAGTTGGATCGGTGAGAACTGGGGCCTGAATGGTTCCGCGCCTGGACGAGACGGACACGATCTCTCCATTGGCGAGACCGTGGCCAGCCATGTCCTCCGGCGAGAGGTTGAGAGTCTCCGGTCGGCGCAGCGGTGAGGAGAAACCCCCGGACTGCACTCCCGTATTGAATGAGTCAAGTCTGCGGCCCGTTGTAAGCCTTATCGGAAACTCATCGCTCAATGTATCGAGTGCAGGCACATGCGCCACTGGCGTGAATGGCGCGAGTGGTCCGACCACTGGATCCGCCCAAAGACGTCCGTGAAGAAACTGGGAGCCCGGATCGTTCTCATCCGTGCATGGCCACTGTATGCCGCCCAGGTCCTCGAGACGCTTGTAGCTCATGCCAGCGTGGATAGGGGAGAGGCTCCGCAGCTCGTTCCATACGTCTTCTGCAGTTGGATGTCCCCAGTCATGCCCCATCCGCTTAGCGATTTCGCAGATTATCTCGATGTCGTCTCTTGCGTTGCCGGGGGGATTCAGTGCTCGCCTGACTCTTTGAACCCTTCTTTCGCTTGAGGTGACAGTGCCCTCCGATTCCACCCAGTTAGCCGAGGCTGGAAGTATCACTGTGGCAAGCTCGGCGGTCTTGGTCAGAAAGATATCCTGGACCACTAGATGTTCAAGACCTTTGAGCAATTTTACGGCATGGTTTGTGTTGGCTTCAGATTGAGCGGGATTTTCACCAATTACGTAGAGCGTTCTGAGCTCACCTCGCTCCATCGCGTCAAACATCTGTGAAAGGTGCCATCCTCGCTTGGCTGGTATGCTAGTGCCCCATCGGGTCTCGAACCTGAGTCGTGCTCGATCGTCAGTTTCGATATCTTGGAAGCCGGGAAGCTTGTTTGGGAGCGCCCCCATGTCTCCGCCGCCTTGGACGTTATTCTGCCCTCTGAGCGGCACGATGCCTGAGCCGTATCTGCCGACATGGCCTGTCAGCAGTGCCAGGTTGATGAGAGCGAAGACATTGTCTGTGCCATTGTGGTGTTCTGTGATTCCGAGTGTCCAGCACAATTGCGCTCTATCGGCAGTAGCATATGCATGTGCCAAATTCTTAATTAGGGAGGCTGGAACCCGAGTTAGTCGCTCGCCTTCTTCAAGAGTGAATGATTCAACTGATTTCGCGTATTCGTCAAAACCTGAAGTCGCACGATTGATGAACTCCGTGTTTGCAAGTCCCGCGTGGATGATTTCACGGGCAATGGTATTCGCCAGTGCAATGTCCGTTCCAACGTCAAGGCCAATCCAAAGATCGGCCCACTGCGCCGATGTCGTCTTTCTTGGGTCCACAACGTAGAGCTTTGCTCCTTTGTGAATGCCCTTTAATACATGATGGAAGAAGATTGGGTGAGCTTCTCGAGCATTTGAACCCCAAAGGACGATTACGTCAGCATCTTCAGCCTCTTTATAGGAACTGGTTCCTCCGCCTGCTCCAAACACTGTCGCCAGACCGGCGACGCTGGGAGCATGTCAGGTACGGTTGCAGCTGTCGATGTTGTTACTGCCCATCACGGCACGGATGAACTTTTGCGCCATGAAGTTCAATTCGTTGGTTGCTTTCGAGCAGCTAAACATCCCGAAAGAGTTAGTGGCACCTTGATCTATTGCCTTTTGAAAGCCTGAAGCAGCCATGTCGAGCGCCTCGTCCCATGTGGCAACTCTTAAGTCGCCGGACTTATCACGCACGAGGGGTTCAGTTAGTCGACCGTATTGCTTGCCCATCTGCTACCACCACCCAGTGAACGTAGTCGTTGACCGATATTTGAATCTCGATTTGCTTGCAACGCTAGCAGAGCGAGTGTTCTTCGTTTTAGGGAATATATTTTCGCTAATACAATATCTCTACTTGTCGGTATAAATGATGTTTTCGCTGCTAAAACTGGGAACCTGATTTGTCGGATCGCTGTGAGAAAGATTGGAGCTTCTCAGGTGAGAAGATCTACTGGTGCCTGTCACTCAGGCCCACAACCGCCCTGTTGATCTATTGCGACCCCGCTGAATACGGAAGAGCCGAATCACCTGCACACAAATCAGTGGTCGAGACCGGCGTCGATCCGGTGACCTCACGCTTTTCAGGCGCGCGCTCTACCAACTGAGCTACTCGACCCCCAACGGGATTACCGTTTGCGGACCTGACGGGATTTGAACCCGCGACCTTCGGCTTGACAGGCCGACGTGCACTCCAAGCTGCACCACAGGTCCCAGCGGGCTATACATAGCCCGGGTAAAACCAAAAGCATAGCTACTCCAGAATGGAATCTGGCACCCCCAACGGGATTTGAACCCGTGTTACCGCCGTGAAAGGGCGACGTCCTAGGCCGCTAGACGATGGGGGCATTGAGCAGCGAGAGTCAATACTAATAGCTCAGTCAACTGTTTCCGATAGAAAACCACTCAGAGCCGCCAGGAATATCTCTCACTTCAATCCCGAGCTGCGCCAGAGCATCTCTGATCTGGTCAGATTCGTTCCAGCGCTTCTCCTTTCGGGCTTCCAGCCTGAGATTGATTATCAAGTCCACGAATGGCCCGAAAACCTCCTCTGGCTCGGTGGTGCCTTTCTGTGCAAACTCGCCAAGTTGCACAATCATGGAGCGAAGTGCCGATTTCGCCTGCTCCATCTCGTCGGACTGAAATGTTTCATTCTGCCAGTTGTCTATTTCTGAGACCAAGGCCAGCAGCGTCTTGGTGGCACCGTCTGTGTCTTTGTCTGAGAGCGCATGGTCAAAGTCAAGTCGCAACTGTTCAACCGTCTCGAGGAATGGTGACAATCCTGGGTGGTCGGCCCATTGTGGGACGGGGGTCGCTTGCTGAGGCTTCGGGATGTCGTCAGCTGCGTTGGCAAAGAAGGCGCGGACTTCTCGAAGCAAATGGAGAGGAAACTCGGACCCGCTTTCGAGTACTGCCTGCCTCCCTTGATTTCGAACGGTGAATCCTCCGTTGCCAGTGACCCGAACAGTTTCGGCTTCAAGGTCGATGACAACGGCCGTATGTTCGTCGATTCCGAAGATCGAACAATCTTGATCCAGCTTGGACTCCATAAGGCCTAAGCGCTCCTCCCCGAGGTAGCAGAATCGCGTATCGTGATTTCCGCCCTCTGCGTTGTTGAAGTGTGGTATAACGGCACCCTTGATTCCGAACGCTCCAAGGATGTCGAGGCCCAGTGCCCAGGATGGCTCATCTCCAACCTTATAGATCTCGTATACGGGAACGGTGTGGCTACCCAGAGTCAGAGCAGCGGCGCTGGAAAATGTTATTACAGCAGGTCCTTTAGCGAGCCTGTTGGTCAGTATTCGCGGGACTGGCGTATTTTTCCATTGCTTAAGCGCATATGTTGGGCTTCCGGGACCGGCAAAGATGAATTCTGCTTTGCCTAGTTTTGAGAAGAATCTCTCCTGTTCGATAGGCTCCATCGCACCAGACCTGAAAGATGCAACCTCAGTTTCAAGGTTTACAGAGACCTTGAAATATTCGATTGCTTTGGTTGATATCTCATCGGCGTTGCTCTGGAATCCGAACGGCGTGTCGAGGATTATGCCAAATGGCTTCCCCATGATCTTCGAAATGTTCTCCCTATGGGTTTTCACCATCGTAGGGGATGTCTCGCCAGACCCCATAACCGTCAGAATGCGTGGAGCCTTGGTCATGAGAGAATTCCTGCAGTGAGTTCGGCATGCATGAGTTTGGCAAGCTGCTCCGGAAACTGCGCATGTATATCGTGGTCTGCGGGGTTGAACCAGACCGTCTTAGATTTTCGTGCGATCTTTGATAGCCTCTCAAGGCCAACCTCTTTGGCTTCGTCTCGAATGGGATCTCCTCCGGCTGCGACGAAAAGGATTGGAACGCCAATCTTTTCACAAACATCGAATGGATTGTGCTGCCATAAATGCCAGAGGATCTCCATATGATGTTCTCGACTTAGCCAAGGCCGGAAAGTGCCGTCAGGGAGTCTTTCCATATTGGCAAGGACTCCTTGTATCC
This sequence comes from Actinomycetes bacterium, assembly GCA_021799035.1. Lineage (GTDB taxonomy): Bacteria > Actinomycetota > Acidimicrobiia > Acidimicrobiales > Acidimicrobiaceae > SCQM01. The sequence continues at coordinate 8,255 of JAJZBG010000025.1, read as the reverse complement.
CACTCTCGGGCCAGTCGGGATGGTTGGACCTGACCAGGGACTCGAAATGCTCCCAAGGGATGCCGAGCATATTTGGGGGTGCAAGAAGTGCTTTGCATTCAGACCATTCGGGGAATCGCTCCGCCAGAGCGGTCATCCCTCCGTCAACAGCCACAACCCCTCCAACAAGTTGTCCATAATCACTGGCGAAAGACTCTGCGACTGCGGCTCCCCATGATTGGCCAGCGATAACTGGTTGGACGAATCCGGACGTGCTGCTTAGGTGTTCTGTTACGACGGCCAAATCACGCGAAACCGTGGCGAAGTCGTATCCCGTTTGCGGCTTGTCGGACCTTCCATGTCCTCGCTGGTCGACAATGGCAACTTTGTATCCAAGTGAGCTGAGCTCTCGTGACAAGCCGTCCCAAAGCCTGGCGTTGGAAGCCAGTCCATGAACTAGCAGGAAGCCGTCTCGGTCGCCATCAATAATGTCAATCGCCAGTCTGCAATCGTCGCTAACTCTCACCCACTCTGTTTTCATGGTATTTAGAACCCTAATCAGATGGCCGGTATTTCCTCAGGAAGAATTGGTCCCATCTAGCTGGGAGATCGGGCTCAGATACTCGACACGACGGTGCTGTGCTGAGAGCAACAGGTGATCTACGATTCGCTGGACCGACAAGGTTGTGGTTAGTGGCCTCAATGGCTTGACGCGGTTGTTTGCCAGGTCACAGAAGTGATTTACCATCTCCAGGTAAGAATTTGCTGGCTTGGTCTTGAAGGTCTGCAACTTGCCGTTCAGGTTGCTCACTTCGAACAGGTTGTCGTCGAGCGTTGGAGTAAAGGCGTTCACTAAGCTGATCCTGCCCTTCTCAAGTGTGAACCTAAGGTACTGGCCTTCGCCCGAGATAAAGGACGAGAATATAGTTGCGCTCATTCCATTCTTGAAGCTCAGAAGGCCGGCAAAGCTCTCGTCAACTCCAGAAGCACTGTAAATCGCCTGGCCATATACGGATTCTGGAAGCTGGCCTGCCGATTCGAGTATCGGTGAGATCAGGTAGACGCCCACATCTCTGAGGGAGCCGCCTCCCATCTCTGGCCGCCATCTGAAGTCGTCTTCACGTTCAAGCGTCCCAGTGAATCCTGCGTGGACATGGCGGACTTTGACAGCGTGCCTAGCTGTGACCACGCCCATCAATTCCCGGTTTCTTGGATGGTAGTGCGTCATGTACGCTTCCATCAAGATCTTGTTGTTGGCGTTGGCGAACTCAGCCAGCTCCCGAACTTCCTGCTCTGAAATTGCCATAGGCTTTTCGCAAAGCACGTGCTTTCCGTTGGCGAGTGCAAACTTTGCCGCCTCTGCATGCAGCGAGTTGGGGATCGGGATATAAACCGCATCGACTTCTTCAGCTTGCATCAACTCCTCGTAGCTGTCGAAGATCCTTACTCCACGTTTATGTGGGAGCCTTCTCGTGTCGCTTCGAGACGCGAGCGCAACAAGCTCGGCTTGGTGCGATTCGAGAATTGCCGGGATCACAGCTGCTTTGGCCACATATGAAGTAGCTCCGATTACGCCAATCCGGATTCTCCTGGAGCCTGATTCCTTGCTCCCCTTTAACATTCCACCTCGCTAAGCTTGACGTATTGGGAGTCCGTAGTCGCAGAAAGCTGTGCAGCTTCAAGGGTAGCGATCACTCCGGCAACGGACTCAGGGCGAACTGCCAAGGGCTCACCTAGTAGAAGATGGTCAGCCACGTTCTTATGAAACGCAAACCGTTGCTTTCGTGCCAGCGGCATACTCTCCTCGACCAGTCCAATCCCACTTTCGTACCTTGAAAGTCTCAGGGCGGCGGGAGCTTCGGCATAGTGGTGCTCACGCTCTTCATAACCAAACGGCAAGCTGACAGTCTCCTCGACTATCGGACGATAATTCCCAATGATAGTGCCCTTAGTTCCCTGAATGAAGTACTTGGGCTTCCTAATTGCCGCGATATCGCTTTGAAAGAACTCAGCTTCCCTGCCGTCCTCCCAAAGCATGTGAACACGTATCTGGTCCACATTCGTAACGTCGTGCCAAACCCGCTTGTGCTGGGATGCACTGACTTTGGCCGGAGCGCTCCCATAGAGTTGCGTTATCTGGTCCACGTGATGTGAACCCCAGTCGAAGACGGCTCCGCCTGAGATCGATTCCTCTGAGTGCCAAGCTCGACAGGGATGCTCGAAACCGCCCACAAATGTTTCGATGTTGAATAGGCTACCGATGCTGCCACCTTCGACGGCGTAGATTATGGAGCGAAAATCACTATCCCATCTTCGGTTTTGGTTTACGCTGAACATCCGGTTTTTGGCACTTGCCTTGTCGATCAACAGCCTGGCTTCTCTCAGGCTCAGGCACATCGGTTTCTCGCTGATCACATGCTTTCCCGCGTCCAGGAGCGCGAGCGATAGACTCGCGTGGCTGATCGGTGGTGTCGCGATGACAGCGATATCTACTTCGTCGTCTTGCGCCATCTCTTCGGCAGTGGCGTAAGCCCTGGCGTCTGGAAAGTCATGAAGTGCTGCACTGCGCCTTTCGGCGTCGCTATCAACGACGGCAACTAGATGCATCCCTTCTGTCTCTGCCACTGCAGTTGCATGGTAGGTGCCCATGCCGCCAAAGGGCCCGTATCCGACGATTCCAACTCCCAGAGAACCAATATGTAGCCCCTTTGCTGGTTCTTGGCCGATCATCGCAGCTCGCCGGATGAGGCTTGCAAGATCTTCCGAGACGTGATCGGAGGTGGGCGCCAATCCGAGAACGCATATCGTGGAGCCCAGATGGTGGCTTATGGTGGCTGTGGCATAATTTCTGAATGCAATGCTGGTGCTCAGCAGAACTTGGGAGTCACCTCGAGGTTCCAAAACTGTCAGCTGGCCGCTTGCGGCAAATTCTTCGGGAAGTCGCGCCGAAAGACTGCAGGAGCTGCCAATGTTGAAAAACCACTCTCCTGCCGGTTTGGAGAATAGGGGTTTTGCCCCAATGAACTCTTGCCAAAAAGGAGAGTCTGCTTGGCAAGGAAGACCTATGATTACCAGGTTTGTCCCGTCTTCGATGCAATTTAGCGCAATCTGGCAGGCGACATCAGAGTCAAAGTCAAAGGCCGGCCCAATAACAAGCGCCGCAGCTCCTCTGGCACTGTCTTGATTGACTAAAATCTCAGCGAAGTCGAGCTCAGCCGATGGAGAGAGGGCATCCTGAACCAACTTTGCGGCCTTGGGATGGTTTTGAAACCCGGCTGCTATAACTCTTTTTGAAACCTGGCTCATTTCACGTCCTTAAATCGTCGAGGTTGTCTGTGATTGAGTTGGCCCCGGTTCTAAAAGCAGCTCTCCCCGAGAGTTCTGGGGTGACTGGCTCCTCCGATTCAGTTTTGTATCTCTTCGATTAATACTCCCTGCAAATACGTAAGTAAATCGTAAATCACATATCCTTCGTAATTGGGGTCATCCTCGCTAGGAGAAGGTTGATCTTCGTCGAGGTCAAGAGCTGTGCCAAGTACAAGCCTCATGTCGTTGAGTGATCCGATCCACGCAAGCACTTCGTTCTGGGTAAGTACCGATTTCGATAGACTGCTCTCAAACAAAGCCAAGTTTTCGCGATGATGGTTCATGAGCGGCTTCCTGGTCAATTTTTCAAAGTCCATTTCCATCTCCGCGGAGCCACTGTAGGCAATCGGGTAGATTCGCTTTGCAGCAGGAGAACCTTCTTCTATGTGATCTAGTGTTGTCTGCTTCAGGTCCGAAAGAAGCTGGCGGATCTGAGGATGCAGGTCTAGTTTATACCTGTCTTCGCTTAGCTTCTTGATCTCACGTGAAGCCATCTCAGTCCTGTTCTATAGTTGCCCAGAGGCCGTACTCGTGAAGCCTGTAGGCGTCTAGCTCGGCCTTCTCTCGCTCGCCTGATGTGACGACGGCTTTGCCTTTGGTGTGCACTTCCATCATGAGCTCCTGGGCTTTTTCGAGAGAATACCCGAACAGGCGTTGAAACACCCAAGTTACATATGTCATGAGATTGATGGGATCATTCCAGACGACAACCTTCCAGGGTCGGTCATCCGCGAACATCTCCGAAGGAAAGCTGATGTGTTCGACGACTGGTGTCGTTTGAAGTTTGGCGGCCATCTTTCCGATCCTAGGCTTGGGCCATGTCAGACGTTTTCAATCTGCCAGCTAGATCAAGAGCTTCATTCTCGGCCGGTCTGGCAAAGAAGCCGAGATAATGCCAAATCATCAAGATCCAAACTAGCGTAGCTCCTGCTATGTGGAATCCAACCAGCAGAGCTGGAAGCTTGGAGAAGTACTGGATGTATCCGAGAGTTCCTTGCCCCGCCATGACCCAAAGAAGCGTCCTTCCTCTTTTCTGGATTTCGTCAGGCGCCTTTGATGAGGCTAGAAGGAATAGCGACGCCAATGTGAGGCCTATGAGGAAGAGTACCGTGTCTGCGTGAAGCTCTGCCACTGCTCTGAGCGGGAATGGCAGTCGCGGCGCGATGGGGCTCCCGGAATGAGGTCCACTTCCTGTAACGGCAGTTCCAACCATAAGAACAATTGCAAGGTTTGCAATCATAAGTCGGCCGAGCCATAGAGTTTCTCGTGAGACCATGCGGACCGCCGGCTTATCCGAAATTGATGCGCGCTTGTAAAGTACCAGCCCATCAGCAACTATTGCCTGTGAAAGCAGGAAGTGCGCCATCACGAATGGAGGAGCCAGTTTCTCCAGGACAGTTATGCCACCCAAAATGATTTGTGCGAATATCCCGATGATCAGACCAAAGCTGAGCCATGCAAGGTCTTTCCTGAATGGCTTGCGGAGGAAAGATGCGCCCACGGCGAGTATGACTGCAACTGTCATGAAGATCGTTATTACCCTGTTGACGAACTCAACCATCGGATGAAATGAGAGCTGAGCTACATACTGGTGGCCCTGACAGGTTGGCCAGTCTGGGCAACCCAGCCCAGAGCCGGTGAGCCTCACTGCCCCTCCGGTGACAATGATCACCGCGAGACCAATCAGCGCAAATAGAGCAAATTTCTTGAATGTACTAGGGGAGAACTTGAACTTTTCCGATTGCAGTAACGACACGGTCTACATGCTAGACGAGACGGCATGCGTTAATAAGGGCAGCGTCACTGCTCCCAGCGGAAGCTCGTTGCTGCCAGCAGCGGTGCTCCGATAGCCCAGATGACCATGTTGAGCCAAGCCCAGAGAGGTATGCCGCCACCGACGCCGATGGCGTGGTAGAGCGACTCGGAAAGCGCTGCGGCGGGCAGTAGGCGAGCGAGTGTCTCAATGGCTCCAGGAAGCGAGGAGATCGGCATGATGATCCCACCGATGAACAGCATGATCAGATAGATCCCATTTGCCGCCCCGATTATGACTTCTGACTTCATCGTTCCAGCCATCAACAGCCCTATCCCCGCGAAGCCTGAGGTGGCTAGGACCGCTGAAAGAGCAAAAAGGCCCCAGTTGCCTTCTGGGTGCCACCCGAGGAGAAGGCCGATCACTGCGAGGACGGCAAGCTGAAGGATTTCAACCACGAGGATCGAGGTTATTTTTGCCGCCATGAGTGCCGGTCGGCCCAAAGGCGTAGCGCCAAGCCGTTTCAGCACGCCGTAGGAGCGTTCGACGCCGGTGGCAATGGAGGACGACACCATGCCAGTCGCCATGATTGCCAAGGTCATCGTGCCGGGTACAAGGAAGCTGGTGGCTGATTTAGCTGTGCTCGGCAGTGGCAGGGCTTTGGTCAGAGAAAGGCCAATAAGGACGATGACGGGAATTCCGATGGTGACAAGCAGGGATTCGCCTTGCGTAAGAGCCAATCTGATTTCCGTTCTTGCTTGTGCCAGGTACGGTTTCATCTGCGCCTTCCTCGTCTATGCCGGTCGCTTTGTTCCCCCACAACTTCAGAATCCATCTTCTTCCCTGTCAGGGCGAAAAACACGTCTTCCAGAGACGACTTTGCGGCTCTGATATCTCCAACGGCAATGTTCTTGCTTGCCAGGAAAGAGGTCAATTTGGCTACCCCTTCAGGAGTTGCCTTTGTTGACACCACGTACTCGCCAGCCCTCTCCTCTGTCACCGCTGTGTTGAGTTCGGCAGCAAGCTCTGAGAGGTCGAGGTTGCTTGGGGCGCTAAATCGGATGAAGTCACCGCTGGATGCAGTCATTAGCTGTTCCGGAGTCCCTTCGGCGACGATCTTTCCATTGTCCAAGATGATTATGCGGTCAGATAGCCGCTCCGCCTCCTCGAGATCATGGGTAGTCAGAAGGACGCAGACTCCTTGCGACTTCAAGCTTCTGATCACCTCTCTTACAGCAAGGCGCCCCTCCGGGTCGATGCCGGCGGTCGGTTCATCCAGAAATACGACCTTAGGTCTTCCAATGATTGCGAGTGCCAACGAGAGTCGCTGCTTCTCCCCTCCCGAAAGGCGCCTGTATGGGGTCTTCAGGGTGCCCTTCAGATTGGTTAGTTCTATCAGATAGTCAATATCGAGAGGCTTCTTGTAGTAGCCGTGAAACAGGCGGAGAGCTTGAAGCGGAGTCATTCTGGGGTAGACGCCGCCATTTTGAAGCATGACTCCTATCGAAGGCGCAAGCTTGGATAGCTCCTTGTGCGGATTGAGCCCCAATACTCTGATCTCTCCGCGTGACGGTTTTCGGTAGCCCTCGATCGCTTCCACTGTGGAGGTTTTTCCGGCACCGTTAGGCCCGAGGAGAGTCAACACCTCCCCAAAATCAGCCTTGAAGGAGATTCCCGCTACTGCAATTTTTTCTCCGTAGGCAATATATAGGTCGTTAACTTCAATAGTTGGCACGTATTCAAGCTACCGTATTTAGAGAAATGTTAGATATCCGCGTAGTCAGAGATGATTTGGATAAGGTAAAACAGGCGCTTGCGACGCGAGGAGTGGAAGCAGCGGTCCTCGATGACTTAATGCGCATTGATCAGCAAGCTAGGACTGCATCCACCAAGCGAGACGAACTCAGGGCGGAGATCAATTCGATCTCCAAAGAGATAGCCAAGCTGATGCGTTCTGGCGAGGTGGACTCTGCAAACACGCTTCGCGAAAAATCCCGAGCCGTTGGAGACGAGCTTTCCCAGTGGGAGTCTAAGGCAAGCAATCTTGAGGCAGAAAGAAGGGACTCGCTCCTCAAAATTCCCAATGTTCCTTCCGAGGATACGCCAATTGGAGAGTCGGAAGCTGACAACGTGATTCTCAGATGGTGGTCTCCTGAGACGGGCATGCATTCCGGACCGGAAATCGAACTCCCTCCGTATTCGGAGCATCAGCGGAAGCCACACTGGGAGATAGGGGGTGAGCTGGGAATCCTGGACCTCGAAAGAGCCGCGAAGATTTCAGGATCGATGTTTCCGATGTTTAGAGGGCTGGGTGCAACCATGGAGCGGGCGTTGAGCTACTTTGCTCTTGACGCGCACTCCGATGCCTTCGAGGAGATCCGGCCGCCAACATTGGTGAGAACCGCAACCATGGTCTCAACTGGCCACCTGCCAAAGTTCGAAGAAGATGCTTATCGATTGGAGCGGGACGATCTCTATGCGATTCCCACAGCCGAGGTGCCTCTCACCTCTCTGGCTAAGGATGAGATCCTCAAAGAAGAGGATCTTCCGGTGCGGCTTACGGCATACACGTCTTGCTTCAGGCGAGAAGCCGGCTCAGCCGGAAGGGACACCCGCGGCCTTTTGAGGCTTCATGAATTCGACAAGGTTGAGATACTGGCCTATACCACGCCTGACCAAGCAGGCGAGATGCACGCCGAGCTCCTTTCCAGGGCTGAGAGTCTGCTTCAAAGGCTCGGCCTGACCTACCGAGTATTGGACTTGTGCACCTCGGACCTGGGCAACTCTTCAAAGAGGACTTTCGATCTGGAATGTTATTCGCCTGGCACCGGCTTGTGGCTGGAAGTCTCTTCTGTCAGTTGGTTTGGGGATTACCAGGCCCGCCGTGCGAACATCAGGTTCAGGAGTTCAGAGACAAACCAGATTGAATTCGTTCATACGCTGAACGGCTCTGCGCTTGCATGGGCAAGGATCTGGGCTGTGATCGTGGAAACCTATAGGCAGAGCGATGGCTCGATTTTGATCCCTGATGTGCTGCGCGGCTACATGAGAAATATCGAGAGGATTCCCTCGAAATGAGGCGCTGCTTTGCGCAGGCGTCTGATGCCGCAGCGACCTAACGATCTGGCAGCCGACCCTTCTGCGTGCTTATCTTTGG
>JAJZBG010000024.1:29369-33852 GCA_021799035.1 Actinomycetes bacterium | reverse complement strand
TCCACCCCCAAGAAAGGGGTGGACCGCCAGACGCTGCCCAGTTTGCCTGATCAGGGAATCAGCAAACTGAATCGGTGGGCTTTGGATTCCTAAGCCCAAACAGCGGCCGGAGTTTGATTCCTACCCAGGTACCGACGAGGGCCATAGCCGCCCACACCCACCCGTGAAGGCTGAAAGAGACGATTCCTGAGAAATAAGAGCCGATGTTGCATCCGAATGCGATCCGAGCGCCATAGCCCATAGCCATGCCGCCCAAGACCGCTGCGATCGCAATCTTCGGCCTTGGAAGGCGCCAGCGCCGAAATGACCCGGCCAGCCCCGCCGCTATCAGGGCTCCCAGGATGATTCCAAGGTCCATGGTGCTGGTGACATTTGCCAAAACAGAGTGGTGAAGCGCTGCCGCGTTGGGACCGGAGTGCCAATAAGGCCAGCTACTGACGTGGTATCCAACGGCTTGAAGCGCCTGTGCTCCCCATAGAGCGAATGCGAAGGTTATCCCCCAAGGCTGGCCACTGATGGCCAAGGTCACCGCATTCAAGACAGCTAGACCGATGGCACCTGCTATCAAAGGCCAGGTCCCCCTGATCAAGCGAGCCCAACCAGATGCTCTTGTTCCCTCTTCTATCGGAGGAGGAGTGCGCCGTCGCTGGATATACAAGGTAACCCCAGCAATCAAAGCGAAGACTGCCAACTGAACCAGCAGAGCCCCTCCATAACCTAGTCTGCTCTCGGCCAGCGATACTGCAGGGCCTGCCGGCGTTCTCTTTGTCCAGAACGGAAAGTCCCACGACCCGAGCACCGAGCCGACGACGAAGCCCAACAACGTCGCGATCGTAACGCCCTGGCCGGTGCCTGCTACATAGAGAGTGCCAGACGCGCATGAACCTGCAAGCTGCATGCCAAGTCCAAATAGAAAAGAACCAACGACAAGGCTAACCCCAAGCGGAAAAACATAAGGTTTTGGGGTGACGCCGAAAAGTCCCCAGTGTTGGCTGATAACAAGCGCGAATAGAGCGGAGCCAGCCGCCAGCATCACCATCTGTGCCCGAATTGCACGGCCTTGGCCGACTGCCACAAGCTGGCGCCATGCGCTGGTGAAACCAAACCGCGCCCGATAAAGCACCACCCCGAGCACCAGGCCCACGATGCAGAGCACGCCTAATTGTGAACCCGCAGTGCTGACGGCACCCCAAACAAGCGCTGCTGCCAGCACTGCGCCGGCAATCACGACATGCCACTGCGGCCCTGCCGCATTCGATTCCATTACAAGCGGATCCCGGCCTCTTTGCACTTCCGAAACGGGATGCGGCGCTCGATCGATCAAGGTCATTGAAAACTCCCTCTAGCCATCCAGCAATTGTTTGAAGGAAAAGCATATTCTTAAATCTGACTAATTAGATCAACTTTCTAAAGAATATGATTAGCCAGGGAGTTTGCCTTTAAATCTTCAATTCTAGAGAGGAGATATTTATTCGAAGATTGGCCTTGCCATTGCGTTCTCATTGCTGGAAAGCGTCAGCCACTGAGAACATCACCGGGCAAAAAGGTGCCAGCCAAGCCACATCCAACCAACGAACAGAACGCCGACGCGGTAGGGCTTCGACGAAAGAATCTCGAGCACCCTAGCCCCTCCCGGGACTTTTCCCCTGCTATAGATCGAGAGCATCTCACAGCCAAGTAGCAGAAAGGCCGAAAAAGCCCAGATTGCGAAGCACATGGTGCGGATCATGGCCTGAACATTGCCCATCCAAGAACGAGCCAGAGAAAGAAAACAACAGCCTTGCTGGGCCTCAAGCTCGACACATAGTTATCGATGACGCTCAGGGTTGGAAATTCATTGCGATGCCCTCCAAATCCTGCAAAATACGTCACGAGCTCCCAGAAGATCAAGAAGGCTATTGCAAGGAGCCAGGGCTCCAACATCTCTCGCAGATGGGCGTCCATCCCGGCATTCATGGTGGATCGAGCTGCTTTCCGCATGGCCAATATCCTCGACCACGCCAACCATGCCATAGGGGCGAAAGCGATGGCACACACAAGGCCCGAGCCCACTGTGAAAGGCTGCGTTCCAGATGCAAGCCACGAATATGCAGCGCTGACCATGACGAACAAGACGACCAATCGGTTCTTGGGCGGGAAAAAAGCAAATCGCCTCGAACCGCCGAGGGTGTCAATCTGGGTGGCACCGCTAGGGCCTGTTCTCTTCAGACTCAGGGAGATTCGGAGTAATCTCACGAAAACGGTGACGGCTGCGAGGACCCCTATAGCGACCAGGCCACCATTTATCGCAGACATCTCACGATTATAGGGTTGTGAGACTTTGCCCGGCTATCGATAATCTGTCCCCGATTGTGGCGAACTAGAGGTTCTTGAAGTGGGCTCTGCCAACTGCTCCGGCGCTCCCTCATCCGTAATGGCCTTCCTGGTGGAAAAGGCAGCAATTGCTGCCACTACGGCTGCCGATGCAGTTAGCGCGGGGAAACCGGCGCTGGCGATAATGCGGCCTCCTAGGGCAGACCCCACCAGGACCCCGAGGTACATAGCCGTATTGTTCCACGCCAGAAGGGCCCCGGAGTGAGGGCCGAACCTGGCGACAAGACGCTTCTGATGAGCTGAAAAGTATGGATACGCGCAGAAAGAGAAGGCACCGAGCCCTACCAGAAGTGCAAGACGAACAGAGGAAACCACACCTAAGAGAACTAGCGCGAAGGCAAGAAATGCCAGGCTCAGAGTGACCACCGATCTCGGACCTTTCCGGTCTGCGAGCGGGCCCCCGACGAGATTGCCAGCGAGCGCGCCCACTCCATAGATGACAAGCCCCGCCGCAACGAGGCTGGGAGTGAAGCGGGCATTCTGGCGCAACTCAACTCCGAGATAGGTATATACGCCATAAACTGCCAGAGCCCAAAGGGTTGTGGTGCTCACTGCACGCGCCTTGACGGCAGTTGTGACTCGGACCGGTGCCTGCTCCAGTCCTTGGGTTGCCACCACATTTCGCACGTAATGGCTTGTCGTGGCCAGCGCAGCCAGCAGAACCGCCAGGGCCATCCCCCCTATTATGTAGAAGACGCCACGCCAACCGATCAGCTGAGCTGCTATGGAACCGGCCGGCGCGCCGCTGCACAGCGCAAGGAGCAGCCCCGAGGTGACCACGCTGAGCCAGGTGGCCTGCTTTCCCTCTGGCGCGGACCCGACAACCATCGCGTACACCGTTGGGGTCACTCCGGAAGCGCCAAATCCAGCCAGCGCCCTTGCGATCAGCAGCCAGACGAAATCGTGGCTGACGCCGGTTAGCACATTTGCCCCTGCAAAGACGACCAGAGAGGCTGCCAAGACTTGGCGCCTATCCCTCTTGTCCGCCACGGCTCCAAGCCTCGGGCCTCCGACCACATATGCCAGCGCGAATACCGTTACCATCAACCCCGCGTCGCCAGCAGAGATCCCCAGACCGTTGGCAATCTGAGGCAACAGCGGAGAGACAACGAACAGGTCGGTCCCGATCAGAAGGAGGGTAAACCAGCCCAACAAGAGTGACATAGTAGACCCATGCTAGCCAAAGACGAGACTGGCTGGCTGCGCGAACCGGTGACTGGCTCTACCTTGGTTTTTCAATGCCCCTACTCCGGTGGAACTGGAATTCCTCCCTTGATCTGCCGCCCGGCACGCACGTCCTCAGAGTACGCCGTCACTGCTTCGAGAGTAAGCTTCGCCACGTTTACGTAGGCATCGGCAGGCTCCTTGTCGATGCTTGCGGCAGAGTATCCGGTAGCAGCTGTAACCATCCGAATGCGACCGTCAAGCCATGGGCCTCCGCCGAATCCGCCAAGAACAGGTATCGAGACAGCCTTTGCTACGGCAGAGCCCACGATCGGGCCGGAGTTGGTGAAATTCAACATCGATGCTCCGGCTGATTGGAGGCGCCTGGCCTCTTCGACGAATTCTTCGGTCATTTCCGGCGGAATCTCCGAGCCTGCAGACGGGGTGGCACTGTAGGTTATTCCGTAGCGAAGAGCTGTCTGGGGCGTGATACCGAACTGGGCAATGACGGGTATCCCGGCACGATCGATTGCAGTTATGGCCTCCGGAAAGTCTGAAGCTCCATCCAGCTTGACTAGATCCGTACCGGCCTCCTTCACTAGCTTTATCGCAGCCTTGACGGCGCTTGCGGTTCCCTCTTGAAGAGGGCCGAACGGGAAATCGCAACTAACGAGAGCCCTCTTGACGCCGCGGCGAACTGCCTGGCAGACCACCAGCAGCTGGTCCATTGTGATCTCAAGCGGATGCGGCTGCCCCCAGAGGTTCACTCCGACGGTGTCCCCGACGGAGACGAGGTCGACTCCCGCCCTGTCCACAATCCTTGCGATCTGATAGTCCCAAGCGACCACACCTACGATCTTCTCCCCCCTCTGCTTCTTCTGCTGAAGCCCAGGGACGGTCACCTTGTCCTCCATCAACCCACCCTTTCCTGTCTTTGCTAGCTATC
>JAJZBG010000024.1:0-29269 GCA_021799035.1 Actinomycetes bacterium | reverse complement strand
CTTGCGATCTGATAGTCCCAAGCGACCACACCTACGATCTTCTCCCCCCTCTGCTTCTTCTGCTGAAGCCCAGGGACGGTCACCTTGTCCTCCATCAACCCACCCTTTCCTGTCTTTGCTAGCTATCTGTTCAAAGTCCTGGAGTTTGTTCAGAGATCCGCTCCCAAGAGCTGAGCCAACTAGACCCTTCTTCGTTGAACTGCTACCCAATAACAGCTGCGGCCCAGAAGCCGCAGCCAAGTGAAGAATTATGCGCGCATCGCCGCAAGGATCGTCTCCAGGTCGTCCTCATCCTGAGAAACTACGAGCACCCTGGCATAAGGACGAAGCGCCGCCACAGTCATCCTTGAGCTTGTATCCCCGTAGACAATCCCCGCTGTCATGATCCCTCTGATTGCGCAAGCGGAGCCGATGGCAGCAGCGGCATCGGTCCCAGCATCTGAAGTGGCGACCATGATCGTGGCGTCAACCCCGACGAGAAGGTCATTCAACGAAGCGACAGTTCCGTCAAGGCTGTGCAAGATCACCTCGACCGGACCACCCTCCAGACCATCTTTGCTCCACGACGTTTCAGAAGTGAAGAAACTGGCAGAGTGCCAAGTCAGGTCAGCAACTCGTCGAACCGTCACCTCAGCTCCAACGTCAAGCGCTATCACCCGAACTGCTCGCGCTGGCGCAAGAGGGTATGTCAGACGAAACTTGGCTCCTTCTGCAGTATGTGCCCTGGCTGAGCTTGTTGGCAGCACAGTTGCACCTCCGCTTCCGCTAGACAGTTGCCTGGCGTACGCCTGGCTGTGCCTTGAGCTTGTCCGCAACCGCTTCTATGTATGGCACATCTTTAGGCAGTACCACAGAGGCTGAACGCACCCTGTGATGGGACGGATCCACACCCGGAGGGGTGATTCCCTGCTCCTTGAGCGCAATTGCCGCCTTGCGCAGCTTGGCGCGAGCCTTGATGATGCCTACGTCGGTCGTCACCAGCCGCTCCTTGGTGCGATCTACAATCGGGCCCATGCTCTCCTGCAAGGAAGCATCCTGAATTGCGATTCCGCGAACACCGGAGAATGTGTCTCCTCGCTTCTGGGCATCACGGTCCATCAGGTAGTCATTGCTCTTGTTGTTGACCGGTATGTAGGTTCCCGGAATGTTCTGGCTGTGCACGCCGTAGCCATCCTTCATGGCCTGAACCTCGGCGGGCGTCAGATCGCGCACGGGCTGGTAGTCAAAGGTGTAGACCCAGCAGTTCTCGTCGTCGATGGGAACCCAGAAATGGCCGTGCATAGGGTGGTCGCCGCGTGGAGGAACCATGGTGAAAGCTGGCATGATCCAAGGAGTGATCCTCCAGTAGTAGTGGCCTTCTTCAGCATTGCGACGGGCTCCTATGTATAGCCCGCCGTCGGCCTCTACGACCTCGAAGTAAGGTTTGAAGTCACCAAGATTGTACTTGTTTCCCTCGGTGTCTTTGAACAGTGGGTCGTCCTTGAGCCCAGTGGAGTGCAGCCAAGAGACGTGGCTGGAGTCGATTCCCCCTTCAAGGGCTTGCAGCCAGTTTGCCTCCTCGAGTCGCTTCGACGTGAAGGTTTGCGACGAAGGAACGTGACAGAACTCGAACTCCGGCAGAGGAGGAGCCTTTGCTGGATCGCCCATGTAGGTCCAAAGAATGTCACCAACTTTGACCAGGGGGTATGACCGGAGTTTTATGCTTGCGCAGAAAGTGCTCTTCTCTGGCTCCGAAGGAACTTCGAGACACTGGCCTGTGTAGTCATACTTCCAGCCGTGGTATGCGCAGCGCAGCCCGCTCTCCTCATTCCTCCCGAACCAGAGCGAGACTCCCCTGTGGGCGCAGAATTCGTCGATCAAACCGTATCGGCCTTGTGAATCGCGAAAAGCGATGAGCCGCTCGGACAAGATCTTCACACGCACCTGGGGGCAGTCGTTCTCTGGAAGTTCCTCGGCGAGCAACGCCGGAATCCAATACTGCCGGAACAGGTCGCCCATCATGGTGCCTGGACCCGTCTGGGTCATAAGTTCATTAATCTCTTCGCGCAGCATTTAAACAATTCCTTTCACCAGCTAATTCAAAGAATCAAGCATGGATCCCACAAACTCGGCAAAGTATTTTGCGAATCATTCTACCATTATCCCGTGAGCCAGGAAATGGAATCGTGTGACTAATCGAAAAACTTACACACAGTCTTTGTAGACAATTTGCCTCCACCAAGGGTGAGACTTCGGTGCCGCTCAAGCTGATGCATTTGCGCTCCTGACCGATTCACCCAGTCATGATTGGCCAGGCACTCTGGCATATTGATCAGGCTGATCAGGCCTAGCGCCCCATCTCCTTCAACCTGGCATCAAGACGCGGATACACCCGTCTCACATTTGCTTCGTAGAGACGGTGCTGCTCCGAACCGGATAGATTCAAAGCGTCGATGTACCGCTTGGTGTCATCCCAGAACTGACCTGTAACCGGATCTTTGATGTTGGGCACTGCTCCGAGCATCTCAGACGCGAACAAGATGTTGTCCAGATCTATCACCTTCAAGAGCAACTCGATGCCGGCCTGGTTGTAGACGCAGGTGTCAAAGAAGACATTGCCCATGACATGGTCTTTTAGTGGAGGCCGCTTTAGCCTTTCAGCAAGCCCGAGAAAACGACCCCAGTGGTACGGAACCGCCCCACCGCCGTGAGGGATTACGAAGCGCAGAGTTGGGAACCTCGAGAACAAGTCTCCCTCTATGAACTGCATGAAAGCCGTGGTATCCGAGTTCAAGTAATGCGGCCCGAGGGCGTAGTGGTTCGGATTGCACGAACCGGAGACATGCACCATGGCCGGAACGTCAAGCTCCACCATCGCTTCGTAAAGGGGGAACCAGTACTCGTCGTAAAGAGGCTTCGAGTTCCAGAAACCTCCAGAAGGATCTGGATTCAGATTGCACCCGACAAATCCCAGCTCTTCTACACATCTGCGAAGCTCTTCCACCGAGTAATCCAGTGAGCCGTTGGGAGTCTGGGGGAGCTGGCACACGGCGGCGAAGTTTTCCGGAAACATCTCCGCAACCCTATAGATGAGATTGTTGTTCACCTGCGCCCATTTCTTGGCCGTCTTGGGATCTTCAATGTGGTGTGCCATGGCCGAAGCCTTTGGGGAGAAGATCATCAAGTCTCCGCCCCGCTCGCGCAACACTCTCAGCTGGTTGTCCTCTACGCTGCTGCGTATCTCCTCGTCGCTGATCTCAGCCTCTTTTGGCTCAGGTGAAGACGGATTGGCAAGGTGCGCAAGCTGAGCCTTGCGAAATTCGTCATGCTGCGGCGGTGTCGTCGTATAGTGGCCATGACAATCGATAATCATTTGGAACCTGTCTTTTCGTGTCGGTTTTGTTTTGAACTATCTAATCTCGCTCTGGCAGCTCATCGAGGTAGACCAGACCCTCCTTGATCAACCTCTCACGCATGTTGTGAAAGTCAAGACCAAGTTCCCCAGCCTTGTAGCGAGCGCGGGAGACAGCCTCTTTCTCTTCACGCGCCGCAGAGGCCTTGAGCACCTTCTCAGCGTTTCGCCGAGGCACCACCACGACGCCATCGTCATCTGCAACAATCACGTCACCCGGCTCTATGTGCTGCCCCGCACACACGATCGGAATGTTCACAGAACCCAAGGTCTCCTTGACGGTACCGTAAGCCGAGATGCACTTGGACCAAACGGGGAAGCCCATCTCCTCCAACTCTGCAACATCGCGGCAACCTCCATCAATCACTAGGCCTCGAACGCCTCGTGCAGCGGCCGATGTTGCGAGCAACTCGCCGAAATAGCCGGCATCTGAAGGTGCCGTCGGTGCAACCACCAGGATGTCGCCGGGCTTGCACCACTCCAAAGCCACATGTATCATCCAATTGTCCGCGGGAGCCACGCTAACGGTGATCGCGCTTCCCGAGATTCTGCTTCCCTTATAGATGGGGCTGATCCGTGAAGCCAGCAGACCGGTGCGATCTTGTGCTTCGTGAACAGTGGCTACGCCATAAGAAGAGAATTCCTCCACAATTCCTGCGTCAGCACGCCTGACGTTCTTCACTACTACCGGCATTACGCACCTTCCTTGTCCAGCCAAGGCATCAGGGAGACGTGAATCACGTCCGGCTCGCCTCCGCCAACTGCTTTGATTGCCCTATCGACGTCCTTGAGGCCAAAACGGTGAGTTGTCAAGAGCTCAAGCGGGAAACGCTTGGAGGCTAGCTGAGCCAAAGCGAGTTCGCATGCAAGGTAGCTGTGCCCTCTGGCGCTCTTTACCGTGATTGCCTTTTCGGTCATCTTTTTGAGCGGGAAGTCCGGGAAAGCCGCTTCCTCGCCTTGCACCACGATCGTTCCACCCCTCCTCTTCAGCGCATCGATACCGAGAAGTATCGGCGTGGTTCCAGCCCCCGAGGTGCAATCGAGCACAACGTCAACGCCTTTGCCCTCAGTGATCTCCATGATTCGAGCTAGCGTGTCCTCTTTCTGAACGTCGATGACGTAGTCCGCCCCAAGGATCTTCGCCAGGTCAAGCCGCGCCTTGTCTCGAGTCGTTCCCGTGACAATCACGAGCGAAGCGCCAGCTTGTTTGCACGCTACTGCCTGCGAAAGCCCCTGCTGGCCTGGCCCCTGAATCAGGACGGTGGAGTTGTAGCCCACGCCTCCATCGATCAAGGCCCATTGGATGCCATTCGACATAGGAGTCACAATGCCAGCAAGCTCCGCTGACACTCCATCTGGGACTTTGTGTATCACGGCGTTCCACGGAAGGTACATGTACTCCGCAAAGCCGCCCCAGAGGTTGTACTTGTTCTCTGCTGAGGTGTATCCGTAGCGGCGCGCATCCGGATTGGTCCTCCAGTCGGTTGCCTCGCAATGGCGATATTCCCCAAGGTGGCACCAAATACAGTTGAAGCATCCGATGTAGTGTTCTACGAAGATGCGGTCTCCGTTTTTTACACCTTTGCGATCCATGAATTCTTGGGTTGCATTGGCGACAATTCCAATATTCTCGTGACCCATAATTACAGGCCCTTTTATCGTGGGTTTAGCGTAGAGCTTCACGTCCGTCCCGCAGATCCCAGCCACCTCTACCTTCATGAGGGCGGAGCCTTCTGGGATATCCGGCATTGGAAACTCCCTGACTTCGGTCGTGCTAGGCCCAGTTCTAACAGCGGCAAGTACTTTCTCATCCATCGCCATTCCTCACTGTCTTTTCATAGATATGATGGCATTATACTTATTTCATCATCATGTTAGACGGCTGAAAACCAGGGTGAGGGGTTCCCTTTCAGCTGTAGGCAATGATTCAAATCCGTCTAGAAGGGCAGGAATTAATGGCAAAAGTGCACCTTAGTGCGGTGTCACGCACCCAGGGCAACAACGCTGCAGTAAAGGACGGGACGGTCACTCCGGAGGGGTTCGAACTCGACTTCACTGAAGTTCCGGTGCTGGTTCATGCATTTCGCCGGATGGTGCGGGAGCTGGAGTTTGACGTGTGCGAGATGGCAATCACCACCTATATTTGCGCTCGTGCACACAACAAGCCGTTCACGGCGCTGCCGACATTTCTCGTTCGCGGTTTCCACCATGACGCAGTCGTCTATAACACCAAGTCAGGCATCAAAAGCCCCAAGGACATAGAAGGCAGGAGAGTGGGGGTCAACCGGGGCTACACCGTGACAACAGGAGTCTGGGCCAGAGGCATACTTGAAGATGAGTTTGGCGTTGACCTGGAAAAGGTGACCTGGGTGCTTTCCGGCGATGAGCACGTGGCTGAATACCAGGAGCCTTCAAACGTCGTGCCGCTAGATCCCGGAAAGACCCTCGAGGAAGCGCTTATCTCTGGAGATGTCGATGCAGTGGTGGGTACCGAGATTGAGCATCCCGATGTGGCTCATCTCATCCCCAATCCAAAAGAGCGTGCTTACGACGCTCTCAGGAGCACTGGAATCTTCCCGATCAACCACCTGATCGTGGTCAAAGACGAACTCCTCAAAAAGTATCCCGATCTTGCCGCTGATCTGTTTTACACATTCGCCCGCTCCAAGGAGCTCTATGTCGAGAAGCTTCGCGAGGGCAAGATTGAAAATCCGACTGCGACCGACAAAATGCATCTGAAGGTCATGGAGATTACGGGATCCGACCCCCTTCCGTACGGGGTAGAGAAGAATCGCGCCACCATCGAAAAACTCATTGATCACGCGATGAGCCAATCGATAATCGACAAGAGGCCCGACATCGAGAGCCTCTTCGCTGCAGGCACAACAACTCTCAACGCATGACCTACTCCCCCACTCCAACGGGCAAGAACCTTCGGGTGGCAATTGCCTCTGATCACAACGGGGTGAAGATGAAGGCTGCCCTTGTAGCTCTGCTTGAGAGCGAAGGGCATATCACCGACGACCTTGGATCCCACGGCACCGAGGTCGTCGACTATCCAATCTTGTGCGCGAAGATCGGCAAGAAGATAGCCAACAAAGACGCCGACAGGGGAATCATGATTGGCGGGAGCGGCATGGGTGAGACAATCGCCTGCAACAAGCTGCCGGGAATCAGGGCTGGACTCTGCGGAGACATGTTCCAGGTTGGAATTTCTAGGGGCAACAACGACTCAAACGTGCTTGTGCTCGGAGCCAAAGTCCTAAGCGACGAGCAAGCCAAGGGGCTCGCCCTTGCATGGATGACTACCGATTTCAATGGAGGGGTGCATCAGCAGCGCCTGGAGCAGATCGCCCGGCTTGAAGCCGGAGAGGATCTTGCCTAGAAACCTATTGGAGTGAATCGAGAAATTCCAACACTCTTGCGGGTGCCGTCTCTTCCGTCTGCTGGCTAACCGGCATGTCCCAGTATTGAGCCTGAGGTAAGCACTCCTGCAGATAGCGGGCGGCGGAGGGAGCGTGAGAGGCATCCTGGCCAGGGACTATCAGGGCCGGTATGTCCAGCTGCATGAGATCCTCCGGCTCCGGCCCTGGAACCGTATCGCGGTTGAACATAGAGCGAGCCATACCCACTACTACCGTCTGATAGCGATCGGGATCCACCATGGCATAGGACTTGGCAAACTCTGGATCGGTGCGTATCACAGTGACCCATGGTCCGCACCTGGGATCCTGCGAGAAGCTCTTGCTGTGGCTCCTGGAAAGTTCAACCACCGCCTCCAAGCCGTTCTCTGCGGCAAATGCAGCGTGCTGATTAAGGCGAGCGTGCTGGCTCATGCGGTATCTCGGACCACCCGCGGGAGAGAAAAGCACCATGCTCATGACTCTCTGCGGATTGCTGATGGCAAAAGCCGCCACCGAAGAGCAGCCAACACAGCCTCCCATGAGGTGAGCGCGATCTACGCCGAGATGATCCAGGAGTCCTCTCCCCTGAGCCACATAGTCCTCCCAGCCGATCCTCTCCACCCTGCCGCCCGAGAGTCCCGACTCGCGCCTGTCAAAAATTATGCACGAGTATCTCTGGCCTAGATGATCGAGAAGTTTGAGAGTCCGATAGATCGAAAACGATCGCCAATTCTCCAACGACGAGTCAAAGCCTCCGGGAGAATACATGAGTAGCGGCGGGCCAGAACCAACCACCTCGTAGCGCGTGATGATTCCGTCGACTGTAACTGTTGCCATTGCTGAGCCCTCCGATGCTCTTTCGATATCCGCGAAAACCCAGATGAAGGTTGGCCACACCGCCAGGTGCAGCACCTTCTAGATATGCTAATCCGACCGGGAGCCTAAGGCTCCTAAGTGACCGTGCCTCTTAGTGCACCGCCTGAATCATCGCAACGGCCCACGTGAATTCGACGACCTGTGCTAGAAGCCGAAGCTAGGTGAGCCTCCCTCGTCCAGAAGGATCTGTACGCGGTTGTTGCGGCCAACGTTGAGGCGATGGCTGTCGTCAGAAAGCCTCTCGACGGTTATGTCAATCCTGTTTTCACCTATCGGAAGGCCGCTGAGAGTGACTCGCTCCAACCAATCTGGGAGTGCGGGAGATATGCGGAGCATTCCCTCGGAAGCATTGGCCTCGAGGCCGAGAAGAACCGATAGCAGCTGGAGCACAGCGCCTGAAGCCCAGGCTTGAGGAACATTGGCACCAAGATACTGGACGGGAAAGCTCCCGAGATCCCTCTGCAGTCCCGCGAAAAGCTCCGGCAGCCGGTGGTAAACGAAGCACTCAGAGGCATCGAACATCGCCTTCGCGATCCGCTGGGCCTCAGAATCAAAGCCATAACGCCTCAAGCCCGCCGCAATCAGAACGTTGTCATGGGGCCACACCGAGCCAAGCTGGTACGAGAACGGATTGTAGCTCGGATGATCCGACGAAAGTGTCCTGATCCCCCAGCCGCTCCACATGTCCGCTTCGAATAGGCGCGCGGCCACCGACTTGGCCCTGTCCTGGTCGATCGAACCGTAGAGCAGAAGATGGCCCGCATTGGAAGCCACGGATTCTATAGGCCTCTTCTTTCCGTCCAGGCCCAGGTAATAGGTGCCCTGGTCCTCCCAGAAGAACTTCTCTTCAATGATCTCCGAAAGGCGGTCGGCCTGGTCTCGCAGCTTTTGCGCAGCGATGCGCTCCCCGTAGGCATTCTCCAGAACGTCCGCCCACGACCTCTTGGCCGCCACCACCAAACCCTGGTTCTCGCACGTGGCAATGGGAAGCTCGGGAAGCGAGCCATCCGCATGGACGATTGCAGTTCCATCATCTTTCCAACACTGGTTGAAGTAGCCTTTGCGAGAACGGGTGGCGTACTCTTGAATGCCATCACCGTCTTGATCTCCATCGCGCTCGATCCAGGCAAGTGCGGCATCAACGTGCTGTCTCAGATTGCTTATCTGGCTCAGGTTCGCATGCCAGTCCCATGTTGAGGCTACGGCAAGAACGAACAAAGGTGTGGCATCGTGTGTGCCGTAATATGGAGTATGCGGTATCAGGCCCAGCTCCGAAAGCTCGCCTCTCCTCAGCTCATGCTGAATCTTTCCGGGCTGCATGTCCCTTTCGTCGTCGTAGGAATCTGCCTGCAGCAACGACAGAGCCTTTACGCTCGCCTCGGCAAACTTGTAGGAGACGTGCAGCGCCTGCATGGACGTCAAAAGAGCATCTCTGCCGAAGATGCTGACGAACCAGGGAACACCAGCCGCAGGCAACCACATGTCGCCATCCACGGTCTCATCTAGCGTTGCCGGGCTTGCCTTGGGAATGTGGAGCCTCATTCTGAGGCCTATCAGATCTTGAAGGGCCTCATCGACGGCAGCATTCACAGCCATGTTGCTGGTTGAAAAGACGGTGGAGTCCTCCATCCATTGCTCAATGGGATCCGATTGGTTTGCAAGGCTGAGCAGGTCATTGCATGAATCAGTGGTAGGCAACAGGTTGCCGTCAAAAATCGGCCGCCAGAGTAGGCAGGTCCGCCACGTCTCTCGCGGCTGGATGGTGATGTGGAAGCTGATGCCCCCGTTCGCATACGTGGCAAGGCAGCCTCCGCTCGCTTGGAACTGAACACCGCGCATGAACGACCCATTGGTGAAGATATTGGTCAAAGTAGCCCCAGCTGAATCCCAGGCGCTGTTGATCAGGCCTCTGCGCTGGAGCCTGTTCAGCTTCACGTCGAAAATGTCGGCAAAATCAGACTCAACGCTGACTTCCAGCCTCAGAGAAAGCGTGCGATCGGAGTAGTTGGTCAGCCGGTAGTCCTCGTGGACTCCTCTACTGAGAACGCGATCAAGCCTAAGATGCAGTGTATGAGGTGGAACTTCGGTCCCGGAATCGTCGATGAACCCCTCATTGGTGAATTCGAATCGACCGGTGTTGTCAGTCACCGGCGATGAATTGATTAGAACTGGCAAGTTCCGGGAGATCATGAGGCGGTATCCAGAAACAAGCCGGGTGTCTGCGATGAAGTACCCCTGTTGCATATTGCTGGACATCTTCGCATCCGGTTGGCAGATCAGGACCTCGTCGTCGAGATGAAAGGTGAGTTCGGAAGGGCCCACATGTATCCTGGCTCGCATTGATCGCCCCCAATCATGTAGAACTAGGCTCTCAGAAATTTATCACGCCATTGGATCAAGTTGAGTGCGCAACCCGGTTCAGCTGAACATCCTTAGACTTTCCCGCGTGAGTCGGCTCTTGCCAATCGCCACGCGATAGCCAAATTGGCGGAGTCTGCTGCGGTCAACAAGGCCGACTATCTTTGTGCCAGTTCTCTCAGCACAAATGGAAGAATCCCGCCGTGGCGATAATGCGCGCGCTCGACAGGTGTGTCCAATCTTGCCCGCACCGGAATCGGGCGACCATCAGCTAACACCTTTATGTTCCCGCTGCCCTGGTTCGCCACCGCTTCGATCCCAGAGATCTCGAAAGACTCTTCTCCCGTCAGGCCAAGGCTTGACACAGACGCGCCCTGTTCGAACTGAAGCGGAAGGACTCCCATGCCAATCAGGTTTGACAGGTGAATGCGTTCGTAGCTCTCGGCTATCACCGCGCGAACCCCTAGAAGCATGGTGCCCTTTGCAGCCCAATCTCGCGATGAGCCCGAACCATACTCCTTTCCGGCCAGGACTATGAGAGGAATGCCTTCCTCACCGTACCGTTGGGAGGCTTCAAAGATCGTCAGCTGCTCCCCGCTCGGAAGAAACCGTGTAAAACCACCTTCAACGCCTGGGACAAGAGCGTTCCTCAGGCGCACATTTGCGAAGGTGCCACGGATCATGACCTCGTGATTTCCTCTTCGAGCGCCAAAGGAATTGAAATCCTTCTGTTCGACCCCATGTTCGATGAGATAGCGGCCAGCTGGACCATCTCGTTGGATGGAGCCGGCCGGAGAGATGTGATCTGTTGTCACGCTATCGCCGAGAACCGCAAGTACGCGGGCACCTCTGATGTCGCTGAGCTCCCCCACGTCTAGTGAAACCCCATCTAGAAATGGCGGCCTGCGCACGTACGTCGAGTCCTCCCCCCAGGAAAAGCGGGTGCCAGTTCCGGTCTCGAGAGCAGCCCACCGCTCGTCCCCTTCAAAGACCGAGGAGTAAGAGGCCACGAAGAGATCCCTGTCGAGCGAGGAGTTCACCACCGCATCTATCTCGGCCAGATCGGGCCAGAGGTCCCTGAGGAACACGGGGGTCCCCTCTCGAGTCAAACTCAGCGGTTCGCTAACCAAATCTATGTCCACCGTTCCTGCAAGGGCATACGCTACAACCAGCATCGGCGAAGCGAGATAGTTCATTCTGACCTCGGGATGAATCCTGTCTTCGAAGTTCCTGTTTCCCGAAAGCACCGCCGCAACAGCCAGATGGCCCTCTGCGACCGCACCGGAGACTCCCTCGAGCAACGGCCCGGAGTTGCCGATGCAAGTGGTGCACCCATAACCGACTAGGTGGAAGCCAAGTCTCTCAAGGGGCTCCATGAGACCAGACCTTTTGAGGTAGTCGCTGACTACCCGCGAGCCAGGCGCCAAAGAAGTCTTCACCCATGGCTTGGGCTGAAGTCCAAGTTCAACGGCCCTTCTGGCTAGAAGGCCAGCTCCGATCATCACTTGAGGATTCGAGGTGTTGGTGCAGCTTGTAATGGCAGCTATCACTACATGGCCGTCGTCAATGGCCACCTCCTGGCCCGCCACCTGAGCTGCTACTTCGCGAGAGATTCGAACGTGCTCGTCCGAGACATCCATTGATTCGACCAACTCTGGGTCCGGAGAGCCAGAACTGCCCATGCTGCTCATCTTGGATGGAGGATCGCTTGCTGGAAACGATTCGGCCGAAGCCTCTTCTGGGCTTGAGCCCGCAAACTCGCGAAAGGCACTTGCATTGACTTGCCTGTCCGATACTGCACTCGGCTCCAGCTTGGAAAGCGAGATCCTGAATGACTCCTTGGCCCGGGAAAGCGGTATCCGATCCTGAGGGCGGGCCGGTCCCGAGATGCTTGGCTCTACGTTTGACAGGTCGAAGTCGATCATTTCGCTGAAGTTCGGAATCTCGCTGCCGGCACCGTAAAACAGCCCTTGCTCCTTAGCGTAATGCTCAACCAGCTCCACCTGTTCAGGGCGGCGGCCGGTCAAGCGCAGGTAATCGAGAGTGACCTCGTCGATAGGGCTGATTGCGCACGTGGCTCCATACTCCGGAGACATGTTGCCCAAGGTAGCCCTGTGCTCCACCCGAAGCGCAGAAAGGCCTGGTCCGCAAAATTCGACAAATTTTCCGACCACGCCGTGCCGGCGCAACAGCTCAGCGATTGTAAGAACGAGGTCCGTTGCCGTCACCCCAGCCTGAAGCTCGCCAACCAGCTTGACGCCGACAACCGCTGGCATCGGCATCGGTAGCGGCTGCCCAAGCATGGCAGCTTCTGCTTCGATTCCCCCGACTCCCCAGCCCAACACGCCGAGTCCGTTCACCATCGGAGTATGGGAGTCAGTGCCGACCAGAGTATCTGGGTAGGCCTCGCCCTCTTCGGTGGCAAAGACGACGCGCGAAAGGTATTCCAGATTGACCTGATGGCAGATCCCAGTGTCTGGTGGAACCACGGCGAAACGATCGAACGCCCGCTGTGCCCAGCGAAGCAGCCGGTATCGCTCGACATTCCGCTCGTTCTCGAGCGATGCATTGAAAGCAAATGCGTCGGGAGTGCCGCTTAGCTCCGCTATCACCGAGTGGTCGATCACCAGCTCGACAGGGACCAGCGGGTTTACAAGCGAGGGATCCCCTTTGAAATCGAAAAGGCTGTCTCTCAGGCCTGCTAGATCCACTATTGCTGGCACGCCCGTGAAATCCTGAAGAAGCACCCTTTCGGGGGTGAAAGAGACCACGGCTTCGCCGTCTTTTCCGGGCCACTTTGCCAAAGAAGCAACATCGCCGGCAGTTATCAACCGCCCATCCTCGTGGCGAAGAAGATTCTCCAACAGGATCTTTATCGAATACGGAAGCCGATCAATCTCAGCAAGGTTGCTTAGCGCAGAGAGCCTGAAAATCTGGTAGCTCTTCTCGCCTACAACCAGCTCACCGCGGCCACCGAAGCTGTCTAGTCTCATTCGGATTCTCCTAGCTGCCTCGGGATCACTAGATCTCCTGGTTCAGCCAAGGCTACTACATGGTCTTGAACATTGGCGAGAGCCACCCGCGCCAACCTCTAGATGCTTCACTCCAGATTGCGGCGAATTCGCTGTCCACCTCATCAGTATTGGCGAAGATCCAGTCAGAACGGGGCGTTGCAGATTGTTCATTTTGAAGCCTTCTAACCCTTGTCGCCTAACGGCTCGACCGTACATGCGACTACCATGCCATCATCGGTGAAAACGGCGTGAAAGCTGTACTCCCAGCCCCCATCGGCACGCCGGGCAACACCGTGAACATTATTTCCGTCAACATCATCCGACCGGATGACGACGCCTTCACCCAGCTGGCTCTCCAGAGCCTCTGCCAGGTTGGCGAAGGCATCTGCTCAGAGCCCTCATCAGAAGTGATACCAGCGCCCGGATATCTCCCTGTCGACGTCACCCCAGGTCGATCCACACAGATCACATGGCTCACCCTTGACCATCGCCGGCCTCGTTCTCAAGGCCAGCGTCTATTTCCATTGCCAAACGCCATACGGCCTCCATCATTGCACGCAGTCTCGACATGGATTCCTCGAGCACGCCTAGAATCTCCTCTTCACGTCCGGGCTGGGTGTATTTCGCAATTATGGCCACGGTCTCCCTGCCATGACCCTCGTCAGCGCGCTCGCTGACTTCGAAGAACTCAAGGCTCTCTTGCTCCAGACCTAGGGCTTCGGCAAAGGGCTCTGGTGCGAGCCCGGTGCCCGAGCCAACACCATAGTTGAGCGGTATATTGCGGTCGCCGAGAATCTCAAGCCCGTTGACAGCCGTGAACCCTCTGAGCCAATCTGGATCTCGCGCCATGGTCCAAAGCCACTCGAACATGTCTGAAGCCTCGGGCAGTGTCGGATAGCTCTCGATCTCTTCGGTTGTCAACCCGACGCTCCTGCCAAGCCTGGTCAGAAGCTCATAGTGGTTTGCGTCACCTGAGGGATCGCGTACAACCTCTGACATCAGATTCTCGACTTGATATGCGAGGATCTCGAACTGGGGGCAATTTGACATTATGGCACCCACCCATCTGGGGAACAGCCTGGAAAACTTTGTCCATTGCAGAACGAAGGCCCTGGTGACACCTATCGTGGGAGTGGAATCCATTGATGCAATGAGCTTGGGCGGATCGCGAAACCAACCTTCAATCGCCGACTTTTCGACCCTTTCAGCCATCTCTTCCGTCATCGCTTGACCACCTCGCTACCCGAGCCTTCTCCCGCGAGAAAAGAGGCAAGGAGCGGCTCAAGGCTGTCCGGAGACATTCTTCGCTTGGTTATATGACGATTTAGCCACATCACATGGCGCTCTTCACTCGCCTCAGCCTGCTCGACAAGATGAGAGCAGAGGAAAGACAGCTCTGCAACCACTAGGCCACAAACAGGACAGGATACGGCACTTCCTGAATTGTCATCAACAAGTGATTTTGCCATGTCTCCTCGCCCAATCGGACTCGGTCTTGTAAGGTCAATCTATCACTTCTCCCACGCAAACTTTTGGCGAAACTGCACCTCATCACGTCTGGAAATGCAGATCGTGCAAAGCTCGCGCGCGCTTGCGCTGGTGCAGTCATGCCAAGCCTCAGACGAAAGCCACAAAAAATACTTGTCTATGACCGCGGTTTTCTAGGATAATTGAGAGCACTGACTATGACTTGCTCGATGGGAGATGTGGCAGTCATGACAGCTGACTCTTATGTGCGTGCGCGTGTTGACAAGGCCACAAAAGACAGGGCCGCCCAAGCCCTGGGCGACATGGGGCTGTCGATATCCGACGCCATCAGAGCACTGCTGATCAGAGTTGCGGAGGAACGCCGCCTACCGTTTGATATACGAGCATCACGCCTTGCTGGCGTCTCTCAAGGGACCAACGGCAACGGCAGCAATCACTTCAACCAGTTGGGAATGCACTCGCTTGAGCACTACCAGCTCCTTCACGAGAGATTCAAGCCATTCGTCCCCCACTCAAGGCTGGGAAGGCGCATTGTCGAGCTCAAGGACGAAATCTTAGAGACAGCATTAGTCCACCATGCCACGAATCTCCGCGTCTTCGGAGGAGTGGCCAGGGGGGAGGATGTTTCCGGCAACCTCGACCTGCTCGTGGATCTCGAAGATCCCGGAGACATCGAAAATCTTCTCGACCTGCAAAGAGCACTTCAAGAGCTGTTGGGTGTCCGTGTGGACGTTGTCACTGAGAAAGCACTCAGGCCCCACATACGCAGCGAGGTCCTTGCAGAGGCATGCACTATCT
Organism: Actinomycetes bacterium; assembly: GCA_021799035.1. Lineage (GTDB taxonomy): Bacteria > Actinomycetota > Acidimicrobiia > Acidimicrobiales > Acidimicrobiaceae > SCQM01. The sequence goes on along the minus strand of JAJZBG010000024.1, from coordinate 13,940 downwards.
AGCCACGACGGCATGCGGTAAGCCGTCAAGAGGGCATGCCGGGTCTTTCAGTTGCACGTATTCTTGTCAGGTGACAGGCAGGCATCGGATCTCCACAAAGACCCCAAATTCAATGGACTGGCCTCTTTGTAGCGATAAGCATGGTCTCAAGCGCTAGATTTGTTACCACTGACCAAAAAGCGATTTGGAAATTCAGAGTTCTTTGTGGGGGGATGCGCTAAGTGAACCAGACTGAATTGGCTCCAGAGTGGGGACTTGACCACTTCGACCCGTGGGACAGGAGAATCTCCTACAGCAATGTCTGGCCCATGTACAGAAAGATGCGGGAAAAGGCCGCTGCTCATTACAGTGATGCTCACAACGGCTTTTGGTCCATCGTTAGGTACAAGGACATAAAGGCGGCAGCTCGAGATCATCGGATCTTCTCTTCGGCAAGCGGAACATCGATCGGGGAACACCACACCGATCCTTCGACACCGCCGAAAGCACCGATCGAATACGACCCGCCACAGCACACGCGATTCCGCAAAGCCCTTCAAGAGCCGTTCCTTCCCAGGAAGATGGAGGAGTTTACTGAAGGAGTGCGGGCAACCGTTCGAGAGGTTCTCGACACGGTAGGTGAAATGGGCAGTTTTGACATAGTCACGCATCTTGCCGAGCCCGTTCCACAAGAAGTTCTCTCAAAGATAGTCGGCTTTGATGAAGACACAAAGGCGACAAACCGCGAACTTGTTCTCAAGGTCGTCAATGCAGACCTTGCAGAAAAGCCGCAAGCATGGAAGAACTTCCACAACTTCCTTCGTTATGAGATACGAAGCCGACAGGCAGATCCAAGGGATGACTTTCTGAGCCACCTTTGCGTTGACGAGTTCGACGGAGCCAGGTTCACCGAGGATGAGTTAGTAGCAATGCTCGCGGCCTTAGCACTCGCTGGCCACCACACCGCAATCAACGGCATTTCCTCTGTTCTGAGAAGGGTCTCTAACGACCGGATCAGAGACGCATACCTGGCTGATCGGACGCTCGGCTCGAAGATCGTGGAAGAGACTTTGAGGTGCGATCCTCCAATACACCTGGAGGCAAGGACGACTACCGAAGCAATAGACGTTGACGGCATCAAAATACCTGCAAACTCCCAAGTTGCTCTGATCTACGCCTCCGGAAACCATGACGAAAGCGAGTTCAAGAACCCTGAGGAGTTCGACCTCAACCGTGACTCGAATCAACATCTTTCATTCGGCCACGGGATCCACACTTGCTTTGGAATGCATCTTGCCCGCTTGGAGATGAACATAGTTCTAGAGGAGACGCTCAAAAGGTTTCCCCGCTACCAGCTAGCTGGCGCCCAGATCGACTCAGGAATGGTCTACGGCCATCATATGGGATGGGAATCGATTCCCGCGACTATCGAGTAATCACGACTCAGAGCAGCACGAGCCATGCGTCCAACCTTTGCGCTCGTGCCACGTCAGAAGTTGAAGTATGTGCCTTTCAACTGGGAGGTTTAGCCTCGCCACGTGCCGACAGTAGTCTGTGCAATGGGCGCGATTTGAATATTTGGACAGCCTGGAGAAGTTTGGATGAGTTTAGCGAGAATGCTTTGGGTCGTCTTCTGCGCAATGTTGGCCATCGGCTGGCTTACCTTCGGCTGGGATCTGCCATTTCTGAACCTTTTGGGTGCACTTGTAAGCCTTCTTGCAATCATGATTCCTATCGGGAAACCTCGAACTCCAGGGCGTGGAGAGCAATCCTGAGTATTCAGGGAACTCTGGCAAATCCAATGGCAGAGCCCCGAACAAGTCGCGTATTTTTCAATGATCCTAGGCCGTACCCTGCCTAGGATCGGGTCGAACGCGAGGCTGTGACTGCATCGTCTGCAGCCTCAAGCTCTTTTACGACCTCCAGCTCAAGTGAACTCAAGTTCACACTCAGCAGAAGCTCGATTCGATCGAGCCGTTCCACCAGATCATTGAGACGCACCTGGGTATCGTGACCCTTCTGTTCCATGAAGTATGAAGAGATGGTCGCAGTGAGAACTCCGAACATCGCTATTCCGGTGATCATCAATACAACTGCAACGCCTCTTCCGCCAGCACTTACAGGGTACTTGTCCCCATAGCCAACCGTGGAGATCGTGGTAAAGGCCCACCAGAGCGCATCAGCATAGCTGTGGATATTTGAACCTGGGGTATGGGCTTCAAACTGCCATTCCAGCGCAGCCGCAAGAAATACCAGCAGCAAAACAACCAGGAGCGCGTAGTGGATTCGCCGATGGCGTAAAATGCGGCCAGCGTGATCGAGGACTTTCCCGCTCATGGCCAACAATCTTGTCAGACTCAAGATTCTCACTGCGCCTGCTGCAAGTCGAACGGGGCGCAAGAACGGGATCACCACCACAACTAGGTCAAGGAGGTTATGAAAGACGAAGTGCTTCCTGTCCAGCGCGAGTATGAGCCGGACGCAGTATTCAAGCACGAATAGGGCCCAGACGAAATAATCGACTGCATCCAAGGCCGCTTTAGTCCCCGGAGATAGCCTCAAGACAAATGGGGCCAGCAGCGTCGGAACCATCATGGCGGTAAGAACTAGCATGGGGCCATCGGCAATCGAGCTGAATCTCTCGTATGCCGCGCCCTGTTTAGGCCTTTCGGCGGGCGAATTTAGCTTGGAACGACCAGTCACCGTCTTCCCCCCAAACAAACTTGCAGGTAAGTAGGTGTCCCATCGAATTGTTAGCTCCGCCCCGCGAGCAGGCAAACCGGCGTGGACATGAGCAACTCTAGTTCAACCGTCTGAGCTTTTCCATTGACAATTGCGTGATGGCTCCGGAGAAACGAGACGCAAATCAGTGATCATAGGGCAAGATCAAGCAACGATTCTCAACCTGCTTTGTAGGATTTGAGCCAAGCTTCAATTATGCGATCAGACTACGGCAGGTGTGGATTGCTCAACAACCTTCAGCCGCACAGTTCTAAAACTGATGGACCACAACTGCCCTACGCGGCTGTGATGGCCACTGGCGCGGCATCCGAGCTCGCCGCAACTGCTCGTGCAAGCGCACTCAGGCTTCCATTGTTCTGGCTGGCTGTCGCAATGGCGGTCGCCATACCCATTTGGCATTTGGTGGCCCACGGCAAAGTCCGAAGCCGAATCGCTGACCTACCACACTCACGTTTCGGCTGGTTTACCATCCCGATCGGGCTTTCTGTAATCGGAAACGGCTTTGCAGCCTTTAGCGGACCAACATTGCATTTTGCCACCATCTTGACCATATGCCTGGCTTGGGTCACCACGGTCCTCGTCATGAGGGAAACCGTCTTGCCGCTCTCCAGGCAATGGCCGGGCGTTTCGAAGTTCGAGGGAAGCTGGTTCTTGGCGCCAGCCGCACTACTTGCAGACGCGATAGGTCTTGCATCCCTGGAAACTCATTCCGCACTCTCAGGTGGACCACCTTTAGCCTGGCTGGCAGTAGTGATAGCAGGACTCGGCGCTCTCACATATCTAGTCGCCATTGCTCTTGGCTCTGCCCGCTTACTCAGGGTTGGACTTGGCCGCAGAGGTACTGCGTCGTGGTGGATAGCTGCAGGCTGCGGAGGGCTGAGCGCTGCCGCGCTGGGGAGAGTCAGCTCGGTAGTCCCGGCTGGATTTGGCATTGCTACAAGCCATGCTTTTGGTTTGCTGGCACTCTTCTTCTGGATTATTGGTAGTGCGGCCCTCATTCCCGTGGTCGTTGCCAGCCTCGGATTTCTTTTTCGGCTAAGGCATCTCGAAGGCAAACCTCCATGGCCGCCAACCTTCTCAACTGGTGTCTATGCATTAGGCGCTGCTCAAGTTGGAAGACTTCTCACGGCTCGAACGGTCGACACTGTGAGCAATGTGACTGCTGTTGCCACCTTGACCATCTGGGTCGTCACAGTTCTCGCGCACACGCCTCGTCTTTTTAAGAAGAGCCGCCTGCAATCATTGACGCCACCGGAACGCGGAACTTGGAAAGCTCCTTGACCCATATTTGAAGAAGCATCGCTCAGCATCGCTCAGCATCCCTTCTGCGGTGTTGAGAATCAGAGCTGATATCACACACCCATGAGATTTGCGATAGCACTCTCAATCTGAGACGCGCTGACCATGTAGGCATCCTCAAGACTTGGAGCGGCGGGAACTGGGGTTGGAGGAGAAGAGACATGCACTATAGGTGCGTCAAGCGACCAGTATGCACAGTCATAAAGACTCAGCGCAAGCCCGGAAGTGAAGCTTCCGTTTGCCGTCTCGTCATGTACGAGGATGGCTCTGCCGGTCTTTTCAATAGAAGCGGACACAAGCGAGACATCCAAGGGACTTAGACGCTGGAGGTCAATCACCTCCACTTGGCCCGGATGCTTTGCTGCCACTTCGAGGGCAAGATGGGTCAGCCTTCCCGTGGCGACAACTGTGACGCTCTCTCCTTCGGCTACGACCCTGGGTTCCCAAGGGGAACCGTCATCCCCAGCGAGCTCAGCCTGGCTGTAAAGCAAAGATCTGTCGGCCAATATCACAACCGGATCGGGATCGGCTAGCGCTTCTTTGACAGAGCGGTACATCATCTTCGGGCTTGCAGGGGATAGAACCTTCAGACCGGGGATCTGACTCAGCCAACCATCCAACCGCTGGGAGTGCTGGGCACCCCACCGCGTACCCGCGCCTCCAATTGTCCAGAGAGTCAGAGGCACTGAATAGCGGCCTCCACTCATGTAATGGATCTTCGCCGCCTGGTTGAAGAGCTGGTCGCTTGCAAGCGTTAGAAAGTCGTCGAACATTACATCAATGAGGGGGCGCGCTCCTCCGAGGGCCATTCCGATACCCACCCCTACGAAGGATGCCTCGCTTATCGGAGTGTTGCGGATTCGTTGAGTTCCAAACTCTCCCGCCAACCCTTTCGTCAATCCGAAAGGACCCCCACTGGCCACATCTTCGCCGAGCACCATGACGCTGTCGTCAACCTGCATCATCTCAGCGAGTGCATTTCTCGCAGCCTGAACCAGTGTCTCTCCACTCATGGCAACATCCTTTTGAGCACAAGGGCTACGTCATCTGATGGGCTGGGGAGATCCCCTCTTTTCATTACGGAATCAAGAAGCTCCCTGGCGCGTTCAACATTTTCACCATGGCGGCTGCGCAGCTCGCTTTCAGTGTGACCCTGTTCCACCAGGCGTGACATGCATATCTCAAGCGGGTCTGCCGCACCATCCTGAATGCGAAGATCTCCCTCGTAATGAGGGCGAAGCCGCGATATGTCACAGACCAGCAAAGCAGGCCCGGTCCTTTTTCTCACGTCTCGGGCCAGAGTTGAAAAGGCCTGTGCCACTGCCTCGACATCGCAGCCGTCGACATGCTCTCCTGCCATTCGATGCAGGCGGCTGTACTCCACAATGTCCTTCACAGTGGTGTGCTCTTCACGGGAGCTGAACTCGATCCTCTCGTTGTTCTCACAGACGAAGACAACCGGAGCCTTCCAAAGTGCTGCCATGTTAAGAGTCTCATGAAAAGTCCCCGTCTGAACCGCTCCATCGCCGAAGATCGAAACCACGATCCCGGGAGCGGGAATCACCAAGGAGTGGCCCAATGCTATAGGCATCGTGCCGCCGACTATCCCGGTGGCCATCACGGCACGCTCGTCCATTAAGTGCATGGAACCCGCTCTTCCGTGACATAGCCCGCTTTCCATTCCGGCAAGCTCTGCCATCAGGCTGCGAGGGTCTGTACCGGCTGCCAAGAAGTGCCCGTGAGGCCGGTGAGAGGAATAGAGCCTATCGCCTTCTTCCAGAGAGGAAATCACGCCGACTGCGGTCGCTTCAGCCCCCATGGAAAGGTGAAGCAATCCTGGCAGCTTGCGATCGCGATAACCTTCAGCAACAACCTCTTCAAAGGCCCTTATCTTAGATATCTGCTCGCAAAAGTCAAGGAGACTGGGAGTCGGCAATGGCGAAGCTCCTTCCGGCTTTGGACTAGTCCACTGGGGTCAAATGCTACCACAGAGGCCTGTCAGCCATTAGGATGCTGCCACTTCAACGAGCGCCGACCTGCTTCCTGGTCATTTGCATGCGGACTGCGTCGGCTATCTTTGATGCGGTAGGATCCAGCTCGCTCTCGAGCACCGGGCTGAACGGTATGGGCACATCGGGCACCGTTACTCTGATGATCGGCACCTTGAGCGACCCTAGGGCCTCTTCACTCACAATGGCAGCTATCTCCGACGCCACACCGCAGCTCCGATGCGTCTCGTCTGCAATCACAAGCCTGCCCGTCTTTGCAACCGAGTCCAGGATGGCCTGGCGATCCAAGGGGACCAGAGTGCGGGGATCTACCAGCTCGACATCGATACCTTCTGCTTCAAGACTCTCGCATGCTGCAAAAGCCTGCTGCACCGAGTACGAGGTCGCCACTACGGTCACGTCCCTGCCTGGTCTTTTGATATCCGCCACACCCAGCGGGATCTCCTTAGCTGAGTTCGACACTGGGCCACGAACCGGCATCAGCTTTGAATGATCGACGAAGATCGTTGGGTTGCCGGTTGCAAAGGCAGCTGGAAGCAAACCTTTCACGTCTGCAGGAGAAGAGGGCACAATTATCTGAAGCCCAGGAGTATTCCACAACATTGCCTGGGGACTATGCGAGTGCTGCGCCGCTCCTCCTCCCCTGAGGCCGTGGAGAAAGTGGAATACCACCGGAACAGCCAGCCTCCCTCCACTCATATATCGAGCATTTGGAGCTTCGTTGACCACCTGAGGAAATGCCTCGAAAACAAAACTCGCTGTGCTCAGATCGACAAGCACTTTGAGGCCGTTCATGGCTGCGCCAATTCCGAAGCCAGCGAAGCCGACCTCTGCCGTAGGAGGATCGAGGATACGATTCGGATGCTCGTCGCGAACCTTGTCGAACAAGCCGCGAAGTGGCCCCAGCCCAAGAATGTAGCTGCCAATTATCAGAAACTCTGGGTCCTGTTTCATGAGCTCGGCAATCGCCTCTACTAGGGCCTCTGCATAGCTGAGTTCTCGCGTGTCCGAAGACGGGTTGGAAGGTTGAGTCTTTGTCGCGTCTACCATTCAGCTTCTCCCTGCAAACACGTCCAGATAGGCGGAGCCAGGGGGCGGGTACGGGCTGTCTGCGGCGAATCTCACCGCATCCTCCACTTGCGCATGGATCTTTGCATCAAGCTCCTCTACATCGTTCTTGCCCATGACGCCATGAGAAAGAATCTCCCGTAGGTAACGAAGCAGACCGTCTTTTTCGCTGTACCAGCGCCGAAGCTGCTCTGGGGCGGCCTCGGGCTCCTCGACATAGCGAAGCTCCATCTCGCCGCCTGGCAGTTCCGGCCACAGCGGATTGCTTCCCGGCCAACGACTAACCCTGGCTTCGAGAAATGTTGGCCCACCAGAGTTCCGTGCCCTTGAAACTGCCTCATTCATTGCCGAGTGCACGCCACCTGCATCAGTCCCGTCGACCACCAGAGTGGGGACCCCTACCGCCCGAGCTATGTCTCCCAGGTCCCTAGCCGCGGTCACCGACTTGGGGTATCCGCCTGCGGCCGCTCCGAGCGCCTCGTCAGTGTTGTTCTCGCACAAGAACACTACGGGGACTTTCCATAGCGACGCGATGTTCAGAGCTTCGAAAGTGGCGCCTTCCTCCATGGCTCCATCACCGAACACTGCAACAGTGACCTGATCGCTCCCTTTGACCTGTGCTGCGAGTGCTGCTCCAGCAGCTATGGGGACGATCCCCCCGACTATCGCCGAGGTGTGCGGGATTCCAAGCTCTGGAGCCGATGCGTGCAGGGTCCCTGCCTTGCCCTGATTGAGCCCGCTCTCCTTCCCAAGGATCTCCGCCATGAGCCTCCCAGGATCAGCTCCTCGTCCCAGCAGGTACCCATGGTTGCGGTGTGTCGGGAAAACCAGATCCGTGGGCCTAAGCGCAAAAAGAGCTGGTATTCCAATGGTCTCCTGACCCACATAGACGTGATAATGGCCAAATGAAGGCCCCTCAGCTGCAAGGCGTATCAGCCGCTCTTCCCATCTGCGAACGAGCAGCATCTTGTTTAGAAGCTCTATCAGATCCGCTTGTTTCAGCTCCGGAAGCACTGTCAACCAGCCTTCGCCCGCAACGCGGCGGTAGCCTCGAAATCTACCGACATGCTCTTCTGATCGATGACGACTCCATACTCGTCACGCGCACCATTTATAGTCACGATCTCGTTAACAACGTCTCGAAGCACCATCTCTGGGTCTCGCAGCATGGGGGAACCAACGCCTCCACCTCCGCTACTTATCTTTATGACCGTGTCACCACCTTTGATCTGAACCAAGCGATGCGGTGCAATCAGCATGTCCTCATTGTCTCGCCTGATATAGCAGCGGCTAACCGGAGACGGAAGACCGCCTTGAGCGCCGAACCCCTGCACCACATCGCCGTCGGTGCTTCCGGTTGCCATCTGGCCGTCGCTGCCCTCGTTCACGGCTTCCCAGTAGATCCCCGGCCCTCCACGCCAGCGGCCTGCCCCGGTTAGATCGGGAATCATCTCCCACTTCTTCACGATCCAGGGAAGCCGGGTCTCTTCCTCCTCAACATTCCCTCTATTTACAGCACCCATCGTTGTCAAACAGCTGACTGCAACGTATCCGTCATATCCCCACACAGCGCCTGCGCTGCCGTCATAGTCAAACGACGTTCGGACGTAACGCTCTCCGCTTCTGGGGTCGACCGCGAAGACGTAGTCTCCCCTGTGCTTGCCCCAGGCGGCAATCGAACGCTCTGGGACGGCCTTCGAAAGCGCCTCGAGAACCGCCTCCATCACCTGAACCCCTACATTGACCGGGGAAGCGCCAACGGTTGCCGGGTACTGGCAGTTCACCACCAAGCCCTCGGGCGCTATCACGCGGATAGGCCTAATTGTTCCTTCGTTATGGAAATCCGCCAAAGCCGGATCGAAGATCATTATGGCAGCAGCAACGGCGTTCCCATACGTTGCGGCGTAGACGCTATTTATGAACCCCTTTCGTTGCGCATCCGATCGGGAGAAGTCGAGCGTCATCTCGTCTCCGGAGACGGTCACATCAACTTTGACCCATACGGGTTCGTCAAGCACGGTACCGTCGTCATCGGTGGCAGCTTCACCCGAGTAGGTTCCGTCAGGGATCCGCCGAATCTCCTCGCGCACCGCTGCCTCAGTGCGCCTTGTCATCTCATCTACGCACGCCAGCACTGTGCCAACCCCGTATTTGTCAATCAGTGCTATGATTCGCTCTTCAGCCCGCTTTGTTGCTGCGATCATCGCGTAGTTGTCGACCCTGGTTCCGAGCGGCCATCGCACATTGTTCCAGATCAGCTTCATTATGTCGCTGCGCTCACGGCCTTTTTCGACAACCTTGGTTGGCGGTATGCAAATGCCCTCCGCATGGATGTCATAGCCGTTTGGGAAGTACCCTCCCGGGAAGGAGCCTCCAGTGTCCTGCTGATGCGCACGAGCCAGCGTCCAGAACAACAGCTCACCTTGGTAAAAGATCGGCCTGAAGAAGCCCCAGTCGGGAAGGTGGCAGTTATGACCACCGTGATACGGATCATTGGTCAAGATGACGTCGCCGGAATTGAGATCCCCATCAAAGATCTCCATGATCGAGCGGACGGCAAAGCCGCTGCCAAGGAATTGCACCGGAAGGCCCACCGGCATAGCCACGGTCTCCCCGTTCGCGAGCCAGATTCCTACGGAGACATCGTGCAGCTGGCCGATGAGGTAGTTCTGAGCAGTCCTGTCGATGATGTGCCGCATCTCCCTAGCCGAAGTCTGGAGATAATGCCAGATGGTCGCCACCGTGACAGGGTCGGTTGACGATTCTGCAATAGCACTCTTTGTCTCGGTCATCGCCTTCCTCCTAGTGAATCGGATGCTCTTTTCCCATTTCCGCTAGCGTTTACAAGGCTCTTTCGCAGAACGTAGTTCCTGAAAGGGTCAACCTGGCATGTGAAGCCCTCGGGGATCACCACGGTCGTGGTCTTCTCCTCGACTATCGCTGGCCCTTCAATCAAAGTCCCGGCCCCCATTGCGTCTCCGTCATAGACTCTGGTTTCTAGCTCTCGCCCATTCCATCGACACCTTCGCACCCTCTTTATTGCGGGAGATTCCTCCGCACCTTCCTCCAGCCTCTGAAGGTCGAACGGAGCTCGAGCGGCAGTGGCCAAAAGGCGAAAGGTGAGGAACTGAGCTGGCATCCATTCCATGGAAAAGCTGTAAAGATCCTGATGTCGCTGGTGCAAAGCCTGCACCGAGCCCTCAAGGGTGCCTTGAGTAACCGTTCCATTGGGGATCGGAACCTCAACCTCGTGGAACTGGCCAATGTATCTCATCTCCGCCGTTCTTGTGAAGTTGATCCGGTCCCTCCCTATTCCCATCGGCGCGAACTCAGCAAGAGCCTCGTCTTCCATTTCTTCATAGAGGCTGGCAACCAGTGCCGGGTCCACCTTGTCTACACGGCTTACATGCGACCTGGCGAAATCACGGCCCAGGTCCATGCTCAACATCCCGAAAGCACTGTAAAGGGCTGCTACCGAGGGCACGAAAACGGTTCCGATTCCAAGCTGGTCGGCAAGGAAAGCAGCATGCACTGGGCCGGCGCCGCCGCCGACTACCATTGTGAAATCCCGGACATCCAGCCCTCTTCGCGTGCACACTTCAGTAATGAGATCAGCCATATGGGCATTGACAGTCTCGAAGATCGCCTGAGCAGCTTCTTCGGTCTCCATTCCCAACTGCCTGCCCACCGTGTCCACAGCCGCCCTGGCGCTCTCCTCCGACAAAGAGATCGACCCGCCCAAGAAGTAGTCCGCTGGCACGTAGCCGAGAACAAGGTCGGCGTCGGTTACCGTAGGCTCGCTGCTCCCATGGCCGTAGCACGCAGGACCCGGATCAGCCCCCGCACTCTGCGGTCCAACCCGCAATAGGCCAAGTGAGTCGATCCATGCGATGCTTCCACCTCCAGCGCCAATACTGTGGACGTCAACCATCTTGATGGCGACACGGTGGTTTCCAACCCAACTCTCGGTCGTCATCGGTATCTCGCCACGCCTTATCGCACAGATGTCAAAGCTGGTGCCGCCCATGTCAACCGATATCAGATCTCCCCCGGCAAAAGGGGCTGAAAGGTTCAGGGCAGCAGAAGGCGCTGCGGCAGGACCCGAACCAAGAAGATAGACAGCCCTCCCCTTGCATTGGTCAACCGTCTGCACCAGGCCGTTTGCAAGCATCATCAGCAGATTCCCACCGAACCGCTCTTGGTGAAGCCTGCTCTGGAGACGGTCAAGGTAGTCGGCCACGACGGGCTGAACGTACGCGCTAACAGCCGTAGTGCTGAAACGTTCGAACTCTCGCCAAACGGGAAGAATCTCATGCGAACTTGTGACCCGCCCCGCTCCGAAAACCTCCTCGCATATCTCGGCTGCCCGCTTCTCATGGTGGTTGTTTACAAACGAGTAGAGGAAGCAGACTGCCAGGGAATTGACGCCCTCTGCTTTCAAGCGCTCGGCAGCTCTCCACACCGCCTCCTCGTCAAGGGCTTGAAGGACCTCCCCGGTATAACGAAGCCGTTCTGGCACCCCAATCCGCCATCTCCGCTCCACGAGAGGCTCATAAGGAGGCACGAAGATATCGAACATGGAGACGTCCTGGTCGCGCAGACCACGGCGCATCTCGATCACGTCCCTGAAATTCTCGGTCGTGATCATCCCTGTCTTGGCACCGCGCCCGGTCAGTAGGGTGTTGATAGCCAAGGTGGTTCCGTGAATCAGTATTTCGACCTGCTCTAGAAAGCCTTCAATGGTCTGATTGGATGCGATAGCCGCTTTGCTCAGTGAATCAAGAACTCCTCTCACTGGGTCGGCTGGAGTAGTAGGCGCCTTGAACTCTCTTAGGCCACCATCATCGAGAACTAGGCAGTCCGTGAAGGTACCGCCAACGTCGATAGAAACACGCTTCATCGTGCCCCCCCTGTGTCTCTACGGGGCCTAGGCCAACTCTGGCAACCCCCCGCCAGCCTGCGACCGGTCCCGCAGATAGGCACGATACACCGCGCTCACCTGGCCGTCAAATCACCAGTGTGGAGCTCTCGGATATCTGACTCCTCGAGAGTGCGGGCAATCCTTCGCAAAAAAGAACGCACAGTGGCAGCAGCCACCTTTGAGAGAAGCGCCTCATCTAAAACCTGTCCTGCCCGACCAAGTGGCGGCCTGTAGTGGCCGGTCAGGGAAAGCTCGGACCGTTCCGGATCGATAGCAGCAAGGCGCAGCTCGCCGGACAATTGAGGAAAGAGGCCAGCTGGACCGGTTGCCTCCCAAGTGAAAGGTATCACCAGCATTTCATCTCCGCCCGCCGGATCGCCGAGATGAATCGCGACGTTCTTGCCCAGCCAAGAAGGGCCTGCCGGCCCCACACGAACCCTGATAGCTTCACCCTCTGCGGAAGCCGCCTGAACATGAGAAGCCAGCCAGGAGCCCCCATTGCGCAGCCTCGGTGCAACTTCCTCAACTCCCAGCTCCACCTGAACTGAGTCGGAGACCGACATTCTGGCAGCAGCCCAGCGATGCGCATCCATGGGAATCCTGTAGGTGCCGTCCTCTATCGCCCTCGATCGCTCCGCGATGTCGGCGAGCGTGGTTTCAGCGAGCTCCTTGCGAAACGCTGCGCTGGCAGGAGCCCAGGTCTCATGGAGAGGGCAGACCGAATCCCAATGGCAAGGTCCCTCGCCCAGAGCGCAACTGCCAAAGGCAATAGGACCCTCTCCAGCCTCTACCACCTCGAGGAGCGTCACCTCCTCGGGCGGTCTGGCAAGCCTGTAGCCTCCAGATTTCCCGAAAGTCGACACGGCAAGACCGGCCTGGACGAGTCCGCCGAGGATCTGGGAGACAAAGGTTCGCGGTATACCCATCTCAGTGGATATCTTTTGCCGTTTCGCCGGTACTCCCGACTCGTACGAAGATGCCAGACTTATAGCTGCACGTACTATATAGTCGCCCCGCTTCGAGAGTGTCAGATTCACTGGCCTAAGTATAGCAACTCACTTGACGTTGTGTTAAACACACAACGTTTGCCTAGCTGAATGAAGGCTCTTTCGGGTGGCAACGGACGAATCTCGCAAAAGCAATATATCAATTGAAGGTTCATTAACGTTACGGTAAAGTAAAGATATAGCCGGAAACTCCGGAATACGGATTCGGGCGGAACCGAAGAAAGAAGGCGCTCCATGGAAAATTTGAGGTCATGGGTCCGTTTGGAGGACTGGATCAACCTGGCCGCAGGCGTTTACATGGTGCTTGTGCCAGTCTTTTATGCCACGGTTTATGCCGCATCGGCAAACGCATTCATAATGGGCTCAGTCATAGGAGTGATTGCGCTTTTGGCGTTGGCATACCCGCGCATTAGGAGCATTGAGTGGTTGCAGCTGCTTGCTGGAATCTGGCTCTTTATTGGCCCTTGGGCATTGGGGTTTGACAATGTCACTCAATCAGCTTGGAACCACTGGATCGTTGGCGCGGTTGTGGTGATTCTCTCAGCAGCTCGACTGATCGAACTTGGCGGACATTACTTTGGCACTGGCGGAACCCACCTGCCCCATGCCGCTTAGAACAATTAGCGTTTTACAAAAGAAGGACTCTACGAGAACGGAGGTCATGCCTCCGTTCTCGATTGATTTGCCGGCTGTAATGGCAACAGATTGGATTCGTTGTAGAAAAGTCTTTTCCAAACAAGCGCCTTGCGGCGGAAGAATTTCAGCTTGGCGCGGTAAAGCTATTGAACGTGGACTTGGTGGGGGCAAAGGGTGAGCATAAATAGGGTGGAATCAAAGGAAAATTCCGATGAGAAAAGGCTTGGAATTGCTGTGAGCCCGGGCGAGTTGGAGCTTCAGAACGCGCGCAAGGCCGGA
>JAJZBG010000081.1 GCA_021799035.1 Actinomycetes bacterium | reverse complement strand
GGCTCTTGCACTCTCATCGGATCCGATGAGTGATGCATTATCCGGGAAAGACCGCCTCTGAAGAGGATGGTTCATTTCCCGTGCTGAACTGGGGGTATTTGTGTACGGCTACGACCGTGTCCGCGCAGATTTGAAGACGGTTCACCGGAGAATGCTTTACCCTCCGATATCCGACCGGCGCTTCTGGCTCACCCAAATCCTTCTTGCTATCGCTTTCATCTTGCATTTGTTTGGCGATCACCTCCAGGACAGCGGCATGATCAACACGCCAGGCTTCATCTGGATCCTGCTCCTTTTCGTGCCGCTGGTCTACGCTGGCACCTCATTCGGCTTTGTGGGATCACTGGCAATAGCAGGCGAGGGGGTCATCCTCGACATTCCCGTTGAGGTGCTCCAGCCTCACAATTCCGTTGAGCTGTGGGGTGCATGGAGCGGCCTTGTCATGCTCATGATCGCAGGCATCGTTCTGGGATTCCGCTTCGAGCGCGAACGCGACCTGTTTGCAGACATCCTTTCAATCGACCGCTCGGAGACCACAGACTATTACGAAAACCATCCTCTCTTCGGAGAGCGCCTCCTCGATCTGCTTCCAGATGGAGTTGCCCTCATCGACAAGAACGGAGTATTGAGCTACGCCAACCAGACTCTAGAACTCTTGACGGGAAGCGCCAAAAGCGACCTCGTCGGGAGGGAAATCGAGCTCCTGCTTCCATTGAGCCGCGATAGCCTCAGCCCAAGCGAGCCGAGCACCTCCAGTCTCAGCACCCAGAAAGGGCCGGGTGCCGCGCTAGAAGATTTGCAGCTCGCCGGCTCGAAAGGAGCACAAATTGACGTTAGCGTTTCACTCTCCCAATACCGGCTCGACGACGAGCCCTACACCATTGCCGTCGTGCGTGACGAGAGGAGTCGCCGAACTGCAGAACGGCTGAAGGCGGAGTACGAGAAAAGGTTCCATCTTGCCTTCGAGAACAATGTTGCAGGAATGGTGATAACCGACGCTGAAGACAAGATCTTGATGGCAAACGCCTCTTTTTGCAAGATGATCGGGGTCAGCGAGAAAGAGATCATCGGTAACACAACCGAAGGCGTCACCATTGATGAAGACCGCCACATTACCAGAGAAATGGGGGAAAAACTGATAAAAGACGGGACCAGCCAGGTGATCTACACCAAGAGGTACCAGCACAAAAACGGCAATATAGTTTGGGCGGAGATCTCGAGATCTCTCGAATGCGACGCAAACGGGGACCCGAAGTACTTCATAGTTTCTGTTCGCGACATCACAGAAGAGCGCTCGCTCCTATCACAGCTTTCACACCAGGCTATGCACGACCCGTTGACCGGCCTGGCAAACCGCGCAATGTTCCAGCAAGTCCTGGCTCAAGCCCTGGCGAGGACGAAGCGAAGCAAGAGATGGCTTGCAGTGGTGTTCATAGACCTCGACGACTTCAAAGAGATAAACGATACTTTCGGCCATCCTGTAGGCGACGATCTGCTCATTGCCGTTGCTGGAAGGCTGAGTGAGGCCGCTCGTTCAGGGGACCTGCTGTGCCGCTTCGGAGGCGACGAGTTCGTCTACTTGAGCGAAGGCCTCAGAAGCCCCAAAGACGCCGAGACTTTGGCGGAGAGGCTCCTTCGGGTATTCGACTCCCCATTCCAGCTGAGCGAAGCAAGCTTCCTGCAGTCGGCAAGCATCGGAATCGCCACATCCTCGGGCGCCGACGACAACATAGACATACTCCGCGATGCTGACATAGCTCTCTACCACTCAAAGCGCACCGGAAAAAGTCGAACCACCTCTTTCCGCTCCGAAATGCACGAGCGGGTCTCCCATAGAGTCGAGCTGGCGAAAGAATTGAAGAGCGCGTCTGAATCCGGCGATCTTTACCTGGCTTACCAGCCGATCGTGAATCTGGAAAACACAGAAGTGATAGGTTTCGAGGCTCTGCTGCGATGGGATCACCCCCGCCTAGGCCCAATTTCACCAGAGGCATTCATCCCTATCGCAGAAAGAAGCTCCCTGATCTTCGACCTCGGTTCGCAAGCGCTCACCCAGGCGGTCTCAGAAGCATCCAGCTGGAGCCAGCTCAGGGATCTGGCTGCACGCCCTTTCATAGCGGTCAACCTCTCTCCACGACAGTTCCACGACAGGAACCTGTTGGCTACCGTGAAAAGGGTCCTAGACGAAAACCGTTTTGAACCGGAACGCCTCGTCCTCGAGATAACAGAAGGCACCGCGCTCGCGGACATCGAATCGACCATCATGATGCTCGCAGAGCTCAGAAAGCTCGGAGTCGCAATTGCGATAGACGACTTCGGCACAGGCTATTCTTCACTCTCGTATTTCACGCTTCTGCGCCCTCGCATCGTAAAGATCGACCGCTCCTTCGTGGCGAGCGCACACCAGAACCCCAATGGCGAACGCCTGCTGGGTGCGATGGTCACGCTCAGCAAGAGTCTCGATGTCTCGGTGATCGCCGAAGGCATAGAGACGGGCAAGCAACTAGAGATGCTGAGAGGCTTGGGCTACCAGTTCGGACAAGGGCACTTCTTCTCTCAAGCGGTGCCCGCCTCTGAACTCTCCAAGCTGCTCCACCACAAAGCATCGTTGCAATGGAGCCGAAACAATTAATTGGCTGCATCACGATACGGGAAAGACACCAACCAAGCCTCAACCGATTCCGCTGACTCCCACAAGTGATCCGATCGCAAATGTGGCTGCGCCAGCAACTGCGCAGATGAACAGCTGCCTTAGGGCCGACCATGATCGCGAGCGCCCAGTGAACAACCCCAACACGCCACCAACAACGAGTGCTGCCAGCGCAGAAGCGACGATCGCCACGACTGCAGCTAAGGATTTTCGCAGAAAAAAGAAGGGGAGAAGGGGAATGAGGGCGCCTATTGAAAAGGTGAAAAATGAGGCCATGGCAGCCCTAAGGGGCGACCCGAGGGAGTCCGGATCAATTCCAAGCTCCTCCCTGGCATGGGCCTCCAGAGCACGCTGCGGATCAGCCATGACGTGATCGGCCAATTTTTCGGCCAGCTCAGCTCCTATTCCGCGATTTCTGTAGATAGACACCAGCTCACGCCACTCGCCTTCAGGGTAAAGGGCGATCTCACTTCGCTCTATCTCCAGCTCGCGCTCAAGCAACTCGCCCTGGGCCTTCATGGAGACATACTCGCCCGCCGCCATTGAAAACGCGCCTCCAAGCAAACCTGCGAGACCAGCCAGCTTCACCACTCCTACGCCAAGAGTCTGTGCACCTACTACCCCCAGAACGAGCGATACATTTGTCACAAGGCCGTCGCTAATCCCGAAGACCGCTGCTCGAGCTCCCCCGTCCCCCACGTTTCTATGCCTGAGCTCAACCTCTTTGTGGTCAACCCCGCGGCCTAGTGAAGCTGCTGAAGGTTCGGCTGATCGCAGGCGCTCTTCATAGAGCTCTTCCATCTACAAGGACCTCCTGAACTCGATTTTCTCCCCAAGGACCGCAGGCTCGGTTGACAGCTTCTCCAGAATCAACGACACAGCCTTCCGCCAGTCTCCGACGACTCCAAAATCGCAACAGCCAAAGACTGGTGCGTCTCTGTTGGAGTTGATCGCCACAATGGTCTCGGCGCCGCGGACACCTACCATGTGGTTCGCCTTTCCGCTGAGTCCTATGGCCACATAAAGCCGCGGCGAAATGCTCCTGCCTGTGATCCCTATCTGACGAGATCGGGGGAGCAGGCCAAGGTCAGTGATCTTCCTGGTTCCTGCCACTTCCGCCCCAATTGCAGCTGCAAGACGGTAGATGTGATCGAATTCATCCTCTTTCACGCCCGCCCCAACTCCAAGAACCACTTCTGCCCTGGCCAGACTCTCCCAGTCGTCATTTCGCCAGTCTGACAAGATATGGACACGACCCATGCTCTCGGCTGCGAGCAGGCTTTCCACCGCTGAGCCTTCTCCGGATCGCATTCCAAGACAACTTCGCGATGTCGGCACCATTGTGGCAACCTGAAGCTCGCAATCCGACATCATCGCAACTCGAACTCCCGGACCAGATGCTGTCTTCCAAGCAATCAGCCGGCCCTGATCCAATTCCAGATGGGAGGCTTCAGATATCGACCCAACTCCTTGGGACGCGGACAATCTCGAGGTTATCTCCCTGCCCCAGTGAGTGGCTGGCGCGAGCACGATCGCAGGCTTTCTCGCCTGCACCCACGAAATGACAGCTCTAGCAAAGTCCTCTTCGACCTCAGCTCCCTCGACACGCATCAGCTCATCTGCGCCCCAGCGCCAGAGCTCTTTTGGATCCTCCTTGCCCGGAGAGATGGCAACCGTCGATCCTCCCAACCTTTGAGCGAATCTGTGCGCATGCCACAACAGATCTCTACAGATTCCCTCCCGGTCCCGCTCAAGGATGACCGCGGTGACCGGACCGGCGGAACCGACCCTTTCTGGTTCCGCGTCAAAGCTGGGTCGGCTAGAACCATCCAGATTCGAATCCCTTTGCTGAATGAATTCGACGGCAGCTGCCACCTGTTCTTCGAGTGCGCCTTCAAAAAAGAACGGGGTGCGTGACATCTTCAAAGTCCCAACAGGTTTCACCCTGATGGACCCTGAACCAAAGGTCTGAGGCACGCGACTGCCAAGATCTGCCCGAGTTAGCGTCCGCACTCGCGACGTAGGGATCTTTCCCCAAGCTTCTTTGGAAAGTTTTGCTGGAGAGCACAGCCGCTCTGCAACGCCAAGGACGGCTGGCATCTTCAGCTTCGATATCCGCCACCCGTCGTCCCGCTCGCATTTGACTCTTACTGTCGAATTCTCACAATCGAGCTCCATCTCCCGGACGGCAGCGGCAAACGGAAGGCCTAACAACTCTGCAAGCTGAGGCCCAACCTGGCCGGTCCCGGAATCGAAAGATGAAAGGCCAGTGAGAATCAGATCAAAAGGACCTTCAACTTCTACCAGTGCTGCAAGCGATTTGGCTGTCACCAGGGAATCGGATCCAGCGAAATCAGATTCGGACATCAACACCGCGTCATCCGCCCCCCAGGCGAGAGACTCTCTGAGAACTTCCTCCGCGCTCGAAGCGCCGAGTGAGGCCACCGTACAACGGCCTCCATGCTCGCGTGCCAGCTCAACAGCCTTGGCTACTGCACGCCTGCAATAGGCGCTCATTTCCAAAGGCAAGCCTTCCCGCCGGATGAGCCCTTCTCCGTTCAGAGTCATTTGCTCCAGTTTTGGAACCTGTTTTACCAGCGCCAATACTCTCAAATCAGCCACATCTCCCTTTCAAAATCTTCAAATCCTGCACTTGCAGCAAACTCATTTTCTTGGTTTCGCGGAGATGGACTCTCTTGTCCATATCGGCGGATTGCAGCAGGAAACCGGAGTCTCACAAGCGCGCCGCCATCGGGATGATTATCCGCCTCCACCATCCCGCCTTGTGCCTGAACTAGCATCCTGACTATCGGGAGTCCCAGCCCAGCACCTCCGCCGCTTCGGGAGCGGGAAGCCTTTCCACGGCTGAAACGCTCAAAAGCCTTGGGCAGAAAATCGAGGGAGAATCCTGGACCACTGTCCCTAACCTCTACCACCGCGCAGCCATCAAGATATGTGAGGGATACCTCTATGAACGAGGTTCCCACGGCGTGCTCAATTGCATTCTCCACCAGGTTCTCCAGGACTTGGCGAAAACGAAAACCATCGACTACGCACTCCACCGATGAATCTCCGTCGAGCACAAGGGGTATGCCCGAACTTTGAGCGCGACTCCGCAGGACTTGCAGAGACTGGGCTACGAGCGGCTCCAGGGGTTGAAGCGAGAGCTCGAGTCCGAGCGCCTGCTCCTCACCGCGAGCCAGCAATAAGAGATCCTCGGCAAGCCGGCTGAGATGCTCCAGCCGCAGCGAAAAGACTGCTAAAGAGCCTTGAAGCTCCTCGACAGAGCGGTTCGGAAGCTGTGCTACTTCGAGCTCAGCTCTCAAAGCCACCAATGGTGTGCGCAACTCATGGCTGGCAGCCGAAATGAACTCCTTGTGCTGCTTCAA
>JAJZBG010000080.1 GCA_021799035.1 Actinomycetes bacterium | reverse complement strand
GGCGAGCCGCTGGGCCGCGGTTTCCACCGAGGTGTCTACGCCTCCCCAGTCTATCCATATGGAGACTGGGGTCCGCAGGCGCACGGCACACCAACGCTCAGGATTGCTTAGGGATTACAGAGACGCTCTCGATCTCTAGCGAGGGTCAACACCTTGTTGGGCGGATCATCTTTTCGGGGTCAGCCGGTGACCGAGTCCTCTAGCTTAATCTGCTGTTGTATGTGTGCGGCTTCGCGGTTAGTTTCTGGGTAGTCGGAGCGGTAGTGCGAACCTCGACTTTCCCTTCTCTCTAGCGCCCCCTTTAGAATCATCAGGGAAATGAGCCTCAGGTTTGCGGTTTCGGCTTCGGTCGAAGTGCAAGCTTGTGCGAACGGGATCGTTGAAATCTCGCTGAATCCGGTGGAAAGCCCGTCCTCATCTCGGGCGACCGACGCATATCGTGACATGAGCTCTCTGATTGGTGTTTGATAACTTGCTGCGCATCCCGGAGTGTCGTAGCGTTCACAGTCGCCTGCTGCCACCGGAATAGAGGATGCAGCCTTGCCCGCAGCTCGTGAGCCCATGACAAGACCTTCGAGAAGGCTGTTGGAGGCAAGCCTGTTTGCACCGTGGAATCCCGTGCTCGCAGCTTCGCCTGCGACATAAAGGTTTGCCAAAGACGTTGCCCCATACTCATCAGTCGATATGCCACCCATTAGGAAATGGGCGGCAGGCTGAATTGGAACCGGCTCTGAAATAGGATCAAGTCCGAGGCTCACTATTGAGCTGTAAACGGTGGGGAAGCTGTGCTCCAAATCTCTTATAGGCCTGAGATCGAGGAAAACCCCTCCCGTGTCAAGCGTCTCGCGGTAAATGGAGCGGGAGACCACGTCTCTGGGAGCGAGTTCGCCGGCAGGATCATACTTCTTCATAAAGCGCTCACCGCGCTTATTGAGCAAAACAGCACCTTCTCCCCGACACGCCTCGGAGATCAGGCCTCCGTTCGACAGCACGGTTGGGTGAAATTGAACAAGCTCGATATCTCTCACCGTGGCTCCGCTCCGATATGCAAGAGCTATGCCGTCTCCAGTTGATTCTTCTGGGTTCGTGGTGAATGAGTAAACCTGGCCTATTCCTCCAGTTGCAATGATTGTCGCTCTTGCCCGAATTGTCACCGGCCTGGTTGGATCGCCATCTTTCCAGAAGACTGCGCCACCAACTGCCTTGCCATCGGATATTAGCTGAGAGGCAAAGTGGTTTTCCAAGCTCGATACTTTTGCTGGTAGTTGGCTGTGAAGAAAAGTGAGCAGGTGAAGCCCGCTCTCATCGCCATTTATGTGAAGAACTCTGGGTTTTGAGTGCCCTCCCTCAAGTGCGGGAAGGGCATCGAAATGTACTCCCATCTCCATCAGATGGTTCAGCTGTTCCAGCGCATCGTTCAGGATCGTCTGAGACACGTGTTCATCCACCAAGCCACGTCCCGCCTTGATGGTGTCCATCAAATGGCTTGGTATATCATTCGGATCAGAGGGGAAGGCAACGCCACCCTGGGCCCAACGCGTTGACCCGCTGAGAAGTTTGGTCTTTGTCACGAGCGAAACTCTGGCGCCCAGGCTCGCAGCATGCATGGCGGCGTACGACCCTGCCGCTCCTGAACCGATGACAAGAATGTCTGTGCTGCTTTCTTCCATCGCCCCAAGTCCCTCTTATCCGACTGCGATCATTGATTCCAGCGCTCGCCTAGCCTTCTCCGCGATCTCCGGTTGAACTTCGATCTTGAACTGGTCATTTACGAGCGCGTCGAGGATCTTCTCAAGAGTGATCATCTTCATGTATTCGCATACTGCAGACTCTTTAACTGGGAAGAATCGCTTTCCAGGAGAGAATCTCTCAAGGCGATGCAAGATTCCAACTTCGGTCGCCACAACGAATTCGTCAGCATCCGCGGTCTGCGAATACCTGACCATTCCCTCCGTTGACATGATCTTGGCATCTGGTTTGAGGTAAAGGCAGGCACTGCCGCAGCTGCACTCAGGGTGGATGAGGAACTCTGCATTGGCATGTTCGGAAAGTCTTGAGTTGATCTCTTTTTCCCCTATTCCGGCGTGCACATGGCATTCGCCGAGCCAGAGGTTCATCTTTCGTCCCGTTTCCCTCTCCACGTGTGCTCCCAGGAACATATCTGGGACGAAGAAGATAGGCCGGTCTTGATCTAGGCCTGCCACGACCGACACAGCATTGGCGCTGGTAACACAGACATCTGCAAGTGCCTTCACGTCTGCGGTGGTGTTCACGTATGCCACCACAATGCCATCAGGGTTCTGGTCCTTCCATGCCTGGACATCAGGGGCCGAAATTGTGTCGGCAAGCGAGCAGCCAGCCTCAAGATCAGGTATCAGGACAGTTTTTTCAGGGTTCAGTATCGCTGCAGTCTCAGCCATGAAATGAACACCAGCAAAGACAATCACCTCCGCGTCGGTTTTTGCAGCTTCTCTAGAGAGCCCCAACGAGTCGCCAACAAAATCTGCTACGTCCTGGACCTCATCCCTCTGGTATGAATGCGCCAGAATTATGGCGTTTCGCTTCTTCTTGAGGTCCTGTATTTGTTCAAAAAGCTCTGTGTTCATCTCTTTCCTGACGCTATGAGATTGGCAGACAAACCAGCCATGAAGATTTCTGTGTTCTGAGCCTAGCCTTGGTTACCAGCAAACATAAAGTCCAGACCGGGGCGTTGCAAATGCACTGACTGAGAGGTTTGTACAGCGGATCAGTCGCAAAATCGATGCCGGTTTACCAAAGGCTTCACTCGAAGTATACGCTCTTCAGGACATCCTACCTGCGGGAAGAGCGATCAATGGGCTTTTGTGCCCGGCTGCTAGTCGGGTGGGCTCTCAAACCTTAGTCAGAGCTGAGGCACCGGCCATGGATGACCTGAGTAATCACGCCGGCTCGTCTAGACTGGCTGGAGTGAACTATGCGCTAGGTGAAGGGTTGACTCAGAAGGGCGGTGGCATCGAAAGCCGCATGTCCACGATTATGCGGCGCGTCTTGCGCATACCCGAGGCAAAGGCATGCCCTGTTCAGGAAAGAAATGCCGAGAGGCTTTTCAGCTTCGCCATTCTGCTGTCTGCATTGCGGTGCACTCTCAGCTATGTGATACTTCCATTCGTCATTCCGCTCTTTGGCCTGGGTGCAACTGTGGGAGTGGGCCCTGTTGTGGGGATTCCACTGGGCGCTGTCGCCATCTTCTTTGACGTGAAAGGCATAAGGCGCTTCTGGCTTGCCGAGCACCGGTATCGGTGGCAGATGACTGTTGTCTACCTTCTTGTGATTGCTCTGGTTGTTTTCTTGGTCGTAAGAGACATCGTTCATCTTTTCTAGTGGACATCGCGCGAGATTTCAGTATCGCTATCGATTCCACAACCGGTTCCTATGAGTTCGATTGGCCTGGATGCCGGTCATCGTCTGCCATATCGTCAACGCCGGGTGAGCCTGCCTTGAGTGCAAGAGATGCATAATATAGTCTTTGCCGAAAGCCGGATTCGATGTCTGGCGCCCGCTTTGTTGGAGACTGCGTGACCTGTAGAGACTCATTGGGATGCCGAATTGCCGACAAATAGGCCGCATCAGACGTCATATCGACATGATCGTTTAATCTAGTTGAGTTAGGGGAGTGTAGCTATGAGCGACCAGTTGCTTGCCGAAACTATAGAGATAAAGGGTTTCGGTGGGGACAGTATCGAAGCATACTTTGCCCGCCCTGCAGGGTCTGGACCGTACGGCTCAGTGGTGGTAATCCACCATATGCCAGGATATGACGAAGCAACCAAGGAGATAACTAGGAGGTTTGCGTATCACGGCTACCAAGCCCTCTGCCCAAATCTTTACAGCAGGGAAGCTCCCGGTGCGGCGCCAGACGATGCCGCTGCTACAGCTCGTGCGAGGGGAGGTGTGCCGGACAACCGACTTGTGGGAGATGTAGAAGGTGCGGCTGCTTTTCTCCGCTCGCAACCTGCCTCCAATTCCAAGGTTGGTGTCATAGGCTACTGCTCTGGCGGTCGACAAGCCTTTCTGTCTGCTTGCAGCATTAAAGATCTGGATGCTGCAGTTGTCTGTTATGGAGCGTTTATCGTTTCAGATCCGCCACCTGAGATGCCAAGCTCTGTGAGATCCTTGCTCCATCTAACCCCAAATTCCTCATGCCCGATCCTTGGGCTTTTCGGAGCTGAAGACAAGTTCCCGACTCCTGACGAGGTGGCTCGACTCGATTCAGAGCTCGACAAGCACTCCAAAGAGCACGACTTTCATATTTTCGACGGTGCCGGGCATGGCTTCTTTGCCGTCGACAGGCCCAGCTACCGGCCCGAGGCAGCTAATGAAGGCTGGCAGAAGATCTGGGCATTCTACGCAAAGCATCTTTCAAGCTAGGAGCGGTTCATGTGCACGTACGTGACTGAGCACGTAGATGTCGTTGGGAGTGGCAAGGGAGCCATTGGCTGGTTCAACCTGAACGAAGCGAGCGTCTACTTCGATCACCCGGTTCATCTTGCCCGCGAACACAGCCTTAACATCGACTTTTTGCAGCCGAAAATGGGACCTTCGGCCCGCGTTGCCGTGGAGCTGGATATCCGCTCTGCGAGGCGGCTTGCCGAGGCGATTATGAGAACTCTGAGCCAGGTTCCGGAGGAGTTGGCTGAATAGCTCCAGAGTTTGGCTCGCTCCGCTCAGGGAGCCGCAACGCGAGTGTCCGCCTGTCCTTGCCGGCGCTGTCGGTCAACGGCGACCTGTCTGCGTGCTCCCTTGCTTGTGAATCATGGCTCCAGGCAGAACGGAATGGAATCGCTCAAACCTGTCGGGGTCTCCGTAGTGCCGTCGGGTGCATAGATCTTCACATAATCGACTGATGCGAACTGCTTTAGTGTGGGCATGATTTCGCCCGCAATGGTCATCGTCGATCCTCCGCTGGAACATCCACCCTCTAGCCGGACGTAGGCGACGCTGTTTTCGATATGAAGCTGCGAATATCCGGTGGCCCCTGAGAGGATCAACTGAAGACCTTCTGCTTTTTCTGCAGCGGTGGGTCCTGCAAAGAGAGCATTCATCGCACCTGCAGCAACTGCGGGAGGAGTCACCGTTCGCTGAACTGCGCGAAAGAGCGGCTCTTCGCCTGTGCGGGCGTGCTCGCCATCGAGGAACCAGACTTGGACAGTTGATGTTGCCCCAACTCTGGTGGTCGTTGTGGTTGGCGAAGTCGTTGATGGCTGGGTAGTAGTTGGTGCCGTTGTTGTCGGAGCCGTATCTGGGCTGCTCGATCCACATGCCGCAGTGGCGCTTGAAGCCAGCAGTAGCCCAATAATTAATGGGATTCTTTTCGTATGCCTCACCTCCGCTCAGTTGCGGAGCACTTTCGAACCTTCCCGGTGGGGAACCTGTAAATCCCTCTGCCGGTTTCCTGCAGCGCCCCTAAATCAATACAGGGAGGCCAAGGCTCCTCTTCTACGTTAGACGTCGCTGCAGTGCCGATTCGGAGAGTGGCTTTGCCTGCCATTCTGGCACCCATGACGTCAAAGCATGTTCAAGAACCTCCTTTATAGAGACTCTTATACAAAGCGTACAGTCTCAAGGGGCAAATGAACAAGGGCTGGGGTTTCACCACCGGATAAGTGGAGCATCAGGATAAAGAGAGGCTTAAATCTGCTGAACCTGTGTCGGTCTCGGTCATCTCAACCCAGATCAGCTGGGCAGCCGTTACGGCGAGTGCGACACATTCTCCATCAATTCGGATAGCAATGTCACCAGGCCCTAGCTTGGTCTGAACAACGCTTATCTGGCTTCCTTCGGAGACGGCATGCTCTGCAAGCATTAGAAGCAGAGAGCGAGCTTCGTGTTCGGCTACCTCTGAGATGCGACGGACTCTGGCTGGTGTGTCTGGCTCCAAATCCGCGAGCGGGATGAGTCTACCATAGGGGGCGTTGCTTCCAGGGATTACATTTCCATGCGGGCATGTCGAAGGTGATCCCATCGATGAATAGATGCGGTCCACGACAGCTTCGGGGAATACGGTGGAGAGGACGTCAGCTTCTTCGTCAGCCGTTGCCCAGTCAAATCCGAGAACGTCGGTGAGCCAACGTTCGAGGATTCGATGCCT
>JAJZBG010000079.1 GCA_021799035.1 Actinomycetes bacterium | reverse complement strand
GTGGAGGGACACCCGATTGCGGGCCCGATGAAGCGCGAACCACCCGAGTGGCATGAGCCACTGGTTGTCGGGAATCCCCATCTGTGAGGGAGGGGAGGAGGTCAAGGGAAAGATCTTGCCGCAGGACTTGGACAGGCAAAGGCACTAATCAGCCGCCCGCTAAGGCTGCGATGACAAGAAACGGCTCATCCCCGTTTACAACCGCGCTCGGCAAAGCAAGTTCGTGCGATTGATGCGATAGATCCTCGCCGCAGGCAAAGAAGCGAACAAATGGCCTTCTCTGAGATGTGACAGGATCTCGAAGAGCTCCCTTAAGCGCAGGAAACCTGAGCTCTAGTGCATCCAGGACTGACCTTTGCGTCGCTTTTCCAGCGACATCAAGTTCCACCTCTCTCTCGGAACCGGCCAGGGCACAAAGGTGATCAGGAAGCCTAACTCGTATCATGGCAGGGTTTGGACCTCTATGGACATGACCGGTGGAAGATCACTGACGATGGCCCGCCAGCTATCGCCAGAATCAGAAGAAACATACACTTGCCCACCGGAAGTTCCAAAGTAGACGCCACAGCTTTCGAGCGAATCCACAGCCATCGCATCACGAAGGACGTTGACATAGCAGTTTTGTTGAGGAAGCCCATTCTCGAGGGACTCCCACTCCCATCCCCCACTCCGGCTCCGGTACACGCGAAGACTTCCATCCACAAAGTGCTCAGAATCGCTCTTGATCGGTATCACATATATCGTGTCCGGCTCGTGAGCATGAACTTCGATGGCAAATCCAAAGTCGGCGGGAAGATTGCCGCTGATCTCGTACCAGCTGTCGCCACCGTCGTCACTTCTCATCACATCCCAGTGCTTCTGCATGTAAAGAACCTCTGGTCTCTCCTTGTGCATTGCAATCTTGTGCACACAATGGCCCACCTCCGCCTCGGGATCTGGGATGTAGTTCGAAACCAACCCCCTGTTTGACGCTCGCCATGTCACGCCATGATCGTCTGATCGAAAGACGCCCGCAGCTGAAATCGCCACAAAAATACGGCCATTTGCCTTAGGGTCCAAGACAATGGTGTGCAGACACAGCCCTCCAGCTCCCGGAGCCCAGGATGGACCCGTGCCGCTCTCACGCAGGCCTGACAGCTCGTTCCACGTGGAACCACCGTCTTTCGATACAAAAAGGGCTGCATCCTCGACGCCTGCATAGACTTCTTCTGGATCGGAAGCCGAAGGCTCAAAATGCCACACCCGTTTGAACTCCCAAGGCCGCAGAGTGCCGTCGTAGAACTGGTGGTTGCCTGGGATGCCGTCGTATGCAAACTGGTTGCCCACTGGCATCCATGTGCTTCCTCCATCGTCGGAGCGCTGAACATGCTGCCCAAACCAACTGTTCGATTGCGATGCATAGATGCGGTCCGGGTTCAGCGGAGACGCTTTGACATGATAGACCTCCCAGCCGGGAAAGTACGGACCGCCAATCGTCCACTTCTGTCGCCGCTCATCGGAGCTGAGGATGAAAGCGCCTTTTCGTGTACCGGTTAATACTCTGACTCCAGCCACTGCGCCCCCCTTGTATGCCAATTCGAACTGATCAGCAACGCTTGTAGTGACAGTAAGTATCAAAATGAAAGTAACTCATTACTGGGCTCCGGTCAATATCGGGATGGTGATCTTGACCACTCCGCCGCATTCGGGCGAAACAGGCACCACATCCCCTCAATTTGCAGGCCTCCCACGATCGCACTCTCATAGCGGAAGGGTTATTCTCTAAGCCATGGTAACGAGATTCCTCGGCTGAATTGCATTACTATCTGATTCCCTCGACATTTGCTATCATTTTCCTGGCAGAGCTACCTGACAAGACGATGATCTCCTCGGTCATTTTGGGATCAAAGCTTTCTCCGATCAGAGTCTTCATCGGCGCCTCTCTCGCATTCCTTGTTCAAGTGATCATCTCGGTTAGCGTGGGAGGCATGGTATCAAAAGTTCCAAAGAGGCCTCTAGACCTGGCAATTGGTGTGGTTTTCCTGATAGGTGCTGCTTTGATTTTCAGGGATGTCACTAGGCACACAGCCGAAAAAGAGGAGGCTCTGGCAAAGAGGCAGTCCAGGGAAGGCTTGATCCCTCAGACCTTCTTAGCATTTGCCATAACATTTGTTGGCGAGTTTGGAGACCTCACTCAAATAGCCACTGCGAATCTTGCGGCAAAGACAGGAGATCCTTTATTAGTTGGGGTTGGAGCCTTTCTGGGGCTGCTGGCAAGCAGCGGCATGGGAATTTTTCTAGGCGCCCAGGTGCTGTCAAAAGTGCCGATCAAAGCAGTTCAACTGATCAGCATTCTGATAATGGCTTCCCTGGGAGTCTTTACGATGGCGAGCGCACTCCTGCAATAAAAGCCTGGAAACGCCCCCGCGTAATCCAATCCGCACTACTCTAGAGAAAAATCACGGGGCTAAAGAGGCCTGAATCAGCTCCTCTGGCGGAGAACCCAACCTTGAGGTCATATAAGCACGCATTTCTGTTATTTCAGTGAATCAATTGGCGGAGAGGGAGGGATTTGAACCCTCGGACCCGGTTTCCCAGGTCAACTCATTAGCAGTGAGACCCATTCGACCACTCTGGCACCTCTCCAAATGTCCTTAGCGACAGTGTAGGAGATCCTAACAAAAAGACAATCAGTCAGCCAACGTTCTAAACGATCTCAATTTTAACGGCACCTGGCACGCCCCGCTATACTTCCGAAGTTGCGGGTAGCCATCGAAACCTCAATATTACAACCTAGCCTTAGGAGCAGATCCGGTGTATGCCGACGTCCACCTGATGACAATTTTCCAAGCAATAGTGATGGGGCTTCTGCAAGGAATCACTGAACTCTTCCCCATCTCCAGCCTCGGCCACTCTGTAATCCTTCCTCAGCTCCTGGGATGGACTCAAATCGTGAAGGCACAAGGCGAGAGCAAATCTTTTTTTCTCACATTTTTGGTTGGCCTTCACGTGGCTACAGCGGCGGCTCTGTTCGTCTACTACCGGAAAGAGTGGGTCAAGATCATCAAAGGCGTCGTCGAGACCTTCTACACCAGAAAAATTGAAACTCCAGACCAGAGGCTTGGATGGTTGCTCATTGTGGCAACCATTCCGGCTGGCATCATGGGCCTGCTGTTCGAGCATCTCTTCAGGACCGTTTTTGCCAAACCCTTGTGGGCGTCATTCTTCCTTGTGATCAACGGAGTGGTGCTGGTCATGGGGGAAAGAAAGCGCAAAGCAGTAGAAAGCGCCCCCAGGCGGATTCATTCAAGGAGCACGGTCAGACTTCTGAAAAAAGGTCATCGCCAGCTAGACACTCTTGAGTTCAAAGAGGCGGGCGTGGTTGGGGTTGCGCAGGTCTTCGCTCTCTTAGCTGGGATATCACGCTCCGGCATCACGATGGTTGCCGGACTCGTTAGAGGCATGGACCACGAGGATTCGGCGAGATTCTCCTTTCTTCTCGCTACTCCAATAATCCTCGCTGCAGGCCTCTATAAGCTGCCCAGCCTTTTTGGCCACGACGCCGCTGGCGTTCGGCTCCAAATCCTAATCGGCAGTATCGCAGCATTTTTAGCTGCATACATCTCTGTTGCATTCCTGGTGAAGTACTTCCGCACCAAGAATCTCTATCCATTCGCCATCTACTCGCTTGTAGTGGGTGCCATACTTTTTGTTCACTTTCTCTGAAGAGCCGTAAGGATGCGTGCTGCTCCCAACTAGTATCTAGAAGGCATTTCGCAAGGAGTTGGAACACTGACGCTGTTTTATATCGCACTGTTTGGAATTCTCGGCGCATGGGCCCGCTACGGCCAGACCCTGGCCGTACAGAGCATTCTTGGCACGTCCTTCCCATTTGCAACACTGTCTATAAATGTGATTGGCTCGTTCCTCATGGGTCTTCTCTTCACACTCACGCTAGAGAAGCTCGATATATCCGGTGCCGTTAGAACTGGGATACTCACTGGTGGGCTGGGCGCCTACACGACGTTTTCCACGTTCTCCATCGAGGCGTACACTCTCTTTCAAGACGGCCATCTCTTCAAGGCCGCTTCATATCTGTTAGCCTCGGTCGTCTTGGCCCTTCTTGCCGTCATACTCGGAGTATGGCTTGGCCAGCGATAGGAGGCCAAGATGCCAGAGATGACAATGGTGAGAATCTATGCTCTTGAAGGTGAGCGAAAGCGCCATCGCTCACTCGCGGATGAGATCTTCGAGCGACTGCACAAGGAGCATAGAGTCAAGGGGATCACGCAGTTCAGAGGTATATCTGGCTTTGGTAGCCATGGTGTGGTGCATCATGCAGACCTGGCGCGCCTCAACATCCATCTCCCCATCGTCATTGAATTCTTCGACCAGACCGAGATCGTCGAAGAAGCCCTCATCTGGATAAGGGAGCTGGTCGATCCAGACAAGATCGTCACATGGAAGATCGCGGTCGGCTGAAACAGCAACATCACCGCACAATCCGTGCTTTGCTGCGCTGAAACCTGCAGCAAGGACAGCGACACATGGCGGTCACCATGCTGTCCGGCTCAGGTGATTCAACTTCATTCGAGACGCCAGGCCTCGAGATCTTTTTCAAAACGGTCTTGGGTGCCCAGCTGATGGGGACTGTTGGGACTGAATTTCGTAGGTTGCTCCGCTTCCCAATGTGGCCGTTCGAACCGGGTGACGATCTTCTGACTTTCAGGTCAAAATTCAAGCGCCAGTCTGAGCCGGCTGCGGGACACCCATCTCTCGAAAAGTTCACCTGACCTTTCCTTCAATTCGTAGATAACCAATTATCTCGTTGGTTACGGCGCTTCTTGCGGTCATACTTGTTTTAAGCGAGGCTCAGCGGCGGGAGGCCAAGATGCCAGAGATGACAATGGTGAGAATCTATGCTCTTGAAGGCGAGCGAAAGCACCATCGCTCGCTCGCGGATGAGATCTTCGAGCGACTGCACAAAGAGCACAGAGTCAAGGGGGTCACGCAGTTCAGAGGGATATCTGGCTTCGGTAGCCATGGTGTGGTGCATCATGCAGATCTGGCACGCCTCAACATCCATCTCCCCATCGTCATAGAATTCTTCGACCAGACCGAGATCGTCGAAGAAGCCCTCATCTGGATAAGGGAGCTGGTCGATCGAGACAAGATCGTCACATGGAAGATCGCGGTCGGCTGATCGCCTGATGGCCAAGCGCCTACTTGACGAGCCCTGGAGCCGGAGACCCACTTCGGTGATAGATAAGGAACCTGAGTTTCGACTTACTGATGAACTCGGTTATGCGGCCGATTATCGCAAGTCCTGCCGGTCTTAGTGCAACGGAGACTATCGCTCCGAATATCAGGCCGCCTATGACGTCTCCCGGATAGTGAGCCCCAACGTAGACCCTGGCGAAGGCGAGAAAGAGCCCCAAAATAAGTGCAATGTAGCCGGTCAGCGTATCTGCCATCAAAAGTCCCACTATCATCGCACCGGCAACCGTGGCGTGATCAGAAGGAAAGGTAAAATCGTTGGCCTTGGGGACCAATACCTCCACGCCTTTCAAAACATAGTAGGGTCGCACCCGGCCGACCATATGAGACAGAGGTTGGTTCAGTCCCAGCGCAATGAGAGTGCCTGCAGCTGTCCATAAAACCCTATCTACTGTCTTCTTGGGGTCACTCGACTTTCTTGCCCGGAAATAGGCGATCAGACCCACAACACCTAGAATTGCCACTCCCCCATAGAGGGCATACTCCTTCATGAAAAGGTGAGCAAAAGACGTGTGTCGCGCAAATCTGTTAACATCCAAATAAAGGCGTGAATCCAAATTCGTAAGCGAACTCATCAAGGATCTCCTTATGCGACATCATTCAGGTCAGGACCTGGATCAGCCACGGTAGTTCTCTGAGCTAACACGCTAGAGGATTCTGAAGTGACTGGGACGTCAACGTGCTCAGTCGGATTTAATATTTGTATTTGTTCTCCCGATCCACATAGAACCGGTCCCTTCTGGATGAAAAAGCAGCAGTGGCGCCGCTGGATTGATCCGAACGACGGAGAAACCTCAGAGCCCGTCTACTCGAGCTACTTGATCGCTCTGCGCGGCAAACCCCGTCCGTGAGGGCGTGGAAGGATGATGCTAACGGCGTAGCCGTTACAAGGTGTATCGCATTATCTGTGTCACACCCAGGAGCTAGGGTAATACCGTGAGCATCCGCGAGAGACTGTACCCAGGATCTGGGCA
>JAJZBG010000001.1 GCA_021799035.1 Actinomycetes bacterium | reverse complement strand
CTAGCCCTCTGGCAGAGTTGCTGCACAACTGCGCCTGGCTGATTTGATGCCCGGCACCCGAGGTGCTTGAATGAATGTTTCCCGTGATTCAGCTTCCAGAAAAGCTCAATTGGTTCCAATAGTCTGCATGGCCATTCACCTCAATGAAAGTCCCTCGAAGCAGATCGGATCCGAACCGGAAGCTTTTCAATCCTCTCTGCCACGATATTGATAACCCCGCTCACGGTTTCCACTCTCCCGCTGACGATGAGAGCTGGGGAGAGCTTGGCGATCGACCTGTATCTTGTCCAAAGTCCTTTTGAACAAATGATGTTGATCAGTCCGGTTTCATCCTCAAGATTTATAAATGTCGTCCCCTTTGCCGTAGAAGGGCGCTGCCTATGAGTTACCACGCCAGCTACCTTGACGCGGACACCATTTGCGCAACTGGCCAGATCTTTGGCCAGCACAACCCCCTTGGCTGCAAGCTTGCTCCTTTCGAATTCGAGAGGGTGCCCCGCCTGGGAGATTCCGAAGGACCACAGCTGCAGATAAACCCTTTCATGATCGCTTACAGGGCTCAGTGGTGGAGCTTTAGCACCGACAGCCATCGAGGGAAGTATCCCTTCTGCATAACGAGAACTAGGACCCGCCGCCCAGAGTGCGCTCCTGGTATTAACAGGAACAGAAGAAAGATCATCAGCGAAAAGGCCGTCCAGTGCACCGGCAGTAGCTAGAGCTTCCAGCTGAACGGCATTAACCGGAACGGATCTGGCCAGATGCTCTATAGATCTGTACGGGCCGTTATTCGCTATCTTTTCCGACAAAATCACACCGATGCCGCGTACTGAAGAAACTCCAATCCGCAGCGCAACTTCCCCGTCTGCCATCCTCTCTAAGTCAGCTCTGTGGTTTGAGTGATTCACATGCGGGGCGAGCACCTTGACGCCATGCCTTTTGGCATCCGCGGCCAACGTTTGAGGAGACCAGAACCCCATAGGCTGAGCCCTGATAAGTCCAGCGCAAAAAGCAGCGGGATAATGGTACTTGAACCAGGCACTCGAATATACAAGATATGCGAAAGCGGCAGAGTGGCTCTCTGGAAATCCGAAGGAGGCAAAAGCGGAAAGCTTGCTGAATATCTGCTCAGCAACTGGCTCTGATATTCCCCTTTGGAACATTCCTTCAAAAAGCCTCTTCTTAAGACTGTTCATCCTTTCACTGGAGCGTTTGGATCCCATGGCGCTTCGAAGCTGATCGGCCTCGCCTGGGGTAAATCCAGCTACATCGATTGCCATCTGCATCAGCTGTTCCTGAAATAAAGGAACTCCTAAAGTCTTAGACAGCGAGTTCTTCAAGAGCGGGTGAAGGTATGTCACCTCTTCAATGCCGTTCCTCCTCCTGATATACGGGTGGACTGATCCCCCCTGGATTGGTCCTGGGCGTATGAGGGCGACTTCCACCACAAGGTCATAGAAGGAGCGAGGCTTCAGCCTGGGTAAAGTAGCCATCTGAGCCCTACTTTCAACCTGGAAAACCCCAACAGTATCCGCCTTGGAAAGCATCTCGTATATGCAATCCTCTTGAGGTATAAGGGCTAGATCGACTTCACGACCATAGAACTCTCTAACCAAATCAACCATTTCGTGAAGAGCCGAAAGCATTCCGAGACCTAAAAGGTCGAATTTGACCAGACCGACCTGAGCGCAGTCGTCCTTGTCCCACTGCAAAACAGTCCTGTTTTCCATCCTTGCCCACTCGATCGGGCATACCTCAGATATCTCCCTGTCGCATATGACCATCCCCCCAACATGTATGCCGGTATGCCGGGGATTGTTCTCTAGTTGGAGGGAAATCCCCAACACCCCTTGAGGCGCGGTAACAACCATGTTTCCATTTGCGTCTTTGAGCTCGAGACTTCTGGCAAGTCCTGAATGCCTCTCGACCTGGGATGCCCAGGCGTTCACTGCACCCTGGGAATGTCCAAATGCCTTGGCAACATCACGAATAGCAGACTTGGATCTATAGGTGATAACGGTACCAACCTGGCTAGCTCTGGAGCGGGAGTGGCGTCTGTATATGTACTGAATGACCTCTTCACGCCGGTCACTTTCAATGTCCACATCAATGTCGGGCGGTCCATCTCTGTGAGGTGAAAGAAACCGTTCAAACAAAAGCTTTAGAGAAACCGGATCTACATTTGTTATCCCAATGGCATAGCAGACAGCAGAGTTTGCTGCAGACCCTCTACCTTGGCAAAAGATGTCATTTGCCTTGCAGAACTCAACGATATCCCAAACAATAAGAAAATAACCTGCAAATCCAAGCTGGGATATGATATTTAGTTCGTAGTCCAGCTGGTCGTAAGCGCCATGCACCCGGGGGTTATCCCTCGGACCGTATCTCGCTGGAGCCATGCTGTATGTGAGCTCTCTTAAAAAACTCATCTCATCGTGACCCTGTGGGACCAAGAAATCGGGAAGCTTGGGAGCTATCAGCTCAAGATCGAAAGCACACTCGATGCCGAGATCATGGGCATTCTGGACAAGGGTGGGAAACCTACTAAAACGCCTAAGCTGCTCCTTGGCGGAGCGAAGGTTTGCCATCGGGTACGAAGGAAGCCAGCCTTCTATCGCGTCGATAGATTTATTTGACCTTATGGCCATAAGAATCTGATGGAGCCGCGCAGAGTCCCTTGAGGCATAGTGAACATTGTTGGTTGCCACCAGCTCCACTCCCAGGGAGGTGGCAATTTGGACAAGCTCCATGTTGCGTGGCTCGTCTAAAGGGTCAGCATGGTCCCAACACTCGACAAATACCTTGTCCTTGCCGAATAGATCGCAAAGGTATGCAAGCCGATTTCTTGCTGTCGCCGGACCATGTTCAAAAAGAGCCCTGGAAATAGGCCCCTTGCGACATCCGGTGAGAATCATCCAATCCCCGGAGTTGGCAGATGCAAGACCCTCATAGGAAAGCTCAAAACTTCCTTTCTCTCTGTTGGCCATGTGCCCAGCCGAAATCACTTTTGAAAGAGAGCTGTAACCTTTAGGCCCTTTTGCCAGCACAACCAGATGATCGCCGGGGGGATCGATCATCTTATCCCTAGGAATGCTGCTCTCTAGTGTTAGCTCGGCTCCGTAGACGGTCGGCAACTTACACAGCCTCGCTGCAGCCGCAAAGCGAGGAACCGCATAAAGCCCGTTATGGTCAGTTATCGCAAGTGCAGAGAGTCCAAGCAGAGAGGCAGCCTTTACAAGCTCTTCCGGATCGCTAGCTCCATCTAAAAAGCTGAAGTTCGAATGACAGTGAAGCTCCGCATAACCTTCCACTCTCACATACTATCGAACATATGTTCGATAACTTCATGGAAATATTCACGTGCGCGAATTCCGGGGCGAAAAAGGCTCCAGGCTCCTCACATCAGCTACCGACCTGTCATAATGCCCCAATAACCTCGAAAACGAACGACCAAGCTCGTGAGGAAGGGCCACCGCTATGTGCCGAGCCAAAACCCAGCTAACTCGAAACCCCGTCGAGGTCTTCCACTTAAGCTCATCCTCACCAACCAGGGTGGCGGTATTTGCCGCACTTACCTGTGCTGCCAGCTCCTGGAGCGCCTCGCTCCTTTCCGGCTCATCGAGATGCTCTATTGCATCGAGCTTGGGAAATGTAGCCTGGGCAATGTCAAAATGTGCGGAAACAACATCGTGCGTCTTAGAATCGATCAGCCCTGACTTGTACTTCAGATCATTTAATGCTGCGCCAACCTCATAGGTGACTGACACGATCTCGTCTCTGCTCATCCAATCGGTCTCATAAGAGAGCATCTCTCTCCAAGTCGGACCAAGCAGAGCCCAGCGATGCTGATCCAAAGTAGTGAATCGGTGGTGGTAACCAAGCTCTGGGCGCTCAAAAGCCCGGCTCCCAGGATCTAGGAATGGGCCCAGCGGAGCCACGTAGAACTGCAGCCTTGGATCAGCTCCGAATCGATCTACCAAGTGACCGCAGTAGTCAACAGTAGATCGGGCGATCTCAGCAGTCTGACCTGACAAGCCAACCATAAAGAACAAGTCAAGCTTGTCGCACCCTCCATGAAGAGCAGCCTCGATAGTCCTCTCGACTACCTCGTTTGGAACCGGAAACTTTCCATTGACCCTACGGATGCCAGGATCCGGAGATTCGATCGTTATCTGAAGACTCCAAGACCTGGCCGACTCTCTGACCATCGTGAAGAAATCCGAGTCCGCAGGATAGAAGATCTCGATAACAAGCTCGTTTGAAATTCCTGCCATCTTGAAAAGACTGAAAAATTGCTTCGCGCGGGGAATCCCGCCTATTCGCGGATCATGGACCAGGAAGATAGGGGCTCTCGAAAATGTGGATATCCGCTTGGCATCAGAGACGAGCTTTTCCGGGGAACGCATTGCAGGTGCACGCCTCGCTGTCACCAATGAGTATCCGGAACGCGACCCACCACATATTGCGCAATCGTAAGTGCATCCACGAGAGTTGAGAAGCATCGTTGACGGATACCGCAGCCACTCCAGATATGGAAGGAAGTCGGCGAGCGACATGTATTTGAACACGGCATGGGTCATGAAGTCATAGGCAGGGACGTCGATCCAATCCAGATCTTCTGGTATGAAGCTGGTTGGATTCTCCACCACGCTTCCGTATGGCGTCTTCCATGTAAGGTTCTCAACCGTCTCAAGAGATGTTCCCTCCCTCAACGCCTGCAGAAGTTGCCGACAGGGCTCTTCCGCCGAGTCCCCTCGAATGACAAAGTCGACGGCGGGGCTCTTGATCAACTCCTCGTGAAAGTAGCTGGCAGATAGTCCCCCCATAAGCACTTTTGCATCAGGGTGGATCTCTTTGACCAGTTGCGCGATTCCAAGCGCTCCATTTGCGTGCGGGAGCCAGTGAAGATCGATCCCGAAAAGGCCTGAGTCAAGGCCGGCAATGTGGGCAGCCACGTCAAATTCCGGGTTGCGGAGCATCCTCAGTGCGAGATTCACAATCCTGATGTTGTAGTTGTTTGCCTCCAGGTAGCTTGCAATGCTGGTTAGCCCAATCGGATACATCTCGAATTCATCAGTGGAGGGAATTACGTCCGCGAGCGGACCTTGGAGGATCACCTCATTGCGGAAATCCCAGACAGAGGGTGCATGAAGCAAGACCATGTCAAGGCCGAATACGCGCCTGAGGGCCTTGCGCAAGGATGCGGCCATCAGTGCCTCACCACGTTAAATCTGGCGATTCCTTGCGCTCTCCGAAATATGACGCTTTGGCTTTCCATGGCGATGTCAAACAATGGCTGGATTCGCAAGGAAAAGTGTGTCTGGAACCGTCTGTGATCTTGCTGTTTCAGCGAAAAGGACGGCGGCTTCCAGTGAAAATGCAGGCTGTCAAGAGGTAAACCTCGCTTCATCCACTCTCCTCTCGTAGAGAGTCAGCCTTTCGAATCGGTCGGCTCGAAAATCGGCCACTTGCCAGGCTGAGGCAGTGGTTTTTTGTGTCCAGGTTTATTCTAGAGTCGGCATTAGGGTTGAGACAAGGCCTCGTCAGTGCATTTCTGCTGGTTATTCCAGCTATTTGAAGTTGCCAATGCATGGAATGAGGTGTCAGTCGTATGAACCTTCAATGAACCATTTGCCACCCGAACTTTTGACCAACAGCGCACCCAGGACATCTGTAACTATCTGAATCCTGACCACCTTGATCGAATCCTTTGGATCCCACCACCTCTCCATCATCGGCCATGCTGATGACCACTTTAAGACTCTCGCCGTTCTTCCCGTATTCCGAATGCTTATCCAACAGGGATCTCCAAGAAGAACGGCATTGGCCGAAACACTAACCAAAGCCCCCTCTATGGTGGAAAGAACGATCTCTATCTCAGGATCGAAGCAGACAGCAGGCGATGGGCTCATCATCTTTCCCGGCCAAGGGGATGCCTCTCTTGACTTACGCTCTCTTTCCTCATCAAGATCGAAAAGATGGAGTTGCCATGGCACCATCTCAACACTTCCCTTTGGAGTTCTGGATCCTTTTATCCTGGCAATAGACGACCTCTTGCCGACAATTGCATCAACCCTGGAAAGAGCTTGGGAAACTTTGGCCACGGACGACCTTTCGCTCCCATCAAGACCCAGCTGAACTCTGAGGGACGACACTATTCTCTGCGGCCTTAGCTCGACGATCTCAATACCGGCTGATGGAGC
Source organism: Actinomycetes bacterium (assembly GCA_021799035.1). Taxonomy (GTDB): domain Bacteria; phylum Actinomycetota; class Acidimicrobiia; order Acidimicrobiales; family Acidimicrobiaceae; genus SCQM01. The sequence continues at coordinate 110,761 of JAJZBG010000001.1, read as the reverse complement.
CAGTATGGAATTGGTAGACCATGCTTCAAGCTGCCACCTTATTCGCTCCAAGAGGAGCTGGACCGAGAATCCATCCCTCGCTCCCCAATCCCTGACAGACTCTTCCCCGTTTTCACTGACAAGACGAACCCTCATGACCTGGCATAGGTGTCCACTTTCCAAAAGACGTCTTAGCATCTCTTCAACCCTCGCCTTGCACGCAAAGATGACGGCAGAAGCGGTCTCCAAAGGATCCGGCAGTTCGATCTTTTGAACAAGCTCTTCTTTTATTTCGCTTGGCTCCAGCGAAGATGTGTCGAGTCCCGCAGCCATCCGATGCAAAAGCGCCCCTCTGGGTCCAAATCTCTCCAGAACCAGATTGAAATCCAGATCCACAAACTCGCCGAAAGATCGCACTCCTAAGCGATAGAGCGTGTCGGCAATCTCATAGTCAGGTAGTTCCTTGATCGAAAGTGGAGCCAGAAATGATCCGCTCTCCCCTGGTGGTACGATAAGCGACTCTCTAGCAGCTATTTGAGCTGTAAAAATTCCGTCAGCAATGGAAATCCCAAAAGAGAAGATCGAACCTGGGGCAAATGGATCAGCAGCTCGGCTCCGCAGCTCCCTGGCCCCGGGAAAGACCTTTACAATCTGATCCTCCATTGCTTCTTTAACCCCTAAAGCAAGCCTTTCTTCGCCACCAAAGTATCTGGAAGGGCCTTTGGCGGTGGTCGCACAGATCCCGAGATCAACTATCTCAATCAAAGGAGAGAACCGCTCCAATACACTAGCAATCTTGGCAAATAAGCCGTCTTGATCAACCATGTCGGCAGAGACAACCCTCAAGCCGGGTTCTGCAGATGCCGCCGTTCTCAACTTATCTCCCATCTTGATCCCAGACTTCAAAGCCTGGGGCGATGCGTTGATGACTACTCCATTTTCAACGACAACGGCCAAAGGGTCTGCATCCCTCGATTCAATAGACATAAAAGGCCAGTTGAAAAATTCAACTAGAAGCACTCTCGGAGCTACTTGATGTTCCACCTGATCAAATAGCGAATATCTAGATTGACGAAGCTTATGTTGAGATGTCTTTTTCGGCATTATTAAATAACTCAGATCAGGATGGTGACGCTCTTTGTTCGATCGCCATCACGCTTGCTGCCCACCGAAAGAGACAGGCTGCACTCTCTAATAAAGCCACTGCCTTGATCCACACCGGAGAAACCAGCCATTGAAGACTTGACCAAGTAGTCATAGGAGCCTGGCCAGAATCCCCTATCGCGCGTGTTTGACGCACCTTTCCCCGGCCTTAAAAGAAAGGGGTCCCGCTGGACAATTAATGGAGCCGCTCGCTCTTTCCCCTGGGCCGACACACATCTTGAATCGATGCCAACATCACCATTCGCTATGCCACTTCCGATTGATCTTCCATGCTCGAAAGGTCCTGCAATATTGTCGCTGTCCCCTACTGCGGGAATCTGACCTGCAACTCCGTAAAGATCCCTCTGCACAACAACCATGATCGAGTTGTTCATCCTGATTCTTGATACCAGATTGCGCGCCTGCGAGAAAGATATAAACCTGGGATTTGCAATTACGACAACCGGAAAAGCCTCTATCAGAACAGCAACAACCTGACCTAGACTCCTCCCTGGATCAGGTACAGATACGACTTTCCCAAGATCCACCCCTCTTTCGAAAGCGGCAAGAAAGCCAAGATTCTCAAAACCGACAAGAGCGATCCATCTTCTTCGCATGCCGCCAGCAGAAAGGAACTCAAAAACTGCTGATGTCACTCCGGAGTTCAATGCCCCTTCGAACAAGACAACGGATCCTAATTGGACTCTACCCAGTGGAAATATCTCTGTCCAAAAGCCATCCAACTCTACATATCTCTCCCTAGCCAAAAATTTAGGTGAGGCGAGTCCCGAAATCCGACCTATCGATTTTTCAGTGATACCCATATGACTAACTTATCGAACATATGTTCGAATATCTAGTCGAAAATGCGGAATGCGCAATCACAGCATTCAGATCTAGTGGGACTCCAATAGAAACCCGAAGGAAACCTGACAAACTATGAAGTGCAAAAGATTACCTGTTAGATTGAACCGCACAAACAATGGCAGAACGATCTTGAATTTTCCCAGTATCACGAGTTTAAAGAGATGGCCCGAGCTGATCGCGACATTCGGACTACTAATGGCGAGTTCCTCTTACCAGATAACAACACATATTGCCCGCCAAGCTAGCCGCAGCGCCACTATTGCGAAACTCCCATCGAACCACCCCGGCGTAGAACCTCATGCCACAACAACCACGACATCAACCACAACGACATCAACAACCACAACCACGGAACCGGCCCCAGAAGAACCGAGGGGAGGACACACCTTAATCCCAGGCCAAAGGATCGTGGCCTTTTACGGCGCACCAGGGGGAAGCGGGCTAGGCATCTTGGGCAAAAGCTCTCCAGAAGCAATGTGGCCAAAACTGAAAGCACAAGCGGCGCCTTACCAGGTAACAGGCACTCCCGTGCTGCCAGCCTATGAACTAATTACATACATAGCACAAGGATCTCCGCAACCAAACGGAACCTATTCGGCAAGGCTACCGAATTCGACAATCCAGCAGTACCTCGACGTGGTACAAGAACACAATGGCCTGCTCATACTCGACATCCAACCAGGCAGGGGAAACTTCCTAAAAGATGCCAAGACTCTGGCCCCTTTTCTGTCTCAGCCAGATGTAGCACTTGCCCTCGATCCAGAGTGGCAAGTTAGCGCCACACAGGTGCCCGGCCAAATCATAGGAAGCACGACAGCAAACGATATCAACCAGGTTTCAAACTGGCTCGAAGAGCTAGTAACTTCAAACCACCTTCCCCAGAAGCTCCTACTCATACACCAGTTCAAGACATCGATGGTTACGAATAAAGCCGAAGTAGTCACCCGCCCAGACCTGGCAATAGTCTTCAACATGGACGGATTCGGAAGCTGGCATGCCAAGGTAGCAGCCTATCAGCGCTTAGCCCAAGATCACAGATTTCCACTCGGCTTCAAGCTCTTTTACAAGCAGGACGTCCCGCTTGAAGACCCATCGCAAGTCATGGAACTGCAACCTCAGCCAGACGTAATAGAGTACGAGTGACCGGATGAGCTTCAGGCAACGCCGTAGACGTCCTCAAACGACCTCCACATGGAGGCATAGACACCCTCGGCTTCGAGCAGGCTTGTATGAGACCCCGCCTCCACCACCGAACCGTCCTCAATTACGAAAATACGATCGGCTCGCGCGGCAGTAGGCAATCTGTGGGCAACGATGATGGTTGTGCGCCCTCTAGAGAGAATTCCCAAAGCAGCATTCACTCTGGCCTCCGTCGCCAGATCAAGATTTGCAGTGGCTTCGTCTAGAAGGAGGATCGAGGGATTAGCCAAGTGGGCACGTGCCAGAGCAATGAGCTGGCGCTGTCCTGCCGAAAGCGCCTTGCCTCGCTCAGCCACGAAAAACCCGTATCCGGCTGGAAGAGCCGAGATGAAATCGTGAGCGCCAACTGCTTTAGCAGACTCCTGAATCTCTTCTCGACTCGCATCGGGATGTGTATATGCAATATTTTCCGCAATCGTGCCGGTGAACAAAAAGGGCTCCTGGGGAACAAAACCCAGCTTACTCCTGAACTCCCCGAGATCCAAGGAGCGCAGATCTTGGCCGTCTATGGTGATCCTCCCAGATGTCGGATCGTAGAACCGTTCAATCAACTTGACCACAGTGGACTTTCCCGCACCTGTCGTCCCCACCAGAGCCACGGTGTCCCCGCCGTGGATGACCATGCTGAGTCCGCTCAAGGCCTCCTTGGCCGAGCCAGGGTACCTGAAATGAACTGATTCGAAGATGATATCCCCACGCACAGAGTTGAGATGAACCGGCACCGCTGGCTGTGGCGTCGAAATCTCCCGCTCCATAAGCCTGGAGATCTGGTACATCGACACCCTGGCCTGCTGCCACTGATCAAATGTTTGTGAAAGTTGCTGAAGCGGTGAAAAAAGCTGATCCATGTATAGGGAGAATGCAATAAGGACACCGACTTTGATCTGATGCGACTGAACCAGCCCAGCGCCCGCCCCAAGTATCGAAGCGGAGGCAAGATCGGATAGGAGAAGGATGAACGGAAAGTAGATTGCCACCAGCTTTTGCGCATTCACCCTGGCATCCCTGTAGCTGCCAGAGATCTTCGAGAAGTCGCTGCTGTTCTTGGCCTGCCTTCTGAAGGCCTGGGTCACGCGCACTCCTGACAGCCCTTCTTGCAGATTGGCGTTGACCTCGGCAATTCGCTCTCGCGCGATTGAGTAGGCTGCGCTGGACGATCTCTGATACCAGAATGTCGCCAGCGCAAGAGGCGGAATTACCGCAAAAGCATAGAGCGTCAGCTTCGGACTCATCACAATAAGTGCCGCAGCGACACCTACGAAACTAAGAAGGCTCACCAGGGCATTGATCAGACCCGTCTGTAGGAGATTCGACAGAGCATCAACATCGGTAGTCATCCTCGTCATGATGCGACCACCCATTTCAGACTCGTAAAAGTCCAAGCCAAGCCTTTGAAGATGTGAAAAAATTCTGACCCTCAGCGCCAGCAAAAGGCGCTCAGCTGTGCGACCAGTTATAAAGTTCTCTGCCCACATCACGAAAAGATCGGCGATCGCAGCCAGCAAAAAGCCGCCAAAGGCAAGGATCAGCGCAACCCTGGAACCAGCGAGAACACCTGAGTCAATTCCTGTCTTCGTGAAGACCGGCCCCAGAATCGTGAGGCCCGTGTCAGCAGCTACCAGCAAGAGTCCCGCGATAAACCCAAGCCGAAATGGCCTTATCAGTTCCCGCAGGGAAAATCGATGCCGCAGTCTTGCCTGATCCTCAAGGTCCACCCCATGCACGTCATCAGCAGGAGGCAGCTTCTCGAGGGCAGCCAGCAGATCTGGAGTGGCAGTCAGCGCCATCCCCATCATCCCCTTTCCCCCTCCCCCTCCTCCACGCGGCATAGAGATTCGCTGAGTAACCGGCCTCGACACCTGTCTAGCTTCCTCCGCTGGCACATCCCATCGTGGCGCCTTTATGGCTGTCTCTGCAAGGTTCTCGTTCAGTGACTCCTCGTCACCTTCAAATAGCTCCCTATAGAGAGGTGAAGCAGTCAACAGCTCGTCATGGCTGCCTTCAGCTATCACTCGACCCTTGTCCACGAGGACGATCCGGTCTGCTAGAGCAAGGCTTGATCGCCTATGAGCGATCAAAATAACGGTCTTTTCCTGCTTAAATCGCGAGAGCGCCTCGTTTATCTCTGCCTCCGTCACCGCATCCACGGCAGACGTAGCATCATCAAGAAGAAGAATCGACGGGTTGGTTATCAACGCTCTAGCCAGCGCCACTCTCTGCCTCTGCCCTCCCGAGAGGGTCAGACCACGTTCGCCGACCACTGTTTCATACCCGTTTTCAAACTCGGATATAAAACTGTCAGCTCCAGCCATTGCGGCAGCCTTCTTCACTGAGTCAAAATCCGCGTCAGGCCGTCCGTAGGCAATGTTTGCCCTAATTGTGTCCGAAAAGAGAAAACTCTCTTCGAAAACCACCCCCACCTGGCTCCTTAGAGAATCGATCGTCACTGAGGAAATTTCTTGGCCGTCTATGAGTATCTGTCCCGATGCGATGTCATAGAAGCGCGGAACAAGCAGAGCAAGTGTGGACTTTCCAGATCCGGAAAGTCCAACCAGCGCCACGGTTTCCCCGGCATTCACGGTCATGGAAAAGTCGTCCAACACGCGGTGATCCTTGGAATAACCAAAATTCACATGCCTGAATTCGATCCGCCCACCTGAGGGCTTGAGTGGGAGTGCGGACCGGGACTCTTGGACAATCGGGTTTGAGTCAAGGAGATCGAAAATTCTTTCAGCTCCAGCACGAGCCTGCTGCGAGAACGAGATCAGAGTGGAGAGCTGCCTGACCGGGGAGCCAATCTGGACAACATACGAAGAGAAGAGTAGGAAAGATCCGATCGTTAGGTGATGATGCAGAGCGAGATATCCTCCAAAGCCCAATACACCAGCCTGAGTCAGCATCGGAATGAATCCAAGCAGCGCTTGAAGCTTGCTCTGCAGGCCGATCAGGCGGACCCTAGAGCGGTATAGGTCCTCGGCTCTTTGGGAAAGCTTGCCCTGCTCTCTAGCCTCCATACCGAATCCTTTGACCACCCTGACACCGGTGACAGCTTCTTCCACGACTACTGCGACCTCTCCCTCTTTCTGCTGCGCATCCCAACTAGCGGGGAAAACCGACTTTCTAAGTTTGAGGGAGGCGAAGGCAAGCACCGGAATTGAAGCTATCTCCACCAGCGCCAATTCAGGAGAAACAACAAGCATCACCACAACGGCAAATAAGAGCATCACCAGGTTTCCAATGAGAAGCGGGGTGAAGGAAAGCAGGCCCTGAACTAGACCTACATCTGAGTTGGCGCGCGAGACAAGCTGCCCTGTTGCGAGCTCGTCGTGACGGGCAAAGTCAAGTCTTTGCAGGTGTTCGAAGATGGAGTTGCGGAGCTGATGCTGCACATCAAACGCCAGCCTCCCACCTGCGTAACGACGCACGAAAGAGAGGGCAAAACCTATCAACCCCAGCGCGATGAGTGCAAGCAGCCAAGGTAAAAGCGGCTGTGTCTTTGCAATCACAACGCTGTCGATGATTGTTCTTTCGACAACCGGCACGACTGCCGATATCACCATCCCGACAATCGATGCACCCAGAGCCAGGCTGACGTTTCTCCTGTGCGCCAGAACCAACCTGGTCAGCCTGACGACCCATCCGGTACTTCTCACCGCGAAATGTCAGGTGCTGCCGCTTCTGGCAAAGACTCCCTGCTGCGCCGTTTCAGCTTGATCTCTTTGGCCATGGAGTTCGAGATTCGCCATGTTGCAGCCGCAAAGACGAAGGACACTATTGCCAACCCAATATGAACTGCACGGAACGCAAGCGTGTTTGTCCGATCAATGATCATGTTTCGGACAAGAACCGCCCAAACGTAGAAAGTCCACAATGACGCGATCCTGAGAATCCATACTTGCTTCTTGGTCATGATTCAAACTTAGTCCCATCGCCGAGAAACGATTCGCCAGCTCCACCGTAGCATTCGGCAAATTCTGGATTTCAGTGATAAAGGACTTGCAACGAGGCGTCCTTTTTCATGGATTTGGACCCCAGTGGCCACCGTTGTCGATCGTGTGGTAGATCGGATAGCCGGCGTTCCCGAGCGCCCAGCCGACCCCGCCAGCCTGAAAGGTCATCGATGACATGCCTTCTATGCCAAGTTGAGAGGGGAGCATATAGCGTACAAAGGAACTGCCTCGATCCGATGTCTGATAGAGCATGCCAGGCACCCAAACGTAGCCCTCAGATGCACTGATGAAATCCAACCCACCAACTGCATGCCAGTTCGCGATGAATTCATCCCAAGATTTGCCACCGTCGCCAGTGAAATAGAGATTCCAAATCATCTGCCTTGATCCTAGCTTCGCCGTATTGGAGGTGTAGGCGACATCCGTGCCTCCAATGGCCCACCAGCTAGTCGCAGTAACAGGATCGATCGCGTAAGGATGAAACTTAGTGTGGACAAGCACCCAGTTACTGCCACCATTCTTTGTAAGCTCCAAGACAGCAGCACCAGGCGGCCCATTGTCATTTGCGACCACCAAACCGAAATCTGCAGAGATGAAGCGCCCTTGCGCTATTGACCAGCCATGGGGAATCGGCACCTGATCCCAATGCTTGCCATCGGTTGTCAAATAGATCTTTGCCGAGGAAAAGGCCGCGATTCCGGAGTCAAAAGGGTCGAGCTGAATCGTCCCCAGCGGAACTCTCGAGACTGGCTGTTGCGAGGCGGAAGTCTGCACATCGCTAAGCTGCCCCGATTGAGAAAGGGAGAAAAGGCCACTGGCACCACCATAAATGCCGGTCTCACGGTATGGCGGATACACGCGCAACCATCTATTGGGCGATGTGATAAGCCAAATTGATGGATGACCTGTCACAACGGAGAAGCTCGTGGGACTCCATGCAGAAAATCTCAAGATTCCCTTTGCGCTCTCGAGTGGCAAGCCGGCAAGCGGAATGTGAACCCATGTTTTCCCGCCATCATCCGATTCCAGCAAGCCAACCTGAGACAGGTTTATAAATCCAACTGAAGAACTGACGAACTCAACCTGGGAGATATACCCGCTTGCAGGCAGATAACCGGATCTCAGCGAAGTACCTGCCAAACTCGATTCGGTTTTCGCTTCCAGCGACCAGGTGGAGCCAGCATTCAAGGTTTCGTAAAGATATTTGACCTGGGTTCCCGCGGAGGTCGATGCTCCAGCCAACAGCCAGCCTTGCGTCGGGCTGACGAAGCTAAACGACCCAGACGCTATCGCAGGACCCAAAGAAGGTGATACCGAGGTCCAGGTCTGCCCTCCATTTTTTGTCTGGGCGATCTCGGACCCTCCTGCTCCACTCGTGCTAGTCGAGTCTCGCACAAGTGCAAAGCCAACCTGAGCTGAGACGAATCCAATCGCTTCGAACTGAGCGGCGTGCACGTCCGCCCAAGTCTGACCACCATTTGAGGTAGCAAACAGCAGGACTGAGTGCGACCTAGATGACCCTGAAAGCGCGTAGCCAATTTGTGGATCAACAAAGTCCAAAGCCATCACTGACCCAGGCACATCCGAGACCTGATGCCAGCTTCGCCCCTCATCAAAGCTCTTGAATATAGCCGACTGGCTCCCTTCGCTCTGGCTGACCACGACACTTGTTTTGGAGATAAAGTACGCCGCATTCACGTTCTGCAATATCCCAGAGGTGTCTACTAAAGATGCCTGATGGGTGGCAGTCACGGTGAGCTTGCCATTGAACTTGGTGACGAGGATCCTTGAACTCTCGAGATGACTCGCATTGGCGCTGCTTCCACACGCCGACAGAACGACGGCCGCCAGGGCCAAACCTACAGCAATCTTCCGCTCGCGCATCCAGACTCTTTCTCAATGAGCAACTAATTCTCAGGATAGCGAACCCGTCACGTTCTTATTCTGGAATACCTGGATATTTAGGCTACTTGCGCCACTAACTGTCTTGCTGCCGCAACAGCGTCGGAAACACTTTCTTGCCAGGCACCATATGCGACGGATTCCAATGGCAACTCAATGGCAGGGGCGAAATCTGCCATTGCAGATAAACCTAGCTATGCGGCAAGACGCCCATCTCTGAAATCCGCCATTCCCCGTCACGAAACTGAAGTACGCTGTATGACCCTGTAGGCTGACGAAGACTTTCCGGCACAATGGAATTACCAGAACTGAGAGTGGCCAGAAGAAGCGTATTGACCGCTTCATGAGCGACAATGACCACCCGCTTTCTGCCCACAACTTCTCCAAGGACGGCGATCGCCCGTTCCACAACTGAAACTTTGGGCTCTACTTCAGGCGCGGAATCAACCGACCCGCACTCAGCGATTACCGACTCTATGCTTGATCCAGCCCACCTTCCGTAGTCACGGTCAATCAGGCGATCGTCTATCAGTGGTCTGAGTCCACAAGAGTAGCCAATGGCATTGGCTGTCTCGACAGCCCTTGAAAGCGGGCTGGATAGTATCGACTCCGGACGGAATCCTGCGATCTCTCTGCCGAGAGCCTCCGCCTCAGCAATACCGACAGTATCGAGAGGTGGATTGAGATGCCCTCGTAAAACCCCATTGGCATTCAGGACAGTCCGGCCATGGCGAACTAGGTACACGGTGCACGTAGTTTCACCAAAGGGGCTATGAGTGCTTTTCACCAGCTAATCCTCCCATTTTTCGCCACACAAGGGAAATCCACCCTGAGGTCCAAATCGGATTTGGCAGATCCGATGTGGCAGATCCGATGTGGCGTAGACGTTTCTTCTTCCATGTCCCGTCTTCGAGTCATAAGCCGATGGTTCGAACGCGGACGGACTCTTTGAATCTAAACCAATCAATGAACACAGGATCCAATCAAAGGTTGGGTACCTTAGGTACCCGAGAATTCGCACGTGCAACTCGCAAACGAGCTTTTCAGAGACTTGACGCTTAAGCCAGAGAGTCAAAAACACTCTTTTTACGATGCCAGTGCAAAAGTCAGCCGCCTCCCCGTCTAACGGCGCCTCACCAAGGTCTTGACATCGGTTAGCAGGCCACTCGGACTTACGGGTTCGAATTGGCTCGACATTTCATCAAGGGTTTCGATCTCATTTCGAGTCAGCTCTATATCTGCTGAGGCCGCATTAGATTCCAGCTGGCTCAAGCTAGCTGCACCTGGAATTGCGGCGACATTGGTTTTGGAAATCAGCCATGCCAAAGCGATCTGAGAGCTTGACGCATCGTGGCTTTTTGCGATCTGTGCCAGCTTTGCCAGAAGTGGCCTCATCCGATCTAAATTGGCAGGAAAGAAGAATTTGCGTGCAGCGCGCATCCCCTTTGGGCGGTTGACGGAGCTGTACTTCCCGCTCAGTACCCCTTGTTCAAGTGGGGAGTACGCGATTATCAAACGGTTGTTCGCCTGTGCAAACGGGAGCAGTTCGACCTCTGGACCCCTTGTGAGCAAAGAGAAGTGCACCTGATTTGAGATGATTGGTCTGCCCAATGCGATCTCGGCGCTCCTCCACTGCCGCAAAGAGAAATTTGAGACCCCTGCGCTTTTTGCCACGCCATCGTCAAGAACTCTCTTCAGTCCCATGGCCGTCTCAGTTATCGGCATCACAGGATTCGGCCAGTGCAATTGGTAGAGATCCACCGAATCAACATGCAGTCTCGTCGCACTTGCTTTTGCCCTTGCCAGGACCATTGATCGCGTCGGAAAAACCGGAAAGAGTTTCGTGGCAATATATACCTGGTCGCGCAGACCAGTAATCGCGTTACCGATAACTGACTCAGATTTTCCGAATCCATAGAATTCGGCGGTGTCGATCAGGTTGATTCCCAGTTCAAGAGCACGGTGAACCAACTCAATGGCGGTCTTATTCGCGTACTCGGGACCGTATCCCCATTCCCTGGAACCGAACTGCCAGGTGCCAAGGCCTATTACCGAAATTCTTGCGCCGGATATTTCAACGTACCTCATGAACCAAGCTTAGACTCGCACCCGGGAATACGTTGGGCACTACTTTGGTGCCATCCTGAGCGCGCCGTCGAGCCGGATAACCTCACCGTTGAGATATCCGCTTTGAATGACCATCTCGACCAGCTGAGCATAGTCACCAGGAAGCCCCAATCTTTTCGGAAATGGAACACTTGCCGCCAATGCTACGCGAACCTCCTCAGGAAGTTGGCCAAGCAACGGGGTGTCTATAATTCCGGGGGCAATCGTCATCACTCGAATGCCCACGCTGGAAAGGTCTCGCGCAGCGGGAAGAGTGAGGCCAACGACTCCTCCCTTTGATGCCGAATAAGCGATCTGTCCAATCTGCCCGTCAAAGGCTGCGACCGAGGCTGTATTGACGATGACGCCGCGCTCGTTATCCCCTAACGGCTCATTTTCAGCCATAAGAGCAGCCGCCAACCTGAGAACATTAAAAGTCCCAATCAGATTGGTCCGTATCACACGCTCAAAGGCAGAAAGATCATGGGGAATCCCATCCCTGCTCACCACACGCTCAACATGCCCTATTCCTGCACAGTTGACAACTACCCGAAGCGGGCGATGCGACGTAGCCTTCTCAAGGCCAATTCTTACATCAGATTCGCTTGTCACGTCCCCTGAAGCCCATGAGGCCGAGCTGCCGATTTCACGCGCCACATCTGCAACACGTTTGTCATCCCTGTCAAATAGTGTCACTAAAGCACCAAGTTCGGCAAGATGGCGTGCGGTGGCGGCTCCAAGCCCCGAACCAGCTCCTGTGACGAACGCAGATAGTCTCGATATATCCATGGGACCAACTTAGACCAAAGAACATGCGCATTCTAGAAGTAAAGCGCAACGCGATCTTGAGAAAGGAAAGGCGGCTCAGCCTCTAGCCTAAAAGAGCCTCCCCTGACCCGGTTGAAAAGAGTTCGCCTGCAAACTCGCAGCGTGAGTCGCCTGCTCGTTAGCAAGACGATCCGCTCTCTCGTTTAGCTCAACGCCAGAATGGCCTTTCACCTTGTAAAACGCCACCGCTCTTCTCTCCTTGTACAGCTTGATCAAAGGGCGCCAAATATCCTGGTTTGCGACCGCTGCACCTCGAGCATTCTTCCATCCCCTTGCTTCCCACCCTTTCCACCACTGATTCTGGAAGCAGTTGACAACGTACGCCGAGTCCGAGTAAATGGCGAGTTCGCCCTGGTGTGCTTTGATCGCTTCGAGGACTGCGATGGCCTCCATTCGCTGATTGGTGGTATAGGTCTCGTAGCCCCCTGCAGAAACCCCGTCTTCGCGCACCCAAGCCCAACCCCCGGGGCCAGGATTGCCGAAACAAGCACCATCTGTATAAATAACTAAGGCCATGCGGCTCCTCGACGAAGCGTCCACAAATCAGCGAACTATCGAAATTATTCAAAAACTCAATACAAATCTAGAACCTGGCAATCCATATCGCACCAGGGTGAATAGAGTGGCTTATAAACGGCATGAATTACTTTATATAGCCATCAATTAGTGGAAGTATGGAGCACGTGATATTCGACGGATTTTCTCATCAATTGCCAGATATCGACCCTGAAGAAACACAAGAGTGGGTTGACTCGCTGGCGGCGGTCATCGATACAAAAGGTAGGCCAAGAGCCACATACATATTGATGAAACTCCTGGAAAAGGCGAGGGAGACACAGGTGGGGTTTCCCGCTTCAGTGTCGACTCCCTACATAAACACCATCCCTCCTGAGGAGGAGCCGTGGTTTCCCGGCGATGAGTACATGGAGCGGCGCATCAGATCCTTCATACGTTGGAATGCCGCCGTAATGGTAACAAGGGCGAATATCCTCTCGGACGGCATAGGTGGCCATCTTGCCACCTATGCCTCGTCAGCCTCACTTTACGAGGTTGGCTTCAACCACTTCTTCCGCGGTAAGGCTGACGGCAACTTCGGGGACCAGGTCTTCATTCAAGGCCATGCATCGCCAGGAATATACGCCCGAGCGTACTTGGAGGGCCGTCTAAGTGAAGAACAGCTCGATAACTTCAGGCAAGAAGTCGGCGGTGTTGGTCTTTCTTCATACCCCCATCCACGCTTGATGCAGCAATTCTGGCAATATCCCACGGTATCCATGGGTCTCGGACCTATTACTGCTATCTACCAGGCAAGATTCAACAGATACCTCGATCACCGCCACGTGGCAGATACCTCAAACTGCAAGGTCTGGTGCTTTGTTGGCGACGGTGAGGTTGATGAGCCCGAGACTCTCGGTGCCCTTTCGTTGGCTGCACGCGAGAAACTCGACAACCTCATCTTCGTTGTCAACTGCAACCTTCAGAGACTTGATGGCCCCGTGCGTGGCAATGGAAAGATAATCCAGGAACTAGAGGCCGTCTTCCGTGGAGCAGGTTGGAATGTCATCAAAGTCATCTGGGGGAGTGCTTGGGACAGGCTCTTGGCCCAGGACGTCGACGGAGTTCTGCTCAACAAGATGAACACCACCCCAGACGGCGACTTTCAAAAATACGCCACCGAGAGCGGCGAGTACATCCGCGAGCACTTCTTCGGACCTGATCCGCGGCTGCGAAAAATGGTGGAGCATTTGAGCGACAAGGAGCTTCAAGACCTGCCGAGAGGAGGGCACGACTACCGCAAGCTCTATGCGGCCTATAAGGCAGCGATGGAAAATCAGGGAGCTCCAACGGTGATCTTGGCGAAAACCATCAAAGGTTGGACACTTGGCCCAGAGATTGAAGCACGCAACGCAACCCACCAAATTAAGAAGATGAACAAGGCCCAGCTTCTGAGGCTGAGAGACCGTCTGAGACTTCACGAAGAGATACCTGAAGAGGCACTGGACAGCAAGCTTCCTCCGTACTATCGACCAAAGGAAGGTTCGTCGGAATACGAATACCTGGTATCTCGCAGAACCTCTTTGGGAGGACCTCTGCCATCCAGAGTGGTGAAGTCCAAACCGCTCGACCCTCCGGCGCTCGAGACAATTTCGGAGTTCCTCCAGGGATCTGCCAAGCTTCCTGTATCTACAACCATGGCATTTGCCAAGATGCTTAGGAACTTTGTCCGCGATCCCTCTGTGGGCAGGCGCATAGTGCCGATCGTTCCGGACGAAGCTAGGACTTTCGGCCTCGATGCGCTGTTCAAAGAGGTCAAGATCTACTCCTCTCAGGGTCAGATTTACACCCCTGTCGATGCCGGACTTCTCCTTTCGTATACTGAATCCAAAGATGGCCAAATCCTTGAGGAAGGAATAACAGAATCAGGCTCTATGGCTTCGTTTACTGCAGCCGGCACCTCGTATGCCAACTTCGGCCAGCCGATGATTCCCATGTACATCTTCTATTCGATGTTCGGATTTCAGCGCACAGGAGACTTGATCTGGGCGGCCAGCGACGCTAGAGCCAAGGGTTTTCTCCTGGGGGCAACCGCAGGAAGGACCACTCTTCTGGGCGAGGGGCTTCAGCATACCGACGGTCACTCGCACGTTCTTGCCTCCACGGTGCCAAGTATCTGCGCCTATGACCCGTCGTTCGCATATGAGCTGGGAATCTTGATCCGTCGCGGCTTCGAGGACATGTACGGTGCCAATGCCCGAGACTGCATCTACTACATAACTCTCTACAACGAGAATTACATTCAACCACCCTTGCCCGAAGGTTCGACCTTCGAAGAAATCCAGGAAGGCGTGATCAGAGGAATCTATAGATGGGCCGAACCGCCGTCTGTAAGTGGCACTGATGCGCCCAGAAGGGCTTCAATCCTCTTCTCTGGGCCCACATGGCAGATGGCGCAACAGGCTCAAGCTATCCTCGCAGAGAAATACGGAGTGGCTGCCACCCTTTATTCTGTCACCTCTTACAAGAACTTGCGTGAGGATGCCCTAGAGGCTGAGCGGTGGAATCGGCTGAATCCAGCTGCGCTGCCCAAGGTCCCGCACGTCACCCAGGTCCTCTCCCAGGGAGAAGGTCCTGTCGTTGCGGTGACTGATTACATGAAGATTGTTCCTGATCAGATAGCACGATTCGTACCTGCGGACTCATTCATTCCTCTGGGAACCGACGGCTTCGGACGGTCCGACACAAGAGAGGCGCTCAGGAGACACTTCGAGATAGATGCTGCCCATATAGTCATCTCGGTACTCTACGGTCTGCTCGCAGATGGCGCGGCCAAAGTCGAAGAAGTTCAGGATGCCATCGCGACATTCGGCATCGACCCAACTTCGATGGACCCGCGAAGAGCAAACCTTTAGTCGTCGAGAGGTGCTGGAGACTTCCCAGCTTGGCGCTAAGCGCAGGAAGCTGGACTTCTAGGAAACTGTGAAAGTTTGAAAAGTCATCAAAATGCGAGTCGTTAGGAGCGAATCTGGTATGCCAAAGTTGGCTATTGCACAGGATCGAGATGCAGACGAGCTGCTGTCAGAGTCTCCACTGGCACTTCTCATCGGGCTAGTTCTTGACCAGCAGATAACTCTCGAAAAGGCCTTCATGGCGCCTTTGCTTCTCAGCCGGCGGTTGGGAGAGACTCTGAACGCATCGAAGATCGCCTCAATTGATCCAGCCCAGCTGGAAAAGATCTTCTCTGAGAAGCCGGCTCTTCACAGATATCCAGCAGCCATGGCACAGAGGGTGCAGGAAGTGTGCATGGTCGTGGCACAAGAGTATGGAAATGACGCAAGTCAGATCTGGACGGGCGCCAAGGACGGGAAGGAGCTGCTTGCCAGGATTAGGAGACTTCCCGGATTTGGAGAGATGAAGGCAAAGATATTCCTTGCACTTCTTGGAAAGCAAATGGGCGTCGACGTGCCCAACTGGCGCGAAGCAAGCTCACCATTCGGAGAACCGGGGTCGTTCCGTTCCGTTGCGGACATAACAGACACAGAATCACTGAAGAAGGTGAGAGAGTTCAAGTCAGAAATGAAGGCCCAGGGAAAAGCCGCAAAATGAGCCAGAGAGAAACTTTTGACCTCTCGAAAAGGCATCTCTACCTGTGCACTTCGATTCGAGATGATTTGACCGCTTTTGTGTCTGACGTAGTCAGGGGCGGAGTCGACATCGTTCAACTTCGCGAAAAGACGGCAACGGCCAGGGCAATAGTCAGCTGCGCAACTGAGTTGCGCAAGGTCACAAGCGATCTCGGTGTTCCGTTCATCATCAATGACCGTCCCGACATAGCACTCGAAGTGGGAGCAGATGGTGTCCACGTCGGCCAGGATGACGTCGACGTTTCCCTTGTCCGCAAAATCCTCCCCGCTGCGATTGTAGGTCTCTCAACCCATAGCTCAAGCGAGCTAGAAGACAGCCTCTTGAAGGACGCCGACTACATATCGGCCGGTCCAATTGTGCCAACGCCAACCAAGCCCGGAAGAAGTGGCACTGGCATAGGCTATGTCCAAAAGGCTTCGGCGCTATCTCCAAAACCTGTCTTTGCCACCGGTGCAGTTCAGCCAGCAGCCATCCCAGAGCTCGTAACTCACGGAGTTCGCCATTTCGTCGTAGTCCGATACCTCACACAATCTGACAACCCGTATCGCTCGGCACTTGAACTCCGAACCGCGATCGACAGAGCACTCGACGCCTAGCGGCTGTTTGTGAAAGCGCAATTCTGGCTGAAGAAAAGGTCTGATGACAAATCAAGGTACCTTGGCGTAATATGGGCTTGAGTTTGGCAGGGGCGCATCGTAGGTTGAACTCACTCGCGAGAGGAGCGACGATGTCGAAAGCCAAGTACAAAGAAACCCTGTCGATGTCCCGACAGCAAGCAGCGGATTACCTTAGCTCTCTTGGGACGGATTTGGCGTCAGGAAAGCCCTTTACCCTGACGATTGG
Source organism: Actinomycetes bacterium (assembly GCA_021799035.1). Lineage (GTDB taxonomy): Bacteria > Actinomycetota > Acidimicrobiia > Acidimicrobiales > Acidimicrobiaceae > SCQM01. The sequence continues at coordinate 93,800 of JAJZBG010000001.1, read as the reverse complement.
CAGCCAGACATTAACGTTGGACATTCCAGAGCCTTTAACACTGGAGGTCCAAGCCAAGATCGAAGAAGCCGGTGACGAACTCGAGCTTGAGATCAAATGGCCCAAGCGCTTACCCAAATCCGGGCCGGGAAATGGCAATTTCAGCCAGACACACGTTCAGCCTTGATCGCGCAGGTCAAACTAGCCTCCCCAGTGCGATAGTCGTCTTCATTGTCCAAGGACTGGAATTCCCCAGGTTTGGCAGGATCAACCGACCTGCTCTCGGAGACGACGATGATAAATGAGATCCTGGGAGACTGGCGTTGGCTGACAGTTCGCGGAGTGCTGACAGTGCTTTTTGGAATCACTGCCCTTGCATGGCCTCACGTAACTCTATGGGCTTTGCTGGTCCTGTGGGCGATGTTTGTATTTATTGACGGGGTCTTCTCGCTGAGCACGGTGATTTTCGGCAACCTTCGCAAGAACCGTGGCTGGTGGCTGTTTCGAGGTCTCGCGGGCGTAACCATCGGAGTGGTCACGCTGCTGTGGCCATCAGTCACAGCCCTTGCCCTGCTCATCGTCATCGCCATATGGGCGTTCGTCACCGGCATGGCACAGATAATGATCGCTCTGATTCTTCGGAGAGCCGTGCGTTATGGATGGGTTCTGGGTGCTCTAGGTGCGATCTCGATCATCTTGAGTCTCCTGTTGGCCGCAAATCCACGCGCTGGTGCCGTCGTGCTTGCCTGGATCATCGGCTGGTATGCGCTTATCTTCGGCATGATGCTATTAACGCTCGCATGGGTCGCCCACCAAGAAACAATGACGCCAAAGATCTAGAATCCGTCGATTTCAGCCACTTCAGCCACTTCAGAGCAATTGCCTTGCTAAAACTACGCTACCTTATCCTCTCCATCCAGCCCAGGAGGATTGCCATCATACGCGGATCAGCAACCAGCTGATGGTCTCCTGCGGTAAGCGAATGCGCTTCCGCCGTAACACCCGAAACCGACAAGAACTCTTTCAATTGAGCATCCGTGACGACATCGTCATCACGACCATGGACCACAAGCCACTGCTTGGATCCCATCAATTCCGCTGATTTAGCTGGGTCAAGATCCTCAAATTCTCTCGACCAGGAATCTAGCTCGGCAGGCTTGCTCGGGACCTTTACTCCAACCGCTCGAGCTCTGTCAAGCACGAGCCGAGGGTTGGCGACATACTCACCAAGGTCTACGATCGGCGAAATTGTTGCAACGCCCCTGACAACCTCGGACCGTGCAGCAACATATAGGCAGATCGCACAAGCGAGATCATAGCCAGCCAGAAGCACCGACCGCGCCTGACCATTCGAAACTAGATACTGCACGGCGGCCTCGGTATCGTCGCACCAAGCCTTCGGAGAGAATCTTCCTGAAGAGCCATCAACTCCCGAACACAATATGGAAAGAACAGTCCATCCCGACTGGTTGGAAATTCGCTCCACCAGTTCCCTATGAAAAAGGTCGGTGTCGGAAACCGGCTTTGCGATCGGAATCCCAAAATTCAAAACCAAGACTTGATGGCCTTGGCTTGCGTGCTTGACTTTGGCCGTTCCCTGGGAAAGGTATCCGAGTATCTTCCCCTGGCTTCCATCAATCTCGATTTCCAATTGTCGCCTCTTTCAAGCCAGACCTTCCCCAACCTCTAATCAACAAATGCTCTCTACGAAAAGCAAAAGGTTGCACACCCGCCTGACGTCTCCGCCAAAAGTGACACAAATATCAGACATGAACAAGACCGCCCGAAAAAATACGCCCTGGCCTCGGTTGCAGAGAGCGCCAGCGGCTATAACCCGATGGCCTCAGCAAGCTTCTCTCTGAAGTAAGCGGGGGTGCCGAACAGTATTTCCGACGATTTCGCCCTTTTGAAGTAAAGATGTGCGTCATGCTCCCACGTGAAGCCAATTCCACCGTGAATCTGAATATTCTCTGCAGCAGCAGTAAAAAATGCCTCTGAGCAAAAAGCCTTGGCCAGATATGCCGCCGTCGCCAGCTCAGCCGGGTTGTTTTGAACCACCCACGACGCGTAGTATGCTGCCGACTTCGCTGATTCAATATCCACGAGCATGTCCGCGCACTTGTGCTTGATAGCTTGAAACGATCCGATCGGCCGGCCGAACTGGACTCTCTCCTTGGCATACCCAACAGCCATTTCAAGGACGCGCTGCGCTCCCCCCACCTGCTCTGCCGCAAGCGAGATCAACGCCTTTTGCAACATTGCTTCGTAATAAGAGATCCCGGCACCAGCTGAACCCACCCGCTTGGCAGGAGTTCTTTCAAAATCCAGAACCGCGAGTTTGCGGGTGAGATCGAGCGAGACCTGAGGCTCCTTCGATATTGAAGGCTCAGAACCATCTGCGATGAACAGACTGACGCCACCGTCCTCCTGAGCCAAGACGAGAAGGTGCGTTGCCGTCAAACCGTCAATCACAAACGGTTTCGTACCTGTGAGCACAGCCTCGAAGCCGCCTTCGGCTACCGTACTAATCGCATCAGTAGACCAATCCCTATCCGATTCGGTGGCTGCAAGAGCAAGACGGGCATCGCCAGACGCAACTTGGGGAAGGTAGGACGAGCACACCTCTTCATCTCCGCTCTCCAGGAGGAGGTTTACGCCCAAAGCAACAGTTGAAAAATACGGGGCACAGAAAAGCGCTCTTCCCATTTCCTCGAAGACAATTCCGAGTTCAACCTGCCCGAACCCTATCCCGCCAAACTTCTCGGGGATTATCACAGCCGTCAATCCCAGCTGACCTGCCATCTGGCCCCAGACGCCAGGATCGAATCCCGCCTCGGTCTCCATCAACCGCCGGACCTCAGCAATTGGTGACTTGTCTTCCAAGAAACGACGGACTGAACGCCTGAATTCTTCCTGTTCCTCACTGAAGGCGAAATTCATCTAGGCTCCCCTATGGTCATGAACGAACTAGAAAACACTGGCCGTCAAGCACCGGGCTTTCTGCATTAGCCTTGTATCTACAAGCCCGGAATCAATCTAGTTCACGACCAACTGCGACGCACAACCTGGAGGCGATTTTGAAGCTTACACCGTTCACGGCGGAGAGCGGCCTTGAGATCTATAAGACCGTGGTCGGACCTATAGATAACAATGTCTATCTCATCAGATGTACAGATACAGGTGAATCATTGCTGATAGACGCTGCAAACGAGCATCAGAAATTGCTGAAGATTTCTAGCGACCTACAAGTCAAGTCAGTAGTGGAAACTCACGGCCACTGGGACCATATAGGAGCAGTCAAAGAGTTTCGTGAAGCAGGCTACAGAGTTGGGGTCGCGATCGACGATGCCAATATGCTGCCGAGCTACGACTACGTCATCGAAGACGAGGAGACGATCGCGATCGGGAACATCCGAATCCGGGCAATAAAGACTCCCGGGCATACCCCTGGATCAGTCTGCTTTTCGGTCATCGGCTTCCCCATCCTATTTAGCGGTGACACTCTATTCCCGGATGGGCCGGGTGCCACACACTATGAAGGTGGGGATTTCCCCACGATCATAAACTCCATCGAGAACAGACTTTTCGCAAGTCTCCCGTCTGAAACCGTGGTGCTGCCTGGCCATGGCCGACACACGACAATAGGGGAAGAGTCGCCGAAGCTCGCAGAGTGGGTCGCGCGTGGCTGGTAATAGAAAAGAGAGGTGCAGATCCGGCATTGGCAGAAAGCCTTGAAACCATGAAAGAAACGCCACCCAGCCTGGCAGCTGTCATTAACAGAAGATCGAGCGGCCGCTTGAAAGAGCCGGGACCGACCGAGGAACAGCTAGAGACGATCATAAGAGCGGGAATGTCGGCTCCAGACCACGGTCGCCTGAGACCGTGGCGGTTCGTCATTTTCGAAGGCGAAGCTCGTGGGCGCTTCGGAGACATTCTGGCGGCTGCACTAGCGAAGAGGCTAGAGAACCAAGGAATCATACCCGCGGATCACCAACTCAACAAAGAGCGCAACAAGCTTCTAAGAGCTCCGTGCGTTGTCGCAGTATGCGCGGTAATTGATCATGACAACCGGATTCCCTGGACTGAACAGTTTGCCGCGGTCGCTGCAACATGCGAGAACATGTTAATTGCGGCTACCGCCCTTGGCATCGGTTCTATGTGGCGCACGGGCGAACCAAGCTATGACGCGTCTGTCAAGGAGGCACTTGGCCTGAGGGAGAACGATATGATAACGGGCTGGATCTACCTTGGATCAGCTGAAAAGGCACCCACTTCGGCGAGCTTAGACGAGGGTTTTGACAGTCATGTATCATATTGGAGTTAGAAAACAACTTTTCTTCACCTGGAGTTTCTCCTATCGCCATAGGAGTAATAGACTGTAACCCATGGAAAGTTCTCTTTTTGAAATCAAAGATTTGCACGTATCGGCCGGAGAACACGAAATTCTCAGAGGACTGACTCTCACCGTAAGCAAAGGAGAAGTCCATGCAATAATGGGCCCCAACGGCTCAGGCAAATCCACTTTGGCCAACACCCTGCTAGGAAACCCAGACTATGAGGTCACGTCTGGCTCAATCCTCTTCAATGGAGAAGACATCACGAGTTGGTCAACAGACACACGCGCCAAAGCCGGCTTATTCCTTGCATTCCAATATCCCCAGGAGATCGCGGGAGTGTCCGTGATCCAGTTTCTTCGCCAAGCAGTGTCTGCGCGAAAAGCTGCAGACGTTTCGGCCATCGAGATCAGGTTCTTGATGATGGAGTGGATGCAAAAGCTTGGAATGGACCCTTCGTTTGCGCAAAGATATCTGAATGAAGGATTTTCTGGGGGCGAGAAGAAGCGCAATGAAATCCTACAGATGGCTATGCTCGAACCCCAGATCGCAGTCCTCGACGAGACCGACTCCGGACTAGACATTGATGCCCTAAGAGTTGTGGCAAAAGGTGTGAACGAGGTAAGAAAAGAGAACCCTGAACTCGGAGTTGTGCTAATTACGCACTATCAGCGAATCCTGGATGAACTTTCACCCGATTTTGTGCACGTCATGATTAACGGGAAGATCGTAGCCTCGGGTGGGATGGAGCTGTCGGAGAAGCTAGAATCCGAGGGCTATGAGGGATGGAGAGAATGAACACGTCCACCGCAATAAGAAAATTTAATGTAAGCGAAATCCGCAAGGACTTCCCCATATTCGCCCAGCATGAAGGCAAAGCTCTCTACTTTCTGGACTCCGCTGCGTCCTCCCAAAAGCCCCTATCGGTCTTGAAGGCCATGGACGACTATTACTCCACGACTCATGCCAACGTCCATCGAGGTGTGTACCACATAGCCGAACACGCCACAGAACTTTACGAGGGTGCCAGGGTAAAGATAGGTCGCTTTGTCGGAGCGCCAAGCCCTTCCAGAGAGACAATCTTCACAAAAAACGCCACTGAATCCATCAACCTTCTCTCCACCTCCCTGACGCGCAAGATGCTCAAGAGGGGGGACGTTGTAGTACTGACTGAGATGGAACACCACGCGAACCTGGTCCCATGGCTGATAGCAAAGGATCAGTTTGGGATCGAGATCAGATACATCAGGGTGAATGACCAAGGCTACCTCATCCTTGATGACATCGATGATCTGCTAAAGGATGCCAAGGTGCTAAGCATCACTCTGACTTCAAATGTGCTTGGCACTCTCAACCCAGTGGCCCACCTGGCCAGACTGGCCCACGAAAATGGGGCAATTGTCATTGGTGACGGAGCACAGTACGTTCCCCACATTGGCACCAACGTCACCGAGCTCGGACTGGACTTTCTGGCCTTCACAGGCCACAAGATGCTGGGCCCGACGGGTATTGGAGTCCTTTGGGGCAAGGCAGAGCTGCTCGATGCGCTCCCCCCTTTCATGGGAGGCGGGGATATGATCACCGACGTGAAACTGGACAGCTTCACGCCCAATGAGCTTCCCTGGAAGTTTGAAGCCGGCACTCCGCCCATAGCAGAAGCCATTGGGCTGGGCGCAGCAGTCGACTATCTGGAAAATCTAGGGATGGATCAGGTGAGAGCGCATGAGGTCGAACTTCTCTCTTACGCATTTGAAAGGCTTGAAGCAAGTTTCGGAGACGACCTGATTATTCATGGGCCAAGAAACATAAACGACCGGGGCGGAGTAATATCCTTTGACTTCAAGGACATTCATCCGCACGACATTTCACAGATTCTTGATCAAAGCGGAGTCTGCGTCAGGGCCGGCCACCACTGCGCCAAGCCCTTGATGCGGCACCTCGGAGTCACTGCGACAGCCAGAGCTTCATTCCACATCTACAATGAGCCTGCAGACGTGGACGCCCTTGTAGACGCCCTGGCTAAGGCCCAAGCTTTTTTTGGCTAGGTTTCAGAAGGAGAGACAATGCCTGGTCTGGAAGACCTCTACAGAGAAATAATTCTCGATCACTACAAGAACCCTCGAAATGAAGGGACGTTTCCCACTCCGCCGGCTATCAAGGCTGAGGGTCACAACCCTCTCTGTGGAGACGAATTGACCGTTTACCTGATTTTGGACGGAGACGTGATCAAGGACATTCGAATAACCGGGCAGGGATGCTCAATTTCACGCTCGTCGGCTTCTTTAATGTCGGTGGCAGTGAAAGGCAAGACTTTGGCTGAGGTCGATCGACTCCTGAAGATCTTCAAATCCATGATGTCGATTTCTACAAATGCAAATGGGGATCCGGAAGTTGTCGAGCCAATCGAGTACTCTGAGCGCGAGCTTGGGGAGCTGGTGGCATTGCAAGGCGTCGTCAAGTTCCCAGTGCGAATCAAATGCGCAACTCTGTCATGGAATACCCTGGTTCAAGCCCTGGAGCAAAGGGTTGGCTGACTGACCCATTGCCACAGAAGAACGGTCATGCATCCTGGCAAGTGCCCAGAACTCAGCCTGGGTACGGGCGGGCAAACACAGCTATGAAGTCCCTTGCAGTCCCCTCGAAATACCTCTGAGGGGGCCGTTCCATGTTGTACACAAGTCGTGTTCCATTGGCTGGAGCCGCCAAGCCGCCGTTAGGCGGATTGAAGTAGAAGTAGTCGACCCACGCACTGTTGATATCGAGCTCCATCGCGCGAACGGCACCTGCCCGCTGAAGAAGTCCTGCTAGTGTTGCAACGCTGAGTCCAGGACCTGCCGCGTAAATGATGGCCCCATCACTGGTGACCCCAATGCCCGAACGCCATACGAGCACGCTGTTGCCAACGGTGGCGCCCCACTGCTGGTAGTTTGGAGAATTCACCCCGGGGGTAATCTTTCCGTTGTTTATGATCAGAGACAGGTTTTGCCTGACAGAGACTACGTTCGAAGGGATATTCTGCCCCTGTTGCCATTGGACCACATTCGCGGTACCGTTTGAATAGATCACGAACGAGGCTTGACCATTTACCAGGGGGTAAGCCATCCTTCCGTTAGAGTAGTAACCACCCCGGGCATCCCTCATCCGAAAACCCGAGTTGAAGGCTGAAACAAGAGAAGCTGCCTGCGAGGAGCTGATTGGAGCCATATTAGGCCACGGTCCTCCTCCCGGTTCAGCACCACCTGCAAACAAGGTGAAGGAGAGAAGCTTGGGATCCATCCACGCCAACCCAGCCACCAACGAGGTATGAACTGGGTCTGGACGCATAGTAGTGACGTATAAGCCGTGAATCCCCCCGACAGTCCTACCCTCTGGCTGCCAGACTCCCTCGCCCGGCAACGGATGCGCAACGAATGGGGCCACATTGGCGGGCGCCGGGAGGTGTGGTGGACCGCTAGATGGCGCGGAGACTGGTTTTGCCTTCGCGGATGCAGTGTCTAATATGGCGCCCTTGGGCGGCGTACCCCCCTTTGGGGGCTGGTGCCAGGTATACCAAAAGTCCTCCGCCACTCGCAGCAACTGACCTCCGCCATGCCCGCGAACCCACTCCACAGCCTTTATCGATAAGCTCTGCTGATTGTTCGCGGTGAGAGCACTGCCAAAAGACCAGGTAAAGCTTCCCAGCAGAATAATTACTACTACCAGGATCGCGGCCCTGAGCCTCGGGCTGCGAATTCGGTGCTTGCGCCTCTTTCTGGGCATGAAACTGCCACGTGTTGGCTGTGGCGCTTTGATATCTTCGAAGGTTTTCACTGTGCCAAAATATTATGCGAGAAAGCTTACAGTACCATGAAACAGCAGCTCAGACGTAGCTTATAGGGTCGGTATCTTGACAACAAATCGCGCACCTCTCGAACCATCTGGATTCCCCAACACCTCAACGCTACCACCGTGAGCATCCACAATAGTCCGTACTATGGAGAGCCCCAACCCAGACCCACCATCATCGCGCGATCTAGCCTCATCCAATCTTGTGAACCTCTCGAAAATCTTCTCTCTCAGTTCTTCTGGCACACCCTTGCCATCGTCTGCTACATCAAGTTGCACAAATCCGCCCTCTTTGTGAAGGGCGAAGGTCACTCTTTGTTGGGCATGGCGAGCGGCATTGTTCGAAAGATTCCTAACGACTCGCAGAAGAAGGTGGGGGTCTCCCATAACCCTTCCGCCGCTTACAGCCCTTGTGTCCACCGCCACGTTTCCAGACTCCCGAAGCCTGGATGCCTCGCCGAGCACCATGTCATCCAGATCGACTGGCAGTAGCGTGTGAACAAGAACCTTTCCAGAGTCGGCCCTGGCGAGCAGCAAGAGATCTTCCACTATGCGCTGCATCCTCCTCGATTCTTCCAAGGCGTCTGTTGCGGTACGCTGCCAATCAGTGGCCTCTGGATGTAGGAGCCCAACCTCGAGCTCCGTTTGGATCACCGACAATGGACTGCGCAACTCGTGCGATGCGTCGGCGACGAATCTCTTCGAACGCTCAGCGGAATCGTCAAGCCTTTGGAGCATCTGATTCATCGTAACCGCAAGCTCTGCTATCTCATCTCTTGCTGGAGGAACCGAGATCCTGTTGTGAAGATTAGACCCAGTTATCGCCTCCACCTCTCGACTGATGCGCTCGACTGGCTTGAGGGATCGAGCTGTAAGCAAAATCACCAGCAGAGCCACGACCCCAAGTAGCAGAGGAAAGGCGATCGAAATTACCTTCACCACGGTCAGTACGGACTGATCAACCGTCGCCATGGATTCCAAAGCAACCACCCTGAACACCGAATGATAGCTCTTAGTCACTACCTTCTGTGAAGCCTTCACTGAACTTGGTTGAACGCTTTTGGAGTCCTGGCTAGGGCTAAGATTCAACGTGAGCCCGCTCGGTTCGTTGGAAACCGTCAAGTTTATTCCACTCGGAAGACCAACGACGCTGGTTACCATGACAGCTCTGCGGTCAGACTCGTCAGGGTCGCTCAGAAGCATGCTTTTGGGCACTGGAATGAATGAGACTTCGCTCGAAGAGCTGCCAAAAGTGGCCAAAACAGAGGGTTGCCCAGCAATGTTTGCCGTCGCGGCGATGACTTGATTGTTGGAGTTGAGAACCTGCACACCTATTTCACTGCGCGGAAGAGGCAATGGATTCGATATCGCACCCGATTCCACCAGCGAAAGCACCGCGGCTTCCTGAGTCCTTGTTTGATTAATGATGGAGCTGTGCAGCTGAGAGTTGAGCGTGGTGAGAAGAACCCTCGATGCAGCAAACAGCGCAACACCAACCACTAGAACTGAAGCCAGCGCAATTTTGAACCTGACGGAATAAAGCCATCTGTGAAACCAGGGATAGCTCCCCTGGTCCTGCTGAGCTGACACCCTAGCTAGCCACCATTTTCCTCTAGCAGGTACCCGACGCCACGTATCGTCCGTATGGCCCTCCGGTCAAATGGCGTGTCGATCTTCTTGCGAAGATAGCCAATATAGACCTCGACAATATTGGAGTCGCCCTCGAAGTCGTAATCCCAGACATGCTCGAGGATCACTTTCTTGGTCAGAACCTCTCCCTTCCTCCGCATGAGCAGCTCAAGCAGAGAGAACTCCCTAGAGGTCAATACTATATCGGAGTTGCCCCTCGTCACAGAATGGCTCGCTGGATCAAGTCGCAGATCTCCCGCCGAAATGACGACAGGCCTCTCCGACGCGCCTCGCCTCAGCAGCGCCCTAATCCTGGCCAGTAGCACAGTGAAGGAGAACGGCTTTGAAAGAAAGTCGTCAGCGCCGGTATCAAGCGATTCGGCCTCATCCAGCTCTCCATCTTTGGCCGTCAGCATGAGAATCGGAGTCCAGACCTCTCTTTCTCTGAGAGTCCCACAAATTTTGAATCCATTGGTGCCCGGAAGCATGATATCTAGAAGAATCAGGTCGTACGGGTTCTCTGTCGCCATCCAAAGCCCCTCGGTGCCATTTTGGATCACGTCAACAGCAAAGCCTTCCGCTTCAAGGCCCCTTTTCAAAGCCTCGCCAAGTCGTACTTCATCTTCAATTACCAGGACTCTCATGCAGCGCCTCGCTAAAACTCAAAAGCAACTCAAATGACACTCTAGCGTTGGCCTAAAACGAACGGGTTATCAATAGCATCAGCCAGGACATTTGCGAACATCTGCGCGCGGGGCCGCAATTGCGCTTGTTTGAGAGATTATCGTGAACTTCCGCTGAGGGATAAAAAGTGAGATGATCTAGTTGGGCTGAGGGTTTCTTGGGGGTGAAATGCGCATCATAGTTGACTTCGACAGGTGTCGCTCCAACGGGGTCTGCGTTGACCTTGCTCCGGAGATATTCGAGATAAGAAACGACGGCTACCTGTATTTGCTCAAAGAAGAGGTGTCGGACTCAGAACTGGTCCTCGCGGAAGAAGCTGTCGACGGCTGCCCAACGCAGGCCATATCTATTTCTGACACCTGACGCGCAAATCGTATACGAGATGCGTTTCCCAGCATTAAATAAATGATACTGGGTCGCGTTAGAGCTAACCCAGTATCAAAATATCGTCGCGAATGCGACGCCCCCTCCGCAAAATCCTTGGATCACGGCTCGGCCGATCTCCTGATTAGATACTACCATGCCCTGTGAACAATTTCACAGTTGCGGAGGAAAATTTGTGAAAAAGGTCACCTACTAGGACGGCAGCCCAAAGATGCTTGCACCGACGGGCTCCGTCTCGTCTTCGACTCCCCCGTACTCGGCATATCCCGTTTTCTCGAGCTGCTCCGCAAGCTCTGGACCACCCGAGGCTACTATCTCACCTTTAATGAGCACATGCACTCGGTCGGGGCGGAGCTCCTTAAGCAAGCGCGAATAGTGCGTTATTGCCAAAACTCCTAACTGGTCCTCATTAGTTGCTTGCTCAACCCTTCTAGAGACATCCCTCAGGGCATCTATGTCGAGACCGGAATCAATTTCGTCAAGAATTGCGAATTTCGGTTTCAAAACGGCGAGTTGCACCATTTCGTTTCGCTTCTTTTCACCACCGGAAAAGTCCACATTCAATGACCGGCCCAACAGAGAGAGAGGAAATCCGAGCCTGCGGGCCTCACCAAGTATCTCTTGGTGAAGGTTTTCAGCACTTCTGCCAGTCGTCTCGAACGCGGCGCGCAAAGCATCGTCAAGCGAAACTCCCGGAACCTCTATCGGATACTGGGAAACTAGAAAGAGGCCAGCTTGCGCCCGCTTCCAAGCCGGCAGCCCAAGCAGATCGATTTCGTCCAAGTAAACCGATCCCCCGGTCACCTGGTAGCCTGGCTTTCCCATGAGTACATGGGACAACGTGGACTTTCCAGAGCCGTTGGGACCCATTATTGCGTGGACTTCGCCACTTCTGACTTCAAGGTTTATCCCCCGCAGGATCTCTTTGGATCCAACATTTGCCTTCAGGCCAGTTATTCTCAGAAAATGTTGCTCGCTCAACTTATCACCACCAAGACTCTGTCGCCCTCGACAACGACGTCATAGACTGGAACCGGCTTAGTAGCCGGCAAACAGGTTGGCTTTCCTGTCTCGAGGGAGAACGTCGAGCCATGCTTCCAGCATTCGAGCTCCTTCTCTTCAGCAAAGACCTCACCTTCTGAGAGTGAGTAGTTGGCGTGGCTGCAGCGATCGCCTATCGCGTAAAAATCGTCCTCTATCCGAACAAGCGCGATTTCAACACCTTCGACTTCAAACCTTCGCGCTGTCCCGCTATCGATTTCTCCCTTGGCACACAGATCAATCTTCTTACTCATTCCTACGACACCCTCCACTTTGCCGCCGTCAAAGCCAGGAGCGCGCCATCCACTCCGGCAATCCCGGATCGATCGGACATCTCGGAAAAAAATCCGCCAACGATCAACCTCTGGACCGTGTCGGGATCGATACCGCGGCTCTCAAGGTAGTACTGCTGATCTTCGTCAATCGGACCCACTGAAGAGGCGTGGCTACATCTGACGTCATTCTCCTGTATATCAAGGTTCGGCACGGAATCGGCTCGTGCACCCTCGGAGAGAACGAGGTTCTTGTTAGTCTGAAACGCATCTGTAGAAATTGCGCCCTTGTCAACCTTTATTAGGCCCGAGTAGACCAAATGTGATTCGTTGGCAGCCGCACCTTTGAAGTACAGCTCACTACGGCCATTCTTTGCGCTGTGCTCTTGTAGCGTCCTAAAATCCAGGACCTGATCGCCATTGCCGAAGTACGCTGCGTTCAGCTTGGACTCGGCTCCAGCCCCGGCAATCGTCGAGGTCGTAAACAGGCGCGAGTAGCTTCCCCCAGCCACCACCGACATGGATCGCAATCTTGCTTCGGTCATCAGCCGTGAGACCTGATGGCCGATCATCCTGGAGTTGGAGCCTAGATCTTGAATCAAGAGGTAGTCCAGATTTGAGCCCTCCTCCTGGAAGATCTTTGTGACCGGAACTACCAGCAAGTCTGCATCGTCAGGGGATACCAACACCTCTACCAGCTCAGCTTTTGCGCCCCTTTCGAGCCGAATGCAAAGATTTGGAAAGATCGCGCTAGCTTCAATCGAATCGAGGTACCTAACCACTATTAGAGGCACTGACGAATCGTATTCTGCACCCACGGACAGGACCGTCGGACGGCTCAAGAGGGCGTTTAGATGCGAGAAGACATCTGCAGCAGAAAAGTCATAGGAGATGTCCTCTGGATCTGAATCCGCTAGCTGAGTGCCTTTTGGAGGAACGAAACCTGGGACTATCTCTCCGTTGCGAGTCTTTATGACAGTGGCATTCCTATTAGCCGCAAACACAGAGGAAGCCAGGTTGGACTGCACCTCCCTGACACTGGCATCTGAATGAACCAAGTATTTTGAAAGATCGAGGTCGTCGACGTCAGAATAACGCCATTCCTCAATTGACGAGGTGGGCATTTCCAACGAGTCGATCCGCTCCCTGATCTCTGAAAGACGTTGCGACCTGCCGCCCTGAGCTACGGCAACCTCGAGGCCATCCGTCCATGCTTTCGAGAGTTGAATCTTGAACTCCTTACGTGTCGGAAAACTTCAAACAAACTGCAGGCTTTGTCTAGAATTCTACAGCCGACGTGTTAATTTCTACCAACCAGATGTTATTAAATACCTTCATCTGCTACGAAATAGGCCTTGATGAAAAAAATAGGTGAAAACCACACTGTTATAGCGATATAGTCAAGATGTGAATTCAGCCTTAGTACATGTCTTCAGTACAGAAGTCAAAGGGAACATCGGTTATCTTTGGTTGGACCGACCGGAAAAGTCCAATGCAATGGGATCTAAATTCTTTTCCGACCTCCCCGATAAGATTGCCGAGCTTGACAACAACCCCAGCGTCAGGGTCATCATCGTTGCCTCCACTTCCAAGCATTTTTCCACTGGACTTGATCTGATGGAGCTGGAAGACATCCTGTCAGGAGGCGACACTGGTAATGAAAACAGGACCCTTGAAACAATAGAGGAACTCCAAAAGTCGACGAGCTCTCTTGGGCTATCTAAGAAACCGGTTATTGCCGCAGTCAACGGCCATTGCATTGGCGGCGCTCTGGACCTCATCTCGTATGCGGACATACGTATCTGCTCGGCTGATGCAGTCTTTTCGCTTCGCGAGACCAGACTGGCAATGATCGCAGATCTGGGCTCGCTGCAACGGCTGCCTGGCATCATCAGTCGCGGACACCTTAGCGAGCTCGCGCTAACGGGCCGAGATTTCTCAGCCATTGCTGCGCATGAAATGGGGTTGGTCAATTACGTCTGCCGCGACAAGGTCGAACTCATGAGCAAAGCATTTTCGCTCGCAACCGAGATTGCCTCGAACTCACCTACCGCCACTCAGGGGGTCAAAGAGGTCCTCAGGAGCATTTACGACGAACAGATCCAGAGGCAGCTAGAACTCGTTGCACGGTTAAGCCTTCCCCAGCTCGGATCGCACGACCTGAGAGAGGCGGTTACCGCGTTCGTAGAGAAACGCCCACCGAGGTTTACCGGGCATTAGTCCCTCCGTCTCCTAAAGAACGAACTCCTCTTTGATTTCTTCTCATCCCTGACAACGTCTTCAAGAACCGTGGGAAGAACTGAATCGACCACTGACTCCGCGTCCCGAAGCATGGCAGATATCTCTTGAGGATCTCCATCGGGCTCATCTTCTATCTTGGGAGGGATCAGGGACCCATGAACCCATGCCACGTCGGCCAACCTGCGTTCGTATCTATTGCAGTCGGCCGGGCATCTCCACGGAGCCTCAGGTGCGAGATCCAGCTCACAAAACCTCGCCACTTCCCCAGAGGGATAAGTCCTGCTCTGAAAATGCTTGCATTCTTCACGCATAGCCATTAAATCCAACCTATTCGATCGAAAAATACTTCTAGCTCATTCATCTTGCCATGGAACAGGAATATTTCTCGGTGCACCCTTTTTAGCTTCGATTAAAGGTTTCAAACGATACTCAGAGCTTCCCCAGAATTCTCAAAGCTTTGCCGTACAGAATGTAACCAGTCAAAAACCTAAATACTACGCATCAACAACGGGTGATAAAAGTGGACATCTACGAGAACGAACCAAACGAAGCTCCGAAAAATCCGGCAAACGAAGAGCCAGCTAGCGAAGTTTCAGAGAATGTGGCCGATCAGAACTCTGAAATCGATCAACCAGCTCCAGCCGGCGACACTGAGCCATCAATCAGCCCAGTTGATGCTGCCGCACTCGGCGAGAGCTCTGTAGACGATACTCAAGAAATTCAACAAGCTAGCAACCCTTTCACGGAATCTGAACCTTCTATCCCCAAGCCATTCCCGGAACCTGATTACCCCCTCTCAGGTCCCGGGAATGGCGCCCCCACCGCCAACGCAAAGACGAGAAAACAGCGAAAGCCGCTTTCCCCAATCACCAAGGCTGTTACCGCCGCAGCGGTGATCTCGCTGATTCTTGGAGGTTCCGCTGGAGCCGTTGTAGCCAAACTCACCTCCTCGACTGCGACACAGCAGCCGACCGTGACAACTGCGCCAAGCACAAACAATTCAGTAGCTGCCACCCCAACTGACATTCAGGGCATCCTTTCAAAGGTCGAGCCAGCGGTTGTCGATATTCAAACGACTGGAACGATCAATCAGGGCGGGTTTTTCGGTGGTGCGCAACAGTTCCAGGGTGCTGGAACGGGAATGATCATTACGTCAAACGGCGAGGTGCTGACCAACAACCACGTCATCGCCAATGCGTCGACAATCAAAGTTCAGCTGTTCAACCAGACCAAGCTCTACAGTGCAACCGTGCTTGGGGCAGACCCCTCTCATGACGTGGCTGTCATCAAGATCCAAGGCGTGTCCAACCTGCCTACCGTTACCTTTGGCAAGTCTTCGAGCCTCCAAGTCGGAGACTCGGTAGTAGCCGTCGGAAACGCTTTGGCGCTTCAGGGACTGCCAACGGTGACACAAGGAATCGTCTCTGGGCTGCATCGCTCCATCACGACAAGCTCAAACGGAACAAGTGGCGGATCTACGACCCTGACCGACATGATCCAGACTGATGCCCCGATCAACCCCGGCAACTCTGGAGGACCTCTGGTCAATTCGAGTGGACAAGTAATCGGCATGAACACCGCGATCATCACCGGAACAGGCACCGAGCCTGCTCAAAACATAGGCTTTGCAGAAGCCATAGACTCGGTCCTCCCAATAGTGAAGCAGATCGAGGCCCACCCCAACTCATCCACCAGCACCATTACTGCTGGGAAAGCGTTCCTCGGTGTCGACATTGAAACGATGACGCCTCAAATTGCAGCCCAGCTTGGCCTGTCGTCAAACCTCAAAGGTGCGATCGTCGTCGATGTAGTACCTGGTTCGCCAGCCAGTTCTGCGGGACTCACTGCGGGATCGGTAATTACCAAAGTAGACAATACGGCCGTGACATCAGCATCTCAGCTTGTCTCTGCGATCCAAAAGAAGTCACCGGGGAACAAAGTCACAATCTATTGGACAAACTCAAACGGAAACGGGTCAGCTGTCGTAACATTGGGTAGCGCTCCAACCGCATAGCACTTGTAGGCTCTGATCCGAATTATAGAGGAAAGCAATAAATGCAGCCATTGCAGTCCAAGGCAGTGACCGGCCGAGTTCTGGTTGTCGACGATGAGACCCCCATAACAGAGTTGGTTACTATGGCTTTGCGCTACGAAGGGTACCAGATGGAACAGGCACACTCCGGGCGCGAGGCCATTGAGAAGGTGACTCAGTTCCATCCTGACCTGCTCATATTGGATATCATGATGTCAGATCTGGACGGGTACGAAGTCGCTAGAAGGCTCCGACAAGAGAATCAGCAAGTACCCATTATTTTTCTCACCGCCAAGGACTCGACGGAAGACAAGGTGAGAGGCCTTGGCATTGGAGGTGACGACTACGTCACAAAACCCTTTAGCCTCGAAGAGCTTTCCGCACGAGTGGCTGCGGTACTGAGACGAACCCGCAACGACAGAGCGGCATCCTCAAGACTCGTATTTGAGGATCTTGAACTCGACGAGGAGACTCGAGAGGTCTACAGGGATGGCCAAGTTATCGAGCTCACTGCGACTGAGTTCCGTCTTCTTAGATTTCTCATGCTTAATGCAAGAAGAGTAGTTTCAAAGTCGCAGATCCTCGACCACGTTTGGGAATACGACTTCGGTGGAGATGCCAACATTGTCGAAACCTACATCTCCTATCTGAGAAAAAAAATTGGCACCTCTGGAAATGCGCCACTGATCAAGACCATAAGGGGTGTCGGCTACTCGCTGAGGAGCCAGACAAGTCCGAAGTAGGATAGTGCCGTGCAATGGAAAAAACTGTCACTAAAGGCGAGACTCGTCATTGCAGTGACGTCATTGCTCTTTATCGGAATGGTCATAGCTGACATAGCTACATACTCAGCACTGAAGTCATTCCTGATCACAAAGCTTGACCAACAGCTAAGCGCTTCAGTTGCGCCTGCCTCGAGATCTCTTGCACGAGCGATGCTTGGAGAAAGTGTCAGCCAGGCTGAGTTCGCATTCGTCCCCTTCGGAAGTTACGGTGAGCTGATTACCAGCAACGGTTCATCTTTTGTTGCTGCTTTTGTGCAAGACCCCTCACAGGCCGGCTCTCCTCCAGCTCTTCCGACCATCAACCCTAAAGGCACGAACATCGCCCTTGAGACCCCTTTCAATGTGAGTAGCACGAGTGATCCGTCACTTCACTACAGGGTTATAGCCGTAAAGAATGCGACCACTGGGGCGATTACGGTCTTGGCCATTCCGCTCACTGGTGTTTCTGCCACGCTTGGCCGCCTAGTCATTATCGAAATTCTCGTTTCGTTGTTCGTTCTTATTGTCCTTGCAGGCCTTGGCAGTTATCTAGTGAGCCTTGGACTGCGCCCGCTAGACAAGATGGCTCAGACTGCCAACGAGATCTCGGAGGGAAACCTTTCCGCGAGAGTGGATACCTCGGGAAACCAAGCTACGGAAGTATCCCGGCTAGCGAAGGCGCTCAACTACATGCTCAGCCAGCTAATCACTGCCCTTGAGCGAAGAGGCCAGTCCGAAGCCAAGCTCCGCCGCTTCGTTGCAGATGCATCCCACGAACTTCGGACGCCTCTGACATCGATTCGTGGTTATGCCGAGCTGGTCAGGCAGCGATCCGGCATGCTTGACGAGTCAGAAACGAAGAGGGCAATGGAACGGATCGAATCCGAGTCAATTCGTATGGGAAGTCTCGTGGAAGATCTCCTGCTGCTTGCCAGACTTGACCAAAATAGACCGGTCGAGAAGCTGCCGGTCGACCTTTCAGAGATTGCCAATGACTTGATTGAAGATCTCCGCACAATCGAACCCTGTAGAGATATCCAAGCAAAAATCGAGGATGATATCTGGGTTATTGGCGATAAGAACCGCATCATCCAGGTCGTCTCCAACCTATTTTCAAATCTGAGATTTCATACGCCAGAATGCAGCCCAGCAAAGGTTGCTCTAAGCCACATCGATTCCAGCCAGTTGCCAGAGTTTGAAGGCTTGGATGTAGTCAGAGCGGACGATGAGGGGTTCACCACTCCAACCGACGGCAAGTACGAGATCGTCCGATTCACACTCACAGATTCCGGCCCCGGCATCGAAAAGGCAACACTGAAGAACGTTTTCGAACGCTTCTACAGAACAGAGACGTCTCGGTCTCGCGACTCAGGCGGAACAGGCCTTGGTTTGTCCTTGGTCGCATCGATTATAAGAGCACATGGCGGAAGTGCCTGGGTAACCAGTGCTGGAACCTCCAAGGGCACAACTTTTGGATTCGACTTATTTATTGACGTTTCAGAGGCAGACGACGCTATTTAAACGTGGCAGAGGACCGCACAATTCCTGGCAAGGAGCTAGCCAGTGAATCAACAAATTGCTCAAGAAAATCATTTTTTTGGCCTAACCGGCAGCTAGCATCCAAAATCTTTGTAAGACTCTGTGCAATGGAGCGAAATGAGTTAATTAGCCACTTTAGGCAAGAATGCGAGAAATTCGCCGCTTTGTGCACCGCCGTGCTTGACCATGCAGTCCCCAGTTGCCCCGGCTGGACCGTTCAAGATCTAATCGAGCACCTTGGCACAGTTCATAGGAGAGCTGCCTTTCGCGTAGGTTCCGACGTGGATCCAACAGGTTACGAGATCAATCTGCCCGCGGAGTCTTCCGAGATTTTGAGCTGGTTCAATGAAGGATGGAACAACCTTTTCAAAATTTTCAACGATCACCCTGACGACTTTCCGGCGTGGAACTGGAGTGGCAAGAACCAGACTCTGGGTTGGATGATAAGGCGACAGGCGCACGAAGCAGCGATCCACCGCTTCGATGCTGAACTTGCACACATGGGATTGCCTAGCGTGGCAGCGATAAAATCACTTCCGGCAGAATCAATACCGTTCGGCTATACAGCTGAATTTGCCAAGGATGGAATCGACGAAAGGCTCGAAATCACAATCGGAGGACGAAGAAACCTTTCCGGCTCGCTGCCCGGATCCCTTCATCTTCACGCGACTGACATCGATGCAGAATGGACAGTCACCCTAACCGACGGCACGATGACCATTGAAAGAGGCCACCAGAAGGCTGATGCAGCCATTAAAGCGACTGCTTCAGAAATCTACCTTTGGAGCTGGGGTCGGCTTCCCGCGGAAATCCTTCAGTGCTTCGGAGATCTGGCAGTCATCGACGCATGGAAAAAGCTCCCCGCGTAGGCGGAGAGCTTTCCCATCTGCTAGGAGGATCTTTCCAACTTGCGGGCTAACCTATCGAACCGTCCATTTGGAGTTCGATCAGCCTGCTCCACTCAACGGCGTATTCCATCGGAAGAGTCTTTGTCACCGGCTCGATAAAGCCGTTCACTATAAGGCTCATGGCCTGGGATTCCGAAAGTCCTCGCGACATCAGGTAGAAGAGCTGATCATTTCCTATCTTGGAAACTGTCGCCTCATGACCGATCTGGGAATCTCGCTCATTCACCTCCATATACGGCTTAGTCTCGGAGATTGAGTAATCATCAAGCAGTAAGGCGTCACAACGCACAAAGCTCTTCGAATTTTTTGCGCCCTCGTCAACGTGGACCAACCCTCGATAAGTGGAGGTGCCCCCATCTTTCGAGATTGACTTGGAAATAATGGTGGAACTTGTCTCTGGCGCGGCGTGGATCATCTTCGCCCCAGCATCCTGATGTTGGCCATGCCCTGCATATGCAACCGAGAGGACTTCTCCGGTCGCCTTTGGGCCAACCAAGTAAACTGCGGGATACTTCATTGTCAACCTGGATCCTATGTTTCCGTCAATCCATTCAACTCGAGCCTCAGCCTCTGCGCGCGCTCTCTTGGTCACCAAGTTGTATACATTATTGGACCAGTTCTGAATCGTTGTATACGTGATCCTAGCTCCCGGCTTTGCGATCAGTTCGACGACTGCTGAATGCAAGGAGTCAGTAGAGTAAACAGGTGCAGAGCATCCTTCGATGTAGTGAACCTGCGACCCCTCGTCGGCGATGATGAGCGTCCTCTCAAACTGGCCCATATTTTCTGCGTTGATCCTGAAATATGCCTGAAGAGGCATCTGAACCTTCACTCCAGGCGGCACATAGATGAAGGACCCTCCTGACCAAACAGCGCTGTTTAGCGCCGCGAACTTGTTGTCATTGGGAGGAATCACAGAACCAAAATAGGCTCGGACAATCTCTGGATGCTCGCGCAGGGCTGTGTCCATGTCAGTGAAAATGACTCCCTGCGCCTCCAAGTCCTCCCGATTCTTGTGGTATACAACTTCGGACTCGTACTGGGCAGTGACACCGGACAGGTACTTTCTTTCTGCCTCCGGTATCCCAAGCTTCTCATATGTCCGCTTCACCGACTCCGGAAGCTGGTCCCAAGAGCTGACCTGCTTCTCCGTAGGCTTTATGTAGTAGTAGATGTCGTCGAAGTCGATGTCAGGCATGTTCACCGCAAACCATGGAAGCATCGGCTTCTTCTCAAAGTAACGAAGAGACCTCAGCCTGAACTCTCTCATCCATTCAGGCTCACCCTTCATCCAAGACATCTCCCGTACGATCGCTTCGTTGAGACCCTTTTTCGGCTTGAAGACATAATCCTCGGCATCTGCCCAGCCAAGTTGATACTTACCGAGATCTAGATCAGCTGTTGACATAATCGATCCGCCTTCAAAATTGCGCAAACGCCTTCTTGGATATTTACATTCTAGGCTACAAACCCAATTATCCCTATCTGGATAGTAATAACTCTTCCACTTTTTTCAATCGATGGCAAGCCGATGCGGCGCATTCAGCTGGCAAATAGAAATATCCGCTAGCCTTGGCTTCAATGAGTCGATTAGAAGAGATGTTCAAGAATGCAGGTCCTCCTCCACGCGCAGAGGAGATTCCGACAATGCTCAACCACTTTGGGGATAATCGCGTTGACGAATACTACTGGCTGAGAGACAAGGAGTCTGCTAAAGTCACAGATCTTCTGAAGGCAGAAAACTCCTACGCCAAAGAAGTCACTAATGCATTGGCGGGCCTCGAGGTGCAGCTCTTCAATGAGATCAAGGGCAGGATCAAGGAGACTGATCTTTCGGTTCCTGTGCGCAAAAAGAGCTTCCTGTACTTTTCAAAGACCGAGGAAGGAAAGCAATACCCGATACATGCTAGGAATAGAATCGGCGAAGATGCCGAAGAGACGCTTCTCGATGAAAATGAAGAGGCGTCCGGACATGGATTTTATGCACTTGGAGGCCTCTCGGTTTCACCCAGCGAGAACCTCATCGCCTATCTCACGGATGTCAACGGCTCTGAGCTTTACACCCTCAGAGTAAGGCCTATATCAGAGCCATTGAATATAGTTGCGGAAATTGAAGAATGCTATTACGGTCTAGCATGGTCCCTCGACTCTCGGTACATCTTTTACACCAAGACCGACAGCCAGATGCGCCCCTACCAGGTATGGAGACTTGACATAGAAGCTGCACACACGGACTTGGTCTTTCAGGAGGATGACGAAGGCTATTTCGTAGGAATAGGAACCACAAAGGACGATCAGTTCGTTGTCATCGAAGTCGCATCCAAGACCACCGCCCAGGTTTTCTTAGTCGAAGCTGCCGATCCGCTCGCATCACCCGAACCGTTCAGCGAGCGAGTGAAAGATCTCGAATACTCCATCGAGCATTGGAAAGACCGCTTTTTCGTTGTGACCAATCGAGATAATCCCGATTTCGGCCTTATGTCGGTGGAAAAGGGAGTAAATGACCACAGGCAGTGGGAACAGTTCACGGAAACCGCCAGCGGGGTTCGCCTTCTCGGGATAGAGGTCTTTGCAGACTTCATTGCACTCGAGGAAAGACATCTTGCCACAACCCGCCTCCGCGTGATCGATCTGCAATCTCGGGAAGTCTACGAAGTACCAAAAAGCGAAGAGGTGTCGTCGATATACATCGGAGAAAACGAGGAGTTCGACACGAAAACACTGAGGTACGAATATTCCTCGATGACGACTCCCAGATCCGTATTTGAGATCGATATGGACTCAAGGCAATCAACCCTTTTGAAGCAGACCGAGGTGCTTGGCGCATTCGACAGTTCCAAGTACCAGACGTTTAGAGTGTGGGCGGACGCGAGAGATGGCACCAAGGTGCCAATTTCAGTCGTGTGCAGGTCTGACATCAGCCCAAACAAGAAAGGGCACCCAACGCTCATCTACGGCTATGGCTCATACGAGCACTCGATTGATCCCGCCTTCTCGGCTCTACGGCTAAGCCTTCTTGACCGGGGCGTCGTATTCGCCATAGCCCACGTGCGCGGCGGAGGCGAGATGGGCAGAGCGTGGTACTTAGACGGAAAACTTGAGAAGAAGGTCCACACGTTCACAGACTTCATCGACTCGACCAATGCCCTCATCCAACTTGGCTGGTCTGACCCGA
The DNA here is from genome assembly GCA_021799035.1 of Actinomycetes bacterium. Taxonomy (GTDB): domain Bacteria; phylum Actinomycetota; class Acidimicrobiia; order Acidimicrobiales; family Acidimicrobiaceae; genus SCQM01. The sequence goes on along the minus strand of JAJZBG010000001.1, from coordinate 70,993 downwards.
CCAGGGTTGCCGCCCGCGGTGGCAGTGCAGGGGGAATGCTTATGGGGGCGATCACAAACATGGCCCCTGAACTTTACAGGGCAGTTGTCGCGGAGGTTCCATTTGTTGACTGTCTGACCACTATTCTTGACCCATCACTGCCTTTGACTACCTTTGAGTGGGAGGAGTGGGGCAACCCAGTCACAGACAGATCTATCTACGAAGTCATGAAGTCCTACACTCCATACGAAAACGTTTCCGGTGGCCGCTACCCGTTCATGCTTGTAACAGCCGGACTCAATGATCCCCGGGTTTCCTACTGGGAACCCGCAAAATGGGTTCAAAGAATTCGAAGCAGGACAAATGACCCGCGAGTCGTGCTGAAAACGGAGTTGGGAGCTGGCCATCAAGGGCCGTCAGGCCGATATGAAACCTGGAAAGACGAAGCGTCTGTCTATGCCTTCATCCTTTCAGCACTCGAACTTGCATAGCAGGTTACGACTGCAAGCAGGAACAGCCAACAGAGACGCTTGGACGGGACCAAGATCAACAAGTAGCTCTTGCTATTCGGTGCAAGCGCCTTCCTGCCGCTCACACGACCGAAACGAAGTCCATCGAAGGCGTCCGTCATCGAGTACCGCCTTGGACCTTAATGGTTCCCCAAGAAACACTAACCATGGGATCAGCATGTCGCCAATTGCGAGAGAGAGCCAGCTGAGGTAGTCCTAACAAACACGGAGCCTAAAACTGCCTCCGCAAGCAGACTCAAGCCTTGACACCTTGCCTGAAGGTGAAGTCATAGACGCCTGGGTTGGCATTGAAACTGACCGTGCGACCATTCGCGGTGATAGTCAACACGTCAACGTTTCCGGTTCGTATCCACATCGAGCTGTCAAGCGTAAAGCTCTTGCTGCCTCCCGCCGGAATTATCCCCTGCCACAGGACCTTTGAACCTGGTGCCACCGACTCCTCTACCCATGATGGTGCAGATGCAGAGAGGTTCACCGTGATAGAAGATGCGTCGATGAAATAAGTGGCACCAGCACTGTCAGCCGATGTAGGAGTTAAAGGGCCCACAGGTGGCGGAGAAGCTACCGTTGTCGGCGTGGGTGATCTAGGCGCAGTGGTGTTCTTAGTCGAGTTGGAAACCGACAGCTTGGATTGGACCGGACCATGAGAATTGCTCAGCGCAAACACGATAGTTCCCAGTCCAGCAAGCGCCACCACCGAAGCAGCTGCCAATACCTTCGTATTCGCCCTTCTCACGGAAATTGGCGACTCCGAGTCCGGTGATCCTGCGGCCGCGCCAGCTGGAGGCTCATCGTCGAAATGAAGCACCGTGGTGTGCACCCCAGAGACATTTGAACGTGTGCTCGAACTCGTCCTAGTGCGCCTCGAGTTGCTAGATCTCTTCCTCGAAACTGAATTGGCACGATCCGCCCCCGCATATGACTCGGCTCGTTGATTGGCGCGCTCGTGATGACTTAGCTCATCCGCCTTTGGAGGATCGAACGAGGCACTCGCCGGCGCCGGTGATGACAGGGATGGTCGAGTCCGCCTAGCGGCTCCTGTGCTCGCCGTCCCAGACCTGTGTGTGCGCCTCCTCGCTGCACCGCTTGCCCTGGAGCTACTGGCCTTTCCAACAACCTTCACGTGCGAACGAACCGAAGAGAAAAGGTCCTGAGCTTCAGGAAGAGCGTCGCTTTGGTTGCTATCAGACTTCACAACACCAGAGAGCTGATCCATTTGCTGATGAAAGCTTGCGATCGACTTCTTCTCGGACCTTGCCCGTGACGAGAGTGCAGCCCCGATGAAACTGAAAACGACTATTGCCACAAGTGCCAAAGCTAATAAAGCCAACTCTTACCTCCGGACTTGCCGTCGCTAGAGCATGTAAAGCAACTAGGCCCCGTTTTCCACGATATTTGGCAAAAAGTAAGAACTTGCGAAGATAAAAGATCGCGATTAAACAAAACCTCAGTATAAAGGCTATCTAATCAGGAACGCAATACTGCGCGTGGAAGCAAATACTCTTTGATATCGCTCTTGAGCGGATTATTTGCATCCCGCTGAGAGTAGACAGGCGCCTCTACTTTCCAGTCAGCACCGATTGCCGGGTCGTTCCATGCCACGCCAAGCTCATCGGAGGGGTTATAGTACCCATCCACAAGATACGTGAGTGTCATATCGGTGATTGCAGCAAAACCGTGGGCTACGCCGGGCGGTATGAAGATTCCAATTTCGTGCTCTTCGCCAGCCTCGACTTCAAGCGTGCTTCCTTCGGTGCGCGAACCAACACGCAGATCATGCAAGACAACTTGAGCCCTTCCCTTGACAACATACCAGTAGTCAGCTTGATGCAGATGATAGTGAAGCCCAACGAGGGATCCCGCGGTCTTGTCTGACCTTGATGACTGGACCATTTCCCGACCCAGCGGAAACCATGAGCGCCGGTATGTCTCCAGGAATCGACCACGGTCATCGCCAAAAGACTTGGGTTCCACAATCATGACATCTGCAATTTGCTCCGACTCGTACACCTTGGTCATCTTCATCCTCGTCCAGGTATCGGCTCCGATATTCCCCGCAGAGATCTTACAAGAATCGCTTTGCAGACGCGTATCGATGATGATTCGCCATTTCGAAAAAGTTCGGACTGCTCGATAGCTGCTATCGCACGCACCACTAGGCCAAACGGGTAAACTCTCCGAAATCTCCTCTGTAGTAGATCAACGGCTCTCGTGTTTCGTCGAGTGCGCCCACACCAACCACCCTGCCAATAGCAATCAGGTGATCTTCCACTTCAATGGAATTCACCAGATCGCAATCGAGCCAGGCAAGTGCCGCCTCTAGGACGGGATTCCCTGACTCGCCCAAAGTCCACGAATGAGTTGTGAACCGAATGCTGGGATCCATGAAGGCGAAATCGTGGGCGAGGTGAGCCGATCCAGTGCTAAGAATATTCACACAAAACCTCTTGCTCGACGCAATCGTAGAGAAGGTTCTGGATGTCTGCGCCACTGAGATCAGAATTGTCGGAGGATCAAGTGAAAGAGAGGTGAAGCTCTGGCAAGTGAAACCGACCGGGCCGTCGGCAGATGATGCAGTGACCACCGTAATTCCGGTCACAAATGATCCCACTACCTGTTTGAACTCTTCAACAGTGAAATTGCTCTCCAACCCAGTTACCTTCCTAGGATTATCAGCCATTGACGAAAGTAGCTTCTTAGATTCTGACCAGGTCGCCTTCACGAGCAGCAAAGACGTGGAATTGGGAGTCAGCGTTCTGCTGCTGATACTGCTGTTCTATCGCCTCAAGCTGCGCGTCAGATCTTCGCGGATCGTGATGGAAGAACGCTAGTGACTTGACCTCGGCCAGGCGTGCTATTGCCAAGGAATACTCGTAGGTGGAATGGCCCCAATGCGACTTCTTCCCAAACTCATCTTGGGTGTATTGGGCATCGTGTATCAAGATGTCAGCGCCTTGGCACAGCTCCAGAACCGAGTTCTTGACAAACGATGAACCATCCAGAGGAGCCTGATGATCCGGAATGAAGACCACGACCTTGTCGTCAATCTCAATCCTGTAGCCGTAGGTTGCATTCGTATGGTCAACCAGATGCGGAACCACTTTCGGCCTGCCAGGCTGTTCCAGGATCATTTTCGAACTCTCGATGTCACAGATTATGATCTCGCCCCGCAGCTCCGAAAGCATGACTGGGAAAAAGGGCGACCCTATCAGCACGTCCAAACTATCTTGAAGAGACTTGCCATCTTCACTCGGCCCATGGATCTCCAAGCGCGCACCCTTTTTGTCGACAGGAGCAAAAAATGGCAAACCTTGGATATGGTCAAAATGCAGATGCGATAAGAGTGCTGTTCCAGAGAAAGAACCGTCATGCGGCTGAGTCTCAGCAAATCTCGTCAATCCAGTTCCGAGATCCAAAATCAGGGGAAACCTTCCATCGGGATCGGCATCTGAATAAAGCACCACGCATGAAGTGTTTCCGCCAAATTCCAAGTTCTGTGCACTCGGAGTAGGGTGAGATCCCCTGACTCCGAAAAATTCAAGCCTCGCCATGGGTATTAATCACCCTAGCCATAATTTTGAAGAACCCAAAATTCCTCAATTCGAAATAGATCGCGAGTCACGTAGACAAAATGCAAGCAAACAATAAAACGATCAGCTGCGAATAATCGGCAGAGCAAGGAAAAATTGCAAACTCAAAGCCCCAGAATTTCTTCCCCAAGCTCTAGAGATCAAAGCCACGGGTGACACCGTTCTGATTTTTATCTGCCCGGAATATTAACTCCAGTTGGCATCTGCGTAAGGACGCTTCCGCGCTGGAGCAAACTCCTTTTTCCAAACCATGACTTTGCGCTTGAAATAGCACACTTCAAGCCCATTCTGGTTGAATCCCTTTGTTTCAACAGACACGATCCCTCGATCCTGCTTGGACTTTGATTCCGTCACATCTAGCACTCGTGTTTCGGCATAGATCGTGTCGCCGTGAAAGGTCGGATTGAGATGCTTGAGGGATTCAACTTCAAGGTTGGCTATAGCCGCACCGCTTATGTCAGGAACGCTCATTCCCAGCACCAGAGAGTAGACCAGGTTGCCAACGACAACGTTTCTCTTCTGAACAGTCTCATTCTCGGCGAAGTAGACATTCGTGTGAAGCGGATGGTGATTCATCGTTATCATGCAAAACAGATGGTCATCCGCTTCGGTAATGGTCTTTCCTGGCCAATGACGGTATATGTCGCCCGGCTTGAAGTCTTCAAGATAGGCCCCGAACGGCCTCTCGTAAGTTGTCATATCTGCTGAACTCCTGGCACCTGGCCAAAGCCAGTTTCATCCAATGATCTCGTCGAGAATGAGAGCACCCACTCTTCTCTGGACTGGCCGTCGATCATGAGCTTCCAGTCATAGCGCTGACCCGGGTTGAACGGGAGCGGGCCAATGTTCACCGCCAGGTTGACAGAAACAGGAGCTCCCTCGATTGCGCCCTGGGGTCGACCCACCTGGAAGTCTCCTCTGACCTCAACAGGCCTAGGTCCCTCCGGTGTCTCAAAGACTACCTCTTTGCCATCCGCATCCTCGAGAAATAGCTCCCAGTGGTGCGGATCCTCGAGCTCGGTCCAGGCAACATCAAGCTTGAGAGCTATTGCCATTGGAGTCGGCTGCGGACCCACTACCGTCCATCCGCCGCCCAAAATGAACAGCTTCCCTTCTGCAACCGAGGCAGAATCACAAAGCAACATTGTCACATTCACGGGTTACCACACTAGCGTAAAGTTATGGCAGATCGTGTGGCTTTTGAGCTAAGAGACGATGTTTATCGTAGGCCGCTGGAAACAGCAACCGAAAGGCTCGGCATAGGCGCAGGTTGGAAGTGCGCTGATGTGGGTGCCGGCGGCGGCGATGTCAGCGTGGCCCTTGGCAAGATCGTTGGTCCCACAGGGAGGGTGTTTGCTATCGACATCGACCCTAGACGGCGAGACCAAGTGGCGGAAGCGGCATCCAAAGAAACCCAGGTTATCGCGCTTACACAGGCAGCGGAGGAGCTTCTGCTGCCAGAAAAGGTCGACCTCGCATTTTGCAGATTCCTCTTGCTCCAGGTAGTTGATCCCAAGCTCGTTATAGAAAGAATGGCGAGTGTCGTCAGAACGGACGGCTGGGTGGTTATCCAAGAAGCGATCACTTCAGCCGGAAGAATAGGAGAGTCTCCCATAAGCGCACTTGCAGGCACTATGCGACATCCTGACATAGGAATAAAGGTGCCGCTGATGGTCCATGAGCTTGGCCTGGAAATGACTGACTGCTGGGCAGAGGCTCCAGTCGCATTGGGAGATACGCCAGAAGCAAGATACCTCGAAGCTATGACGGACACCTTGATGATCGAAGAACCTATCATGCTGCCTCCGATTGTCACGACGATCGCCCGCATCAGGCGCTAGCCAAATCAGCAGGCGGATCACTGCCAATTAGCCTCCCAATAGGTCGAAGGTATATTCTTGCTTTATGTTCGAGCCAGATATGCAGTATGCAGCAGCAGTCGTTGAAAAGGCCAAGCAAATCGTTGACGGAGCGATACTTCAGCTCTCTGCGCAGGATGACCCCGACACGCATCAGGTAATCGCATATGACCTTGCCCACATGGCATCAGGAGTTGAGGCTTGTCGCGCCGTGCTCGACTACGGCGCCAAGGGAGATTTGGAAGCCAGATTGGTTTCAGTGTTCATAGCTGACGTAGTTCACGATCTAGCATCCAAAACATTTGGGCGCGAGGACGATTGGGGGGTGGAACCAGGCTCACTGGATGAGCTCAGGGGCTTCGCGAGCAAATACCGCCAGCCCGAGTTCGTGGCATCTGTGGCAACCGAAGCGGGTCCGCTCCACCTTGACCCAGAATTCGAGATGGTGAGGGATGCGTTCCGAAGATTTGCGAATGATAAAATCGTGCCGCGAGCGGACGAGATTCATAGGGAAAATTTGGACATTCCCGAGGACATCATCTCCGGTCTTGCCGAAATGGGGGCCTTCGGACTTTCAATTCCCGATGAGTTCGGAGGATTTGCCGCAGGCGAAGGCCACAATTACACGGCAATGATAATAGCGACTGAAGAGCTTTCCAGGGCTTCGCTCGGGGCTGGAGGATCCCTTATCACTAGACCTGAGATACTCGCAAGGGCGCTGATAAGAGGTGGGACACCAGATCAGAAGAACTACTGGCTGCCCAAGCTAGCAACCGCCGAAGTTCTTGCCGCGGTAGCAGTTACAGAACCGGACTTCGGCTCGGACGTCGCCAATCTCACGACATCCGCTACTCGCGTTGAAGACGGATGGCTGGTCAACGGCGTGAAGACTTGGTGTACATTCGCCGCACGAGCCGATGTCTTGATGCTGCTTGCCAGGACTGACCCTGACAAATCAAAAGCGCATAGGGGCTTATCACTTTTCATCGTAGAGAAGCCTCGAGGAGAAGGAAGGGGATTCCTTTTCAATCAGGATCCACGCCCTTCAGGCACGGTGGGACGGATGGAGGGCAGGCCAATAGAGACAATCGGTTACCGGGGCATGCACTCCTACGAGATCTCTTTTGAAAACTGGTGGATCCCGTCTGATTCACTCGTCGGCCTTGAAGACGGGCTTGGCAAGGGCTTCTATTTCCAGATGGAAGGTTTTGAAAACGGAAGGATCCAGACCGCAGCTCGTGCAGTGGGAGTGATGCAGGCTGCTTATGAGGCGGCCTTGGACTATGCCAACAATCGCAAGGTCTTCGGTCAGCCAATTTTCAACTACGAATTGACGCAGGCGAAGTTGGGCAGGATGGCTGCAATCATCCAGGCTTCTCGGCAGTTCGCCTATCACGTAGCCAACCTCATGGCAAAGGGAGACGGCTCACTCGAAGCTTCTATGATAAAGGCCTATGTGTGCCGGGCAGCCGAATGGGTCACCAGGGAGGCCATGCAAATCCACGGAGGAATGGGCTATGCAGAAGAGTTCTCAGTAAGCAGGTACTTCGTAGACGCGCGTGTCCTCTCGATTTTCGAAGGAGCGGACGAAACGCTCTCCCTTAAGGTAATTGCCAGGAAGCTTTTCAAAGGCTAGTTGGCACATTTTAACCGGGCATGGCAGGCTTCTCTGTGAAGCAGCTTGCTATCGTAGATATTCATCTTTAGAGCCAAGAGAGCCCAAGGGGGATTGGGGTATTGACCTTCATGAGGCAACGAGTTGCCGGGGTTCTTTTGGTCCTTGGTTTGATCCTCTCCTGGGTCTGCCTGACAGGAGTGGTTGTGCGCCAAAGCCTCCTGCTTACAGCCAAGGCGCCAGTCTATGCAACCACGGCATTGAAGAACCCTGTGGTCAGGTCTGCAGTGAGCGAGGTCATCATAAGCTCGGTCCAGTCAAAGTATCCGGTGCTTGCCGAGATCTCCACGGCGCAACTCCGAGCTGCCGTCGAGCAGGCACTCTCCGAACCCGCTGTTGCAGAAGAGCTTGGCAATGTCGCCCTGCAGCTGCAGCTGCACTTCATTGGCCAAAGCAATGGGCCGATTGTCATTGGTGGTCCGGGACTTTCATTGGCGGTGGCACAGATCATAGCCCCAGGGAACCAGCCCCTACAGCAAGCTATCGAAAAAGTCCCTTTCAGCTTCACGCTTTCGAGCAGTTCGATCCCCTCCATTGGAAGGTATTACCGCTGGATCGGGACCTTGATAAACTCAACATTCGTTGGCGGGTTGGCGCTTCTGGCCGCATCCCTGCTGGTGTCGGCGAAGCGGAACAAAACACTCCGAAAGATTGGCATTGGATTCATCGGGATGTCAGCGCTCGAGGTGGGGCTCTTTTGGCTTCTGCCACATTACATGCTGTCCCATCTCTCGAACGGATCGGGAGTCATCATCTCGGCGATGCTAGCCGCATCGGCAAGCAGTATCGCAGCGATCTACCTCGGCGTATTCGTAGCTGGAATAGCCCTCACGGTGGTCTCTTTAATCTTTTGAGCAATAGCGCTCCTCCTGCCCCCTAAAAGGACAAGACGGGTCTGGACCGGAAGCAGGAGGATGCTCGAACTACTCTGAAGACCTCTTCATGCCTGCGCGTTGGCCACGGGCAATGAACTTCGTCGCCATCTTGCGGCTAGCCTCGTCAATCATCTCATCACCGAACATCACGGCACCCATGAGATCAACCTCGGTGGCGGCCTTGTAAGCATCAAGAATGTCCATGGCCCTGTCAAACTGCTCCTGAGACGGAGAGTACAACTCGTTGATCAGCGTGACCTGGTCTGGATGCAGGGCCCACTTGCCGTCATAACCAAGGGTTACAGTTCTCTGACAATAGTCTCTAAGAGCATCGAGATCTCGAATCTTCAGGAAAGGACCGTCGATGACTTGGAGACCGTTCGCCCTTCCTGCCATCAAGATCTTCGAGAACACGTAGTGGAAATGATCACCGGGGTACTCGCTTATCTGTACACCCCCAGTCAATACTGGCATCTCCATCGATGCAGCAAAGTCGGCTGGACCAAAAACAATGGTCTCCAACCGGGGAGATGCCGCACAAATCTCCTCCACGTTGATCAGACCTTTAGTGGACTCTATCTGAGCTTCGATCCCTATGTGCCCTCTGGGAAGGCCGGAATTGATCTCAACCTGTGTGAGAAGCATATCGAGCGCGATTACGTCTGCTGCACTCTGAACCTTTGGCAGCATCACCTCGTCCAACCGCTCGCCAGCCTGACCAACCACCTGGATAACGTCTTCGTAAGTCCATCTGGTGTCCCAGGCATTCACACGAACACAAAGTACCCTGTCATCCCAGTCAAGCTCGCGGATGGCTTGAACGACACGAGATCTGGCAGCTGGCTTCTCGAGCGGAGCCACCGAATCCTCAAGATCTAGAAACGACATATCAGCATTTATAGTAGGAGCCTTCTCCAAAAACCTTTGGGAAGACCCTGGCACCGATAGACAAGATCGGCGCGGTAGATAACGACTACGTTCGGACATTTGAGAAATTATAGTGAACTTTCCCAAATTTTCCCAGTCCACCCCAGGACGATCGCAGTGAGATCATCTTGCCAGGTCTTTGGGAACCACCTGCTCCGTAACGAGACGCTTGAACCGCTCAATGCGCAAGACTTCAGAAACCGACTCTAGACGTCCCACGAAGGATCGAACCAACTGATATCCCTCTACGTAGCAGGTGATGTACGCACGCCATGTTGGGTCGGTGAGAAACTCCACCGACTTCTCGGCCCTAGGGCGTGACAGCAAGGCATCTCGCTCCAGCATCTCCACAACAGCCTCAGGAGGAACTCCATCCTGGTGAAGATCCCAAGCAGCGTTTGCTCGCAGATTTGAGAGTATTTCGAACGCTGATCGCACCTCTTTCAACTCCTGGTCTGGATAGCTGATGCCGCGGTTGATCATAAGCCGTGAAACGACATCGAAGCCGTCGACTCCGAACAAGATCTCGAGGCCGAAATCTGCAAGCCCTTCTGCTATCAGACACTGAGGTGTCCCGACTAGAAAGATCGACTCCTCTTTCTGACCCAGCTGCCTGTATAGCCTCACTTCCTTCCTGACATGTTCGCAGTGATGGCCAGGGTAAGCCTCGTGAGCAACAAGGTGAGGCAGCGACGTGGAGAGGATGGGAAGATCTGCATTGATCGCGACTCGGGACTTGAGATCCCCAAGGTAATAGTTGAAGCCTGACCAGGGCTTCGACGTGACTATCTCGAATTCGACGCTCTCCCCTTCCGGCAAACCAAACAGCTCGGACGTCCTGGCTCTGAACAACTCTTTGAGATCCATGAGTATGAGTTGAAGCTTTTCGGGAGGCACTCTGAAAGAGTCTCTATATGCGTTGAGGCGGCCTCTAAGCTCCCCTGAACCTGGGATCACACGCTCCAGCTCTTGCCGCGCCTCTTCGACCTCTTCATGTGAAACGCGTCTCGGTCGCACTCCATAACAGAGTTCAACTTCCGTTGCATAGTCGATGGGGACTCCAGCCAACCTCTGTGCGGTAGTGTGGAGCCCCACGGTTTGAGCGCGAAGCCAAGCAGCCCTTGCAGGATCACGAGCGTTTGCACCTTCGTCAACTGCTTCATGAGAATCGATCGCAGCTATCAATTCTCGAGCCTGCGCAACAAGCCGGTCCGGCTCAACTTTGGCAGTCTTGTTCACCTGCTCGGAAAGAAGCCGAGGACCATAGTAGGCGTCGACGAAGCCCTCGATATACTTGTTGAGCTCCAAACCAAGCAGGAGATACTCTTCCACCAACGTCGGCACGCGCAAAAGCTCCTTCGACAAGCCAGAACCCGCTGTATTCAGGTTAGTGAACGTGCTCCCTCAGGAAGGGTATCAGTCTGTCCCAAGCCTGCTTCGCCGATTGCGAGTCGTAGACTTCAGATCGCGTGTCGTTGAAGAACGCATGATGAGTGCCAGGATAAATGAAGAATTCGACATCCTTACCCATCTCTCTGAGCCTCGCCTCAAGGGCCCTGGAGGCTTCCGGGGAAGCAGAATCATCCAACTCTGCATAGTGGCCTTGTATCGCTGCTGAGATCTTTTCAAGATCCGGTCCCGGACTTGGCCATGAGATTACTCCATAAAATGGCGAGACTGCAGACACTGCATCTGGCCTGTCTGCAGCAAGAACCAGAGCAAGAGCCCCACCCATGCAAAATCCAACGACGCCAACGCTTGAGCCACCGCTCCTCTTGACAAGCTCGGAGACTGCACCGCTCATATCCTTGGCAGCCCTTGAAAGCTCCATCGCCATCATTGCTTTGCCCGCTTCATCAGGCTCTGTTGTGGCTTTTCCATGGTAGAGGTCTGGGGCTAGTGCGTAAAAACCGTTGGCTGCAAAGCGATCGCACACGTCCTTTATGTGGTCAACCAGGCCCCACCATTCCTGGATCACCACTACGCCAGGTGCTACCTTCTCCACGGGAGATGCCAGGTATCCAGAAGCAGACGTGCCATTGCTTGGAAATTCAATAATTTGTCCCATGGACGAAAAGCTACTCTAACTATCCTGGGTTCGCAACGCACCCAGGCGGTGAGCAACCAGTTCTACGATCCCAGAACTGCACCATTGCCTCCATGTAGATGTCGCATGGGCCAAATCGTGCGCAGCGCAAGTCATCCGAGCATGGGGCCCGCAGAGTGGAGGACTTCTTGCGGCACCTTCCAACTCACCATACGATCAAGAACCTTGGGTGACAAAGAGCTTCCTTGATAGACGAGCTGGTGGATCCCCTTGAGATCTACAAGTCCTGCAGCACTGCTCTGTCCAGCTGCTGCAATTCGCGATTCCAAGGAACCCTTTATGGTAGGCGAGACAAGTGAGAAATCACTTGCCCGTATGGTTAGGTGAACCGAGGTCATATGTGCTGAATACCCATCAATTAGCCTCACGCCAACTACTGGCAGAAGAGCAAACTGAGACGAAACCAGGTCGCTGTCAATCACTAGAGACGACTCCGAATGAGACTTTATGAAATCAACGGCTCGCTCCGTGCTCGCTCCAATGTTGACTCTGCAATTGCGCTCATCAACGATTGACATGTTGCCATTGCGGCTCACATGGAGCCCCGTCAGCGCTAACCCGCGTGGTTCGCTCCTGGGCATCGACAACTCGCCAACCAGAGACCATGCCTCATCTTCAGGAAAGACCGACCCCGCCACTCGAGCTGCAACCATCCACAAAATTCCGTAACCAGGATGCCGGTCAAGCAGTCTTCGAAGAGCTGAGACGAGCAGCGCCCTGTCGCTTGCCAGCTCGGCGATTATATAGGTCACCTCGAGGGCAAGATCTACTGGATCTTCACCCTCGATTCGAGCTATGTATCGAAGACGCTCAAGAGGGTTCATAACTTGAAACTACCACGACCGAAACCCTCCGCGCGATCAACATGTGGCATGAAAGCTGACTATTTCAGGATGCCACCCTTGGTCATTGCCATGACATCTAGTGCCTTGTCAACCTCCTCAGGGGTGAGAAGGCCTTCCTCAAGTACGACCGCTCTCAAGTCCTTCTGTTCCTTGAGAGACTTCTTTATTACTTTCGCCGCAGCCTCGTATCCGATGTAAGGGTTCAATGCGGTGCCGATCGATGGGCTTGAAAGCGCATAGGTCAAACATCTCTCTCTATCAGCTTCAATTCCCTCCACGCATTTGTCGGCAAGAGCAGTCGCCACCGAAGAAAGAAGCGATATCGACTCGATTAGGTTTCTGGCGATGACAGGCAGCATGACATTGAGCTCGAGGTTACCTGCCGATCCGCCAAATGCCACAGCAGCGTCATTTCCGATCACCTGTGCAACAACCTGGCAAACCGCTTCAGGCACGACTGGGTTCACCTTCCCTGGCATGATGGAAGAACCAGGCTGGAGATCAGGCAGATGGATCTCACCTAAGCCGCAACGCGGACCCGAGGACATCCACCTCAGATCGTTGGCAATCTTGTAGAAAGACACTGCAATTGTCCGTAGAACTCCCGAGGCTTCTACCAAAGCGTCACGCGCGCTTTGGGCCTCGAAGTGATCTCTTGCCTCAGATAGCGGAAGCCCCGTTTCAGATACCAGAATTTCGATGGTGCCGCGTGAAAATTCAACTGGTGCGTTTATGCCAGTTCCGACAGCGGTGCCGCCTATCGGAAGCTCACCAACACGTGCAAGAATGGAGTTTATGCGCTCCACTCCATATCTGACCTGAGATGAGTAACCGGAAAACTCCTGGCCCAAGGTCACAGGCGTGGCGTCCATGAGGTGTGTCCTCCCAGACTTCACAACATCTTGAAACTCGGCGCTCTTGGATCCAAGCGCTTCCGACAATTTCGTAAGAGCAGGAATGAGTGAGTTCTTGAGAAGGTTGGTGGCTGCAAGATGAATTGCAGAGGGGAAGATGTCATTCGAAGACTGGGATGCATTGGTATCGTCGTTCGGCTTTACCGTCTTTCCGAGCGCCTCTGAGGCAAGAGTGGAAAGAACCTCGTTCATGTTCATGTTAGATGACGTTCCAGACCCGGTTTGGTATACATCAACAGGAAAGTGCTCATCGTAATCGCCATTGGCAACTCGGATTGAAGCCTGATATATCGCCTCTGCAACGGCGGCATCGATTATGCCCAACTTCGCGTTCTCCCTTGCTGCAGCTCCTTTGATCGTCGCAAGAGCCCAAATAAGAGAACGGCTGATCCGAAGTCCCGAGATTGGAAAGTTCTCCACGGCCCGCTGCGTTTGAGCCTGCCATTTGGCACTTGCCGGGACGCGAACCTCTCCCATCGAGTCATGTTCGATCCGAAATTCTGTTTCCTGAGACATTGGTTATCTCACCTCTCAAAAATCCTCAAGCCGACACAACAAAACTAGTCAATAATTCATATCCCTCGCTAATCGATTTTTTCCTACGGAAATGAGTGGCTCACAAACTCTCTAGCTGCGCGCTTGCCCTCGGATTTGCCACATGCTCCAGCAGTTTTGTTATGCAGACCCAAAATATTTTAGAATATGGGGAACAGGACGCTACGAGCGGGGTAAAGTCGTCAACGTCGTGAAACCACCTTGGACTATCTCAAAAGTGAAGTCGAGACAGCAGGCTTCACCAAAAAGAAGGGTCATTCTGGCCGTCGCAATGGTCGGTGCCGCATCTCTGGCTCAGCTGGTGCCAAATAGCGGGACAGCCGATGGTGAGACCATCGCGAGCGCCAAAGCTCAGGCAGCAGCGATTGCTGCGCGGTTGAACTATCTAGGAGGGCAAGTGGCTCAGCTCTCCGAAAAATTCGACCAAGCCCAGTTGTCTTTGTCACAAGTCAACCAGCAGGTCAGTACTGCACAGACGCAAGTGATGCAGACAGAATCGAACATAGGCTCTCTAAGATCGCGACTTGCCCAAGAAGCGATCAATGCATATGTAAACGGGGGAAGCCTTTCGGACCTTTCGGCCTTGCTCACCGAAAACCCAACTGAAGCCTCCGTCCGGCAAGAGTATCTCAACACCGTTACAAATTCGCAAACCGATCTGATCGCTTCACTTCAATCTGCCACTCAGAGTCTCAAGCAGCAGCAAGCAAATCTCAAGACGCTGCAGTCCAAGGCTCTGGTGGCATTCAACCAAGTGGCTTCGGCAAGAAGTGCAGCCCAGTCAGCCGTAAATCAAGAGAAGGCGCAGCTAAGCTCCGTAAATGCCACTATAGCGACGCTCGTTGCTCAACAGCAGGCCTACCTTGCGCAACAAGCTGCGCAGCAGGCTGCTGCAAGAGCTCGCCAGATCGTCTTCAACGCTCCGTCTTCAAATCTGATCAGACCTCCTTCGCCTTCAGGAGGCGTTTCGACGCCGATTATTTCGGGAAATCAAGCTTCGATTGCTATCTCATGGGCGCGCCAGGAACTTGGCAAGCCCTATGTATTTGGCGGTGGAGGACCCAACGCATTCGACTGCTCGGGACTGACCGCCTTCGTCTATGCCAAAGCTGGAATCAGCCTTCCACATTCTGCCGCAGCCCAGTTCAATGATTCAGCAAGAGTATCGCTATCAGCACTTCAGCCTGGGGATCTGGTCTTCTATTACTCACCCATCAGCCACGTGGCCATCTACATAGGCGGTGGACTTGTGATCCAGGCGCTAAACCCCGCTGCTCCCGTGGAGATTTCAGGAATATATTGGGCCGGAAGCCCGGTTGCCGCTGGACGCGTTTAGCGTCAATCGCGCCCAACTAGCTATACTACGCTGGCAACAGACCATGGAGGGCAGCGATGAAGGCAGTGGTCATTGTCGACAAAGACGTAGTGATCGCCGAAGTTCCAGATCCAGTATGTGGCTCAGAGGAGCTCTTGGTGGAGGTCAGAGCTGCTGGACTGAACGCAGCCGACATACTTCAAAAGAGAGGCTTCTATCCTGCTCCCCCTGGAATTCCGCAGGATATACCTGGGCTAGAGTTTTCCGGCATCGTAAGAGAGGCCGGAAGCCAAACTTCCGGCTTCCAAGCAGGTGATGCCGTCATGGGCGTGATAGGCGGAGCGGCTCAAGCCGAACTCTGCAAGATCCATTACACGAATGCCGTGCACATCCCTGACCCTTTGGACATTGTGAGCGCGGGAGGTTTCTGTGAAACTTACTTCACAGCCTACGATGCGCTAGTCAGGCAGGCAAATTTGACGCTGTCTGATCGGCTCTTGATCAACGGAGCGGCTGGCGGCGTAGGACTGAGTGCCATTGCACTCGGCTCCGCACTAAACGCTCGGGTATTCGCATCCGCAAGGCATTCTGCGCATCACGAAACACTCAGAAGGCTCGGTGCGGAACCGATCCTTCCATCCGACGTCCCAGGCCATGGTCCGTACGACGTCATACTCGAACTCGTTGGCGCTCCAAACCTCCAGGAAGACCTTTCTGTGCTTGCAACTGAGGGCAGGATCTCGGTCATAGGCGTTGGCGCAGGAGCCAAAAGCGAGATCGACCTCAGGATACTGATGTCAAAAAGGGGCCGCCTGCATGGATCAACCCTGAGAGCCCGTTCGGCAGTTTCTAAAGCTGAACTCGCCAAAGAAATGGCGTCCCATGTCCTACCCCTCGTCGAAAAAGGCCTGGCACCTGTCACCGTTGCAGCCGTGTTCGATTCAGCTTCCGCCAAACAGGCATACGAAACGTTCGAAGCTCCAGGAAAGTTGGGAAAGATCATCCTGACCTTTTGAATCACCGCACTCCCGGCGCGCACCAGTGTTCATATAATTGTCCATCCACCGTCCACCACAATTGTTTCGCCAGTTACGTAGCTTCCAGCTTTGGATGCCAGCAACAGCAGTGGACCATCAAGTTCCGACAATTCTCCTGTGCGTCCCATGGGACACCTTTTTCGGATGAAATCCTGCCCTCGCGGATCCATGAACATATCATGTGTCAACTCAGACGGAAACCATCCAGGCGCAATTGCATTGACCCTCACGCCTCGACGCGCCCACTGGGCCGCAAGTTCCCGGGTGAGATTGACTACAGCAGCCTTTGACGCTGCATATGACGCCTGCGGTATCTGCCCAGATGCAAGTAGTCCTGCAATTGAAGAGATATTCACGATAGATCCCTCACCAGCCTCAAGCATGACGCGGCCAACAAGTTGCGAAAGGACGAAGACGCTCTCCAGGTTTAAAGCCATGATCGCCCTGAACTGTTCGGGTGTCTCTTTCTCTGCAGCCGCAGGCTCGCTGACGCCGGCATTGTTAACGCAGATGTCTATCTTGCCGAACTTGTCCATTGTGAAATCCACCAGGTCTCCAAGATCAGAGTCTTTCGTGACGTCACACTGAAATCCGCTTGCGGAGCCTCCGATAGAAGCTACAACGGTCTCAAGCTTCTCCTTGCGGCGCGCAGCAAGAACAACGGAGGCACCAGCACCGGCCAATACCTCGGCAAGGTGAGCTCCGATGCCGGACGAAGCCCCAGTGACAATCGCCACCTGTCCGTCCAATCGAAAAAGAGCAGTTGAGTCCATGGGAACAACCTTTTCTGTAAATAGCTGGGCCAATTCAGACGTCAAATGAGAGTATCCTGATACTCGCGATACGCCAAGGCAGAGCACGACAGTAATGTCCGTGAACGGGCCTATAGAATGGTAGCTGAGCTCAGTCTGTATCTCAAAATAACAAGGAATCCTAAATGCGGCCAATTCCCGTAGATTTTCACATTGGACCACTGTTGATCCACACTTATGGGATTGGCTTGGCAATAACCTTCTATTTCGCATACCGGTACTACGAGCGCAGGCTGCGAGACAACGGCTTCCAGGTTCAGTGGCTTCAGAGATCTTTTCTTTGGATAATTGCAGGTGCAATCGTGGGCGCCAGGATTGTGCACATTGTTGCAAACATCAGCTACTACATTCACAATCCCGCCCAGACGGTCATGATCTGGCATGGTGGATTGTCCTCATATGGCGGCTTGGCTGGAGCAATTCCGACTGCGCTCTATCTTAAGCACCGTTATGCTCCAGAAATCCCGTATGCCAAAGCTTTCGACCTCGTCGCGCCGGTACTTGTGGCAGCTTGGTCCATGGGAAGGCTTCTTGGGCCGCAGCTCATGATAAATGGCGGAGGGCGGCCAACCACTGCGTGGTACGGGCTCAAATACGCGGGACAAATCGGGTATCGAATTCCTGTCCCGCTGTTCCAGGCAGCTGAGGATTTCGTGGTCTTTCTCATACTCCTTAGGGTGGAAAAGTACTTCAGAGAGCGTAATGCCCCCAGCGGTGCGCTCATTGTGGCGGCGACCCTGCTGTGGGACATTCCACGATTTAGCGATGAATATTTCTGGCTCGCCGTTCCACGACTCTGGGATGCTGTCGAGGTATTCTCTATCGTGATGGTGGTGGCTTCTGCCATTTACCTCGTCGTTCTGTTCGCGAAATCCAAGAGTGCCCTGGGGAAGAAGGCAGAGCTACCGGCAATCGAGCCTTCTGAAATATAGATAACGAGACTTCTCGAGAGGCTCAAGTGGCGACATGACGACCTCACTCTTGACAGATCTGTACGAGCTTACAATGTTGGAAGCCAGCCTTCATTCAGGTGTGGCAATGAGGCAGAGCTCATTCGAGGTCTTCGCCCGAGCGCTTCCTCCCGGAAGGCGCTATGGAGTGGTTGCCGGCATAGGGCGGCTTGTGGAAGCCATATCGGAGTTCAGATTCAGTCGAGATGACCTGGAGTATCTTAAAGGCAGTCGTCATCTTAAGCCGCAAACTATCGAGTATCTTTCTGATTTCCGCTTTAGTGGAAATGTGTGGTCGTACGAAGAAGGAGAAACCTACTTCCCTTTATCGCCGATCTTGAGAGTTGAAGCTCCGTTCGGGCAGGCATTGCTGCTCGAAACGCTCGCACTTTCGATCCTGAACTTTGACTCCGCGGTCGCGTCAGCTGGCGCGAGAATGGTGTCCGCGTCAGGATCAAGACGCCTAGTCGAGATGGGATCGCGACGGATCCACGAACGGGCAGCGGTGAGCGCTGCTCGCGCCGCTTACATAGTGGGATTTGCAGCCACCTCGAACCTGAAGGCCGGCCAGCTCTATTCAATCCCGATCACAGGGACCGTTGCCCATGCCTTCATGCTCGCCCACGAGGACGAAAGAGGTGCTTTTGCTGCACAGATAGCGGCTCAGGGACCGCAGACAACGGTCCTTGTGGACACCTACGACATCGAAGCTGCTATCAGGGATGCCATTTCTGTGGCAGGTACTTCGCTAGGTGCTATACGGATCGATTCAGGGGATCCGGCAAAGGAAGCACGTCGAGCAAGAGGCCTGCTGGACCATCTCGGAGCCGTCGACACCCAGATTGTGATCTCCGGAGATCTTGACGAGTACAGCATCGACGAGCTATCTCATGAACCCATCGACGGTTTCGGGGTTGGAACTAGGCTTGTAACCGGTTCAGGTTTTCCGACCGCCAACTTCGTCTACAAGCTAGTAGCCATACAGCAAACAGAGAGCGGCATGCTTATTCCAGTCTCAAAGGCTTCAGAGGCCAAGGCAACTTTGGGAGGAAGGAAATTTCCTTGGCGAGTGATAAATTCCGACAACAAGGCCGTGATGGAATACCTGCAGGTCATTGATTCCCCCGTTGGGAACAAGACCGTGTTCCACTCGGAGAAGCTCCGACCGCTGCAGAAGCAGATCATCAAAGACGGAGAAGCTGTGCTCGCCACAAGGCTTGATGACATCCGGCT
Source organism: Actinomycetes bacterium (assembly GCA_021799035.1). Taxonomy (GTDB): domain Bacteria; phylum Actinomycetota; class Acidimicrobiia; order Acidimicrobiales; family Acidimicrobiaceae; genus SCQM01. The sequence continues at coordinate 51,790 of JAJZBG010000001.1, read as the reverse complement.
GATGCACCGTGATTCATTGCGCGAGCTTGGTGACTCGGCAATGGAAATTGTGTCAGGACGTCCCGCTTTGGATACCACAGTACTCGATTCAAAGGGAAATCTTAAAAGCGCTTCGAGCTGAAGCAGGGAACCTATAGCGACCTGGTGAGCGGTTCATGGAAGCGACAGTTGAGTTAGCAGCAGTAAGCGGCCTTGACCCCTCCCTCACGGAAGGGGATTACGGCCTTGGGATGTTCAATCGAACGAATCAGGGCCAAATTCGAATATTTGTCTATTGCGATCGCCTTCATTGACGAGCCATTCACGGTGAGTGAGCTGCGAGCCGTGTACGAGGCAGTCTGGAGCGTGCCACTCCACCCCGCGAACTTTCGACGACAAGTAATGTCAATTCCAGGGTTTGTCAAGCCATTCACCGAACTGCGCGGCCTTGAATCACGCTCGCACAAGACAGCGTCTCTCTACCTAAGAGGAGAGGCAACAGTACTTCACCCGGCGATCTTGAGGCCCTCGGAAGACACGAACCGCGAACTCTTGGCCCCTTCAGCTGCATCTCCCAAATAGCTTCTCGGCATATCTCGGCGACAAGGACGCCCAAGCCTCACCTGGTGTGGTGTCCATACGCACCTAAAACTATGCTTGAAAGCTCTGGCCAAACTTGTTGTGCCCATGGTCCAAACTCTCGGTCAGTCAACACTCCCACGGAAAGATTACATTCAGGATCGATCCAGAGGAAGGTTCCTGCCGCACCGAAATGGCCAAAGGTTGATGGTGAGTTCAGCCTTGAAGTCCAATGGGGGGACTTGTCCCCCCGGATTTCTATTCCAAGTCCCCAGTCATTTCTAGACATCTTTCCAAAACCAGGCAAGATTCCCGGTAGCTCAGGAAGAAAGGGAACCTTGGCGCGAGCAAGCAGGGCAGGATCTAAAAACGGCGTGCCCCACAGAAGCGCTCGAGCCAATGCGAGCAGGTCACCCAGAGTTCCTAGGATCCCTGCGGCTGCCCCAGTTCGGCCAGCATGAGGCCAGAGGTTCCCACTTATGCTAGCGGTTCCCATCACAGATGGAGAAAATAGAACCTCCGACATGTACTCGCTGAACTCGAATCCACTTGAACGCTCGAGACTTGCTCCGAGCAGCTCAAATCCGGCATTGGAATAGATTCTGCGAGTACGTGGTGCGACTGCGGGGCGTTGGTCAAAAATTGTGCAAGCCAAGTCGATCTCGGTCGCAAGACCTGATGCGTGGGCAAGGACATCACAAAGAAGAGACCCGTTCGGCAGCTCCTCTTCCAGCCCTAACACCCCTTCTGAAACCGCTGAGAGAATCCCGATAGCCGTTGCCAACTTGCTAACTGAAGCCCACTTGAAGATTCTGTGATAGTCCCCAAAGACCTCCTCTGAACCAGTACTTGTGTCCAGAACAAAACATGCGTAGTTCTGGACTGGCCAATCTTCAAGTTTGCGGAAGATGCTCGTATAGCGATCTGACACAGTCCTCCAGACTTTCAGAAAACACGGGGGTACCCGGGGCGGGACTCGAACCCGCATGGCCCCTCCGGGCCCGGGGGGTTTAAGCCCCCTGCGTCTACCATTCCGCCACCCGGGCAACTTAGTGAATAAATCTAGGCTGTTGCTCGCACCGCTCACTCACTCTGACGATCGATACTTGCCAACTATGCACCCCTATATACAAATCTCCCTCGATCCAGCACGGTCACACCCGCCTGATTCTCAACAAAAAACACCGCACCCTCTTCGGTCTCCCAGACGTTTGTTGTCAGTAGGTCACCCGGATATACGGGAGCTGCAAACCTAGCAGACATGACGCCAAAACGTTCTGCCTGGTTGTCGCAACATGTGCCGAGCAGAGCGCGGCCAGCAAAGCCATAGGTGCAAAGGCCATGAAGAATCGGGCGATCGAAACCCGCCGACCGGGCAAACTCAGGATCGGAATGGAGCGGATTTCGATCACCATTCAACCTGTACAGAAGGGCCTGCGTCGGTTGAGTCTCGTAGGTGATCACAAAGTCCGGATCTCTGTCGGGAAGTGCAATCGCCTTGGCACGGGTTCCCCTCGGTCCGCCAAAACCACCTTCGCCGCGAATGAAAACAGTCGAAACTGTCTCAAACAGGGTTGAGCCTGTCCGCGCTTCTCTAGTGGTGAACTTGACTTCGACAGAAGCGCCAGTGATCCGATCGTAAATACCCTCGATCCGTGAAATCGTTTCCACATCTGCAACCGCGGGGAGATCCGCCTTGATTTCAATGCTCTGCTCTAGATGCAAGAGCTGAGAAGCATCAAAGGAACCGATCCTATCCCAGACCTCCATCGCGATAGGTCCGATCCCGACCACGCCGAAAGTCGGAAGTACCTTCTGAACCACACCAAGGGAGTTTTCCGTGGTGTATGCCAGATCAGACACGCCAGCTCCAACGCTCAGCGCATAAAGGATAGCGTCTTTGGGTTCCCATCTATGAGGGAAGGGACCAAGACTCACGCCCTCCAGATCCAAATTCAGTGCCATTGCTATCCTTGAAGTCAAGAAAAATGCCCTATCTGATCATAGAAGGTGGCATTTTCTACAGCATCACAAAATAACACCCACTTACAATGACCGATCATTCCGCATTTGCCTCAAAGCTACTCAGACTATCAAACCACCAAAGAATGGCTGGAGCTCCAATCACTCTAATTAGAAATGCAAAGCCCTGCCAAAGCGGCTAATGCCTTCTTGGCAGGGCCAACACAAAGTCAAGAAGCAACGAGCCTCTCTGAATGACTTAGAAAATGCCTGTTGGGAAAATCACTCCCGTGATCAGGTGAGACACCGCGATATATACAACCAGCATTGCAACCGCCGCTATGACAGAGGTGTATATCTTCCATCGCCGTACGAAGAGGAAGTACCCCAATGTCCAGACCGGACAGGCAATCTCATAACCAAAGAGATATATTCCAGCCAGGAGAATAGCAGCTAGTAAAATCGCAACTCCCTGCCGGCGCGCCACCCCGAACAGCTCGTCATCGTCCTCCAGGGCAACGGCACTCTGTGTCTCTTCCTCAACCTTTTCGATCAGGGCAGCACCTCCCGAAAGTCCGTGAATCGGCTCTGGATGGATTCCACCATGTTGAAGAGGACTTGTCTCCCCTTCAACACTGCTAGCAACACGGACTGGATGTCGCCCGGATGAACCCTCTCCATGGGTGACACGTCTCAACTTTGGCACAAAGGCACCAATCAGCTGAATGACACCAACGATAAAGAGAGCGCCACCAAGGTAAACGGGTCCTATGCTAGCTGGAGAGGGATACCGCGAACCAATAATCACGTACGCAGCTGATCCAATCACCCAGGCAATGTCAAAGATCACCTCTCCCCTAGACACCGGCTGGACAACTCGATCCTCTGTGTCAACAGGAGCCTCTGACGGCTGAGATATCTTTTGGCTAGCCTGCTTGAGCCTTCTGGACTTCCTTGCGCCGAAGAAAATCACCGCAATTATTGCAAGAATCAGCACATCAGTCAAGGGGCGCTCAATGAAGCGCCATTGAAAAATCTTCTGCGTCAGGATCAGGTTGTTTTCAGCGGTAGAGCCCAAAACCAATCCGACAATCACTGCGGGGAGAGAGTAATGATGCCGCCTCATGGCTAATCCGACTCCACCCATGATCATCATGATTAGAACCTGCGTTAGTTCCGTAGTGGATGCAAAAGCTCCAATTGAAGCCAGTACCAAGACAAACGGAACAAGAACACGTCCAGGAATCACCGTGATCTGCGCCAGAACTGGCGCTAGCCCCAGACCCAAAATGCTGGCGAGAACACTAGAAACAGCGATAACGACAACCATCCAGAAGACCAGAGGCAAATGGTTGCTCAACATGGCAGGGCCAGATTGAAGTCCCAAAATCGAGAAGGCCGCTAAGAGTATTGCCATAGCGGGACCGTTGGGGACTCCTAGGGCTACAGTCGGTATCAGTGCACCCGCCTCTTTCGAGATTGATGAAGCCTCAGGAGCAATGATTCCTTCCGGTATTCCCGTTCCATATTTCTCCGGGTTTTTGGAAGATCTCATCGCATACCCGTAGGAGAGGAAGTTTGCCGCAGTCGACCCGATTCCGGGTATCACTCCGCACATGACGCCTATAAAGGCCGACTTTGTAGCCATCCATTTGTGGGTCAGGAGGTCTCTTATGCCTCCCCCTACGCTGCCCCACACCTCCTTGCGGGTCAAGTGAACGCGCTCCGTACCGCTAACGCTCTTGCTAGAGCCAAAAAGCACAAACATTTGACTTATGGCAAAAAGGCCTATCGCTGCAGCGGCAATATTTATGCCGTCATAGAGGCCCAACTGGCCAAAGGTGTACCTCAACGTGCCGGTACTTGCTGCGGCCCCAACAAAGGACAGCAGAAAGCCGAAGAGCCCTGAGATTATCCCCTTTGTCGGCGAGCCAGACTGGAGCTGACCAATCAATACAACTGCAAGTATGGTTAAAAAGAAGTACTCGGGAGGATGAAAGATATTCACCATCCTCACCATCACTGGAATCGCAACGAGTATCGCTATTGCCCCGAATAGACCCCCGTAAGTAGTGGATGCTGCTGATATTCCAAGAGCTCGCCCTACCTGGCCTTTTCTGGTCATGGCGTGACCGTCGAAACAGGTCGCCGCGGATTCCGGTGCTCCTGGGGTGTTTATCAGGATTGCCGTAGTGGAACCTGCATAGTAGATCGCCGAATGAGAAGCCAGCAGAAGTGCCAGACCAATCACCGGGTTCACGTTATACAGAAATGGGAGCAGTACCACTAGGAGGACGATGCCTCCTAGTCCTGGTACCACTCCAACAAATACTCCCAGCAATGTCCCGAGGACCATTACTACTAGCACAGAGAGACTTCCGAAATTTCCGAAAGCACTCAGCAGGGAGTGAAAGTAATTCACTGAAGACAACCTCCGCTGTACAACTGACAGAACAAGCGTCTCACGAAGCAACTCCGGTGCTTAGCGCAACGTACTTCCTAATGGTCGCAACAGTGCTTGCCTTCATTCCGGCCTGAATGGCCGCAACGTCCTGCTGTGGACTCTCATATCCAGTTGATATCTGAGCCTTGTGAGATGCTGATATGAATGATGGCTGAGCGACTGCCCACTTTATAGCAGCCTCAAGAATGGTCATCTTGCTCGAAGGAATGCCAGCCGGACCCATCAACGCCATACCGGCATCGAGCGCAGTGGCGTTTGCTTCAAGCGCAGCCTTCTCAGAGGCAGTGGCGGGCGGATCCTTCTTCAACAGGGTCGCAAGAGTCGGCACATTGGGCTCGATCTTCCAACTCGGCCTCATTGACCACACCAAGAGAACCTTGCCCTTGCCGGAGGTGACGAATGATGCCCAAGACCCTCCCCAGGTCTTATTTGAGATCTGCCCGTCACCTCTCAGGATTCCCTGCAGTTCAGCAAGCGAGTTCGAATACGAGGTCAGGGAGACGTGAGGAATGTTGTAGATCTTTGTGAGCATCGGAACCGAAACATCGCCCACTGAACCAAGGTATTTTACCGGAGTGCTGTGGTCCTGCACGAGGGTGAAAATGCTAGTAAGAGGAGCCTTGGAGGTGTTTACGCTGAAGAGGACTTTGGCTCCTCCTCCGGTGCCGCCCGCAACGAACCCAAGGTAGCTGAGATTCTGAATGTTCGGTGTTTCGTTCGGCACCTTCTCCCAGTAGTTTGCCAACAGACCTTGGATGTCGCTTGTTCCGATAGTCAGTCCGTCCGGCTTAGACGCAGCAAGGTAGTTCCAGGCTTTGAGCTGACCTCCACCTGGCATGTCGACAACGTCAACAGTTGCGTGGAGATACTTTGCCAGAAGGGGCGCAACCGCCCTACAAGCCAAGTCATGAGTCGATCCCGCGGGGCCTGACGATATCAGCCGTATGGTTTTACCCGCGAAAGGATTGTTAGGAATACTCGGCGGATTTGATCCAGACGATGCCGCAGAAGTCGTACTGGATGACGACCCTGACGTTGTAACGGTACTTGATGCCGAAGTACTGGAGCCACAGGCTGCTAGCAGAGTTGCGCTTGCAAGAGCCGCGCCCAGGGCAAGGCGAACACGCATTCTTTTCCCCCCAGTTTTGATGGTGCCATCTGGCCGAGAACCATAGCGCACCAGAACGATTAGCTGTGGAGTTTATAGATCGCTTTAACCAGCGTCAACAACCCCATCAACCTAGAACGGTGGCTAGGCGACAGTAGATACCAGTATTTTCGAGAAGATCACTCTGTCTGCTCATCCAATCTCTGAGTTCATTTTGGCCGTTTGAGGTATTACCTTTATTCCCTTATATGTTTCTCATTGTCATTTACCTGCGATGACATGTTCTAGACGTCTCCAGCCCCCATTAACTTCCCATGCGAAAAGGATAAGCCCCTTCAACTGGCGAGCCCATGCCTAATTCCGAGTCAGGCTTTTTCTGAAAAATTTTTCTGCCAACCAATATTCTCACGCATTGTGCGACTTGTCGGCAAACCACCACTTTCAGTCCACAATATCTAAGGAATGACTAAAAACCCGCGATCTCAGCCCGCGCAAGCAACCGGAACGAGAGAATCTTTGAACGATTTCGTGCCAAACCGTTGAAAAAATAACCATATTACCATTCCAGCCAAAATTTCTTGATATAGTCCATTCGTTCACACTCAGTTCGTAGCGGGACCAAACTTTCTGGAGGTCTGATGAAGCATGCTCCCTATGACTCCCACAGTTGGGGATCAGATGTCATGGCGGATGTGGTCCGAGGGCTCGGGTACAAATACGTGTCGCTCAATCCCGGCTCATCCTTCCGAGGCCTGCATGACTCTCTCGTCAATTACTGCGGCAACGAAGTGGAGATGATCGAATGCCCGCATGAGAAGATTGCAGTAGCGCTGGCACACGGGTATGCAAAGGCTTCTGGGGAACCAATGGCGGTCATACTTCACGACCTGGTCGGGCTTCTGCACGGCACGATGGGCGTCTACTATGCATACATCGATCGAGTTCCGGTCATGATAATGGGTGGCTCCGGCCCCTCGGTTCATGACCACAGACGGCCAAACATCGACTGGATCCACTCAGCAAATGTCCAAGGTGAAGCAGTGCGCAACTTCACAAAGTGGGACCACGAGCCCAGAAGTATCACATCTGTCCCCAGCATTATGGCTAGAGCTCACCGTGTTGCAGTAAGCGAACCGGCAGGTCCTGTGTACATAGCGTTGGACGCAGGACTTCAAGAAGCCAAGATTGACAGCCCTGTTGATCTCTCAGGTCTCGAAAAGCTAGCCAGAGTCCCCGCGCCTGTTGGCCCTGACCCTGCCGCCCTGGAGGCTTTGGCCGAAAGACTGTGCTCTGCAAAAAGGCCTGTGCTGATTGTGGGCCACGCAGGCCGTGATCCGAAGGCCTTCGAGCAGCTTGTCGAGCTTGCTGAACTTGTGGGCATCGGCGTGATCGACACCGGTATAAGGCTTTCTTTCCCAAATCAACACCCTTTGGAATCCACCGACAGCGGAGCCCTGGAGAAGACTGACTGTCTTTTCTTCTTGGATGTGAAAGACATGGGAAAGTCTACCCAGAAGCTCGACTCGATAAGCAGAACAGTGGTTTCCCGCATTCCTGCAGATTCGACCATTCTCGATCTCGGCTTCAATGATCTCAGTCTTTCATCTTGGAGCGAGGACTATGCAGAACTCATTCCGGTCGACGTGCAGGTCACTGCAGACACTTCAGTTGCACTTCCTCTTCTTCTAGAAGCCTGCAAGAAAATCGTCGGCCGAGACAGCTCCGGTGTAACAGCCAGGCGGGAAGCCTACAAAGCCGAGCTCGCCGAGATGCACAACGCAACCTGGGATAGGTGGCGGGATGAAGCCAAAACTAAGCATGACATGTCACCTGTCTCCACCTCTCGCCTAGCGTCCGAGGTCTGGGAAGTGGTTCAGGACTACGACTGGGTCCTGACTGCAAACACGGTCGCCCACTGGGCTAAGCGCACTTGGAACTTCGACAAGCCCTACCGTCACCCAGGCGTTCATCTCGGAACCGCAACTCAGATCGGCATATCTCTCGGCGTGGCACTGGCCCACAAGGGCACCGGAAGGCTCGTCGTCGATCTCCAACCAGACGGGGACCTAATGTTTGATGCCGGCGCCCTATGGGTTGGGGCGAAGTACGAGCTACCGCTTCTAGTTGTAATGTTCAATAACCGGGCATATTACAACGACTGGGAACACCAAGAAAGACTCGCAAAACAGAGGGGAACCCCAATGGAGCGCGTAAACATCGGGATGGAAATTGATGGTCCAGCCCCTGACTTTGCTGCCCTCGCGCGGTCGTTCAGCTGGTGGGCAGAAGGGCCAATTTCGGATCCAAATCTCGTGCAGGAAGCTGTACGCCGCGCAGCGGAATACGTGACCTCCACGGGTAAGCCAGCCCTAGTAGACGTGGTCTGCCAACCCAAGTAGATCTCTACCCGGGCACCGCTATCTTGACCCACAACAAGATAGCGGTGCCATTATTTTTGCCACCTATTTGAAGTAGAGATCACGATACTCCGGCTTCAGACGAATCCACTCTTCCTGGGTAACTGCGTAATGGACGTGATCCTCCCAGATTCCGTTTATTTCGAGGTATTTCAAAGAGATGCCTTCAAGGCGAAGCTTGAGCTTCTCCGGAACACGCCTCGAGGAAAAATTCCTCGGTATGATCGAGATCTGTATCCTGTGCAGAGAAATCGTCTCGAACGCAAACCGTAGAGCCAGAGCCACTGCCTCAGGCATATAACCGTTCCCCGCGACATCCTCATCTATCCAGTATCCGATGTTTCCAGTCTGGCAAGGCCCTCGCTGAATCGAAGAAATGTTAGTCTCACCAACAAACCGGTCATCTAGAAAAAGACCAAAGGCATATGCAGAATCGTTAAGGCGCTCGCGTTCCGCCGTTGCGCAACGCGCCCCAAAAAGGCGCTTGTCATACAACTGGTAACTCCCAACAGCTGCTCGTGGCTCCCACTTTCGAAGCCAGTCGTTGCAGCGAACCCGGACTTCTCGCCAAGCCTCAAAATCCTCAACCGTCAGTGGTCTCAGGTAGACACGCCTTCCTTCGAGCCGATACCGCACCTGACACTCCTCTTTAAACAGCGGAACTGAAAATAGTCCAAGCACGAACCTAGAGCTAGAATTCGGTTGGATCAAGCAGCAATACCAATAACCTTACGTCAATTCCAAAAGTAGAAAGCAGAATCCCTATTTGGCGCATCAACGCAACGTCACTGAAGGTAAGTTCACGAAGATTGGCATGGACAAATTCGCGGTTGCTTCGAGAGACCGTGAATCCTTGCCAGGAGGAACGCTCTTTGGCCCCTTGATTGTTGACACACCAGGTTCCAAATGGTGCTTGTTCGAACTTCGCGTTTCTGGAGATGGGCCATTCTTCATGCCACAGCTGATTGTTGGATCAGAAAAGGCCGAAGAGCAAAATGTTGCGATCAGCCTCATCCCAACTAGTAAGAATAATGCTGGATCTCGCACTTTTGCAGCTCCAATTTCGAGCGAAAGGCTCAATCGGAGACTTTACGTCATCCCATCCCTCAAGTCCTGTTCAATCAACAACGCCGATATGAGAGTGACTGCTCTTTCCAAGGCTCAAGTTGCAGTCAACTTTTTAAAGGGCTCTTTGCGATCGCCAAAGTTAGTCATGAAATCTGTTTTCAAAGACAACCAGGGATTTCAGTTTGCGTCCAGAAATGGGCGGCCATCGGTGTCTATCGTCATAAGCTCCCTGGTCGAATTGGCAACCCGAGGCTTTCCAAACCCCGATCAACTCTATTTCGGCCCGGATCCCCGCTACTGCCAATGGACGAATGCCAGATTCGAGACCCTGATACCGCGTCGTATGCTGCCGGAATCAAGGGAACTATTTCACCTGCAAGTAGCGGTTATCCGGAGCCAATCGCAATCCGACGACGACCTTTGTCTGACTGTCAACTCGCTCATAGCAGCAGGAATACCCCAGGACTCCATTTTGACCATCGACGATGGGCGACGAGAGCCACAAGAGCTTTCAACGACGACTTCTTTCGAAGAGTTTCTCGAGCAACTCATAACCCTCAAAGAACGCTACATCCTATGCCTCAGGGCCGGAGACACCGTCTCGAGAGATCTCCTCGACGTGTTGAGAACGAGTTCTCCCTCGGCTGATCCAAAGTGCGTCTACCTGGACCACGACCACCTTACGACTGATGGAGCCCTTCATGACTTCGAATTCAAACCAGATTGCAGTCCCAACAGCTTGATCTTCCGTAATTACCCGTCGCGAGCTGCCTTAGTTAAGGCTTCTTTGGCAACTCGCCTGCTTCATAGCACTCCTGCGCTTGAAGCAACGGGAGTCCTGGGACTATTGTACGCCTGTGAAATGGAGGCTTCTCGAAACGGAAATGCCGGGATTCTCCATATTGCAGTGCCCGCAATCCACCTCAGAAGGGAAACTGACGAGGAGATAAAGACCAGATCAGATCAGGAGCAGGCAGCCAGATACCTTTTTCTCGGAAAATATGCGCCTCGATTGAGAGTGAATTCCTCTCCCCTGGCGGGATCCAGCTGGCAATCCAACCCAGAACCCGACAAGACAGTCAGCATAGTGATCCCCACCAGGAACAGGGCTGATCTCCTCAAGGAAGCAATCGAGTCAATTACTGCGCTGACGGCATATCCCCACTACGAGATAGTCGTGATCGACAACCAGAGCGACGACCCCCAAACGGTGACCTTCCTTAGGGAACTTTCCGACCGGGGTGGGGTGGCTGTCAAGGACTTCGACGAACCATTCAATTTTGCAAGAATGCACAACGCAGTGATACCGGAACTGCTCAGTGACTACATCCTCATGCTAAACAATGACACTCAAGTTGTGAATGCTCTATGGCTTAGCAAAATGATCGACTTGTTCGAACTCCCAAACATCGGGATAGTCGGCAACAAGCTCCTCTATCCAGACCACACAATCCAACACGTGGGTGCAACCGGAGGGCTGAAAGGCCCGATGTCCCATCACCTCGTTGGCCAACGTGATGAACTTACCCATCCGATACTGTCATTTCCCAGAGATGTGCTGGCCGTGACCGGAGCCTGCCTCCTCATACCGAGAATCCTCTACCTCGAATGTGGTGGAATGGATGAAAAACTCGCAGTCAGCTACAACGATATGGATCTTTGCCTTTCCGTGAGAGTTAACACCGGAAAGGCCGTCCTCGTTTCAAGTCATGGCGGAGTCATCCACAAAGAGTCGAAATCTCGCGGGCAAAAGTTCAACTCGGAACAGCAGGCCCTCCTGAACCGAGAAGCGGAGTATTTCGACGCTAAATGGCGCAGCCACATCAGGCCGGACCCCTTCTATAATCCAAACCTCTCTTTGGACAGAGACTTCGAACCGTGGTAGAACTCTGCGCAAAGAACAGAAATTGGCCTTCCCTGGCAATTCCCAAGCAATACCTAACCACTCAGACAAAGCAAGATCGACTAGCATCGCCTTTAGGCACTTATCGATTCGACGCAAAGCGCATGAAAGAGCTAGCTGGTGAAAGTAATACTTTCTGAAACAGACCTTCTGAGCTACACGATTTCCGGCGGAGCGGCCTATGTTCCGCCACGAAGCCATATTTCCGTCAAAACCGCCGAACCAGGAGCTGGAGAAGAGCTTGCTCTAGCTACATGGACTGAGCTCACGTTCAGGTTTGACTCCCTTGAGCTGGAATACCGCGCAATACCACAGCTTCTGCTGGGCCGCTTTCCACCAGAGATTCCTACGAAGAAACAAGCCCGAGGAAAAGACAAGGAGGCTGTGCAGGTAAAGGGCAAGACAGTCCTTTGCGCGGAACTGAGCAAAGGGGTCTGGGTGGGGTTCATTCCGCCCGGCAACTATCACTCTATTCAGCTGACCTTCGGCGAAGGTGGCGCGTCATTCCTCGGCGTAGAAATGTCCAGCAGATCTTCGAATCGGATCATTGCATCTCGCAACTTTGCTGCCAGCGCAGCTAAGCGAACCGTGTCCATGGTGCACACCCCCAATCCAGAAACCATGCGCAGGCTCAAGAAGACCGCCAGCTCCTTTGTCTCTCTTTTGAACGGCTTGAAGGATGACCTGATTGGAGTGAAGCCCCTCGAGGAAATCCCCGACGGTCCTTATGGTCTCGAGGAGTACGATATCTGGTTTGCGAAGAATTGCACTATAGGTGCCAAGGAGGAAATCTTTGCCGACTACTTCATATCGACATTCGCGACAAAGCCCCTTATCTCGGTGATCTTAGGAGTCAGCGATGCTGACCTCGTTCATCTTGCAGCTACCGTGCACTCGGTTATCGACCAGCTCTACGACCGCTTTGAACTAATCATATGTCACAGCGGCGTGAAGTCGGAGGGAACCCTGAGCTACCTTAGCCAGCTCGGCCGGATAGATGACAGAATCCGGATTGTCCGTGCGCCAGAGACGCAACGTGGCATTGCCAGCGCGATGAACGAAGCAATCCTGGCCAGCAAAGGTGAGTATCTGGCATTCGTAAACCAGAACGATCTCCTCAATCGGGATGCGCTTTTCTGGGTCGCCGAGAAGCTAAATGAATCACCGCAGTCGGAGCTGATCTATTCCGACGAAGACTGCATAGATCTAAACCAGCACTACGTACTGCCGTATTTCAAACCAGATTTCAACCTTCTCCTACTCACAAGTTACAACTACGTCGGAAACCTCATGGTGGCGAGCGCAAGCCTTGCCAGGCAAGTGATGATGAAGGATTTAGCTGGGCACTCCTGCTTGTACGACTTCCTACTCAGGAGTGCACTCAAGCTCGAGGCAGGCAAGGTCAAACACATACCGCGCATCCTGTATCACAAGAGGCTTCCACTGGGCCATTCTGAGACAACGCAACACGCAACCCCAGAAGAACACGAGCAGCACCACACGATTATAAGAGATTTCCTGAAGTCATGGAGCAACGGTGCTTATGTGGAAGGTGACGGACATTCAGGGTTCAGTCGGGTCCGATTTCAGGTTCCAGATCCTGCACCTGAGGTAGCAATTGTGATACCTACTCGTGACACGCCAGAGGTCCTTGAAAGGTGCGTCAACTCCCTCGTCAACTTCACAAAATATCCCAACTTCAAGATCCACATCATTGACAACCAATCTGTGGAGGCAAGAACGCATTCTCTGTTCGACGAGCTCAAAATTCTCCACAAGGCACAGGTGCACAGTTATGACAAGCCATTCAACTATTCAGACATGCACAACTGGCTGATCAGCAAGCTCGACAGCGAACTAGTTTGTCTGCTCAACAACGATACTGAGATCATTGAAGAAGACTGGCTGAGCGAGCTGGTGTCTCTCGTCTCGCTTCCAGATTTTGGTGCCGCAGGGTCGCTCCTGCTTTATCCAGATCGATCCATACAGCATGCTGGTGTCACACTTGGAATCGGTGGAATAGCTGCCCATATCGGAGTGGGAGATGCCCCTGATGACCGAGGATACTATTGTAGGAACCTATTCCCACAGGAGATATCAGCGGTGACTGCAGCGTGCTTGCTTGTCAAGCGTGATCTCTACCTACAAGTGGGAGGAATGAATGCGGATCAGCTGCCGGTTTCGTTCAATGACGTCGACCTATGCCTAAAGATCAGGTCAGCAAAATATAAGATCGCGTGGACCCCATATTCGAGACTCATCCATCATGAGTCAAAAAGCCGAGGCATAGATCACGAAGACGAGTTCAAGAAACTGCGAGCAGCGGGAGAAATGAGCTACTGCGCCATGAAATGGCGCTCGGAGATCGCAAACGATCCGTATTTCAACCCGAACTTCGATCTTAAATCAGATCCATACCAGATGCTCGCGAGCCTCCCGAGGCTTGAACTGACCCTGAAGCCCTACAACAAGACGTAGAACTCTTTTGGGCATAGGCACTGAGGCTACCTGCGATCTCCAGATATCCTGGCTAATTGGGACAAGTGGCCTTGATCTCTGCCATAGTCCATCTTCCAACTGGATCTTCGCCGCCCACCAAATGCCAAGCTACGTGAGCGTGCAGGCACTTGACACCCCTCCGAGTGCCTCCAACGCCTCCATAAGGCCGTATCCCTGTGTATCCGGGCGGTATTTTTGACTCACGATACCGCCGATACCGCTCATGCGAAGCGACTATTGCCTCAGGGTCGATGTTTGCGTCTGCCCATTTGACCCCACCGGCGGACTCAACTCTTGAGACTTGTTGCCGCAACTCCCGACCGAGCAGCCAAAAGATGGTTGGCATTGGCGTTCCGTCTTCCAGGATGGGAGAAGTCTCCAACACAAGCGGCTCGCCCAAACTATCGTGGAGACAAACCGCCCAAGGCCCTTTGGGCTTTCTCCCCAATAGCCTCGCAACAACCTCTGCTTCGGTCTCAGCCATACAATCTCTAGCGCTTGCTCGCCCGAGCCTTGCTCTTCCGCCTGCGGCGGCCAAGCAAGAACAGCACCAAGATCAATGCGCCGATGCCACCTGGAATCAGCCGCTTTTTCAAGGAACTGCCAGCGATGTTGAGGAGATCTACGGGCTCAGCTTCTTTCTGCACGATTTTTCTAGGGCCTTCACTGGGCACAGCCTCGCTGGGACTAGCGCCAGCCTCAGAAGGCATCTCCGTCTTCTCCTCGGCTCCAATGCCAACCGCGGCAGCTGGCTTAACCTCTTGTTCGATGAGCTTCTCAAGAGAGTTGACGAACTGACCCATCAGCTTTGAGGAGACATCGGAAAGCACGCCCCTACCAAACTGTGCGACGCGTCCGGTTATTGCCAGGTCAGTGATCACCTTGACATCGGTCTGATCGCCGTCTCCACTGAGTTCGGCCGCGACTGTTGCCGATGCGTTACCCTGGCCTTTCGTGTCCCTGCCCTCGGCTTTAAGAACCGCCCTGTGATTTGCGTGGTCCATCTCGATGAAGCTGGCCTTACCCTTGTATGATGCAACGACCGGACCGACTTTCACCTTCACCGAGCCAGTGTAGGTCTCACCATCGATCTCCTCGAGGGTAGCCCCAGGAAGGCATGGCGCAATCTTTTCGATGTCTGTCAAGATTCTCCATGCCTTTTCAATAGGCAACGCAACTGAGAACTCATTCAAAAGCTGTTCCACTTGATTAAATCCTCCAAGGTGTCGATGTCTCGCGGATCCCCCATGCAATCCACATTTTCCACTAGCTCCGGATGGGCTTCAAACAGGGCTCTTGCCCCTTCGTCGCCAGTTCGAGGCAGAAGATCCCAAACCGGACTGTCAAGTCTAACTGGATTTCTTCTTTTCCCATGATAGGTCGCAACGCCTATCGGTCGATCACAAGATTGTGCCACAGCAGCCCAGCTGACACTTGGAATTCCAGGCTGGTCTCCCAGGCCCACGATAACCGAGTCGACGCCCAGCTTCCGAGCTTCTGCGACCCCTAACTGGAGTGAGGTTGCCATGCCCTCCTGCCAGTGAGAATTGTGCAGATGGATCACCGGCTCACTCAAATACTGCCCGATATCCACGGCGCCGTCGACGACGATATTGTATTCGAAGCCAGCTCCTAACATCGCACTAAGCGAGATTTCGACAACTGCCGAGCCATTCAATGGATGCAAAAGCTTGTTTGTACTTCCGTGAAACCTGCTCCCCTGACCAGCGCATAAGAGCAAACCAGCCTTAGACAACTCTACTTACGCCCTGTCATGTATAGAGCCGTCGGTTTCGCTGAGAGACTTGGCAGACCGGCCTGTTCTCTTGGAAATGATTTCGGCACAAATCGAAATTGCGGTCTCTTCTGGAGTCCGTGCCGCAATGTCAAGGCCGATTGGGCCCATGACCCTTTCTTCCACGGTCTCAAAAGGAATTCCAGCTGCAACAAGCCTCTCCGTCCGTTCTTTGTGCGTCCGGCGTGATCCCATGGCCCCAATATATCCAACCCTGCTTTCCAGAGCCTTGCTGATAGCGGGAATATCGAACTTCGGATCATGGGTGAGAACGCAGATCGCATCCCGCTCGCTCAACGAGTCAAGAACCTTCTCTAGATAGCGGTCGGGCCAATCTACGACGACCTCGTCGGCCATCGGAAATCTCTCTGGCGTCGCAAAAATAGGACGTGCATCGCATACGGTCACCCTGTACCCGAGAATCTTCGCCACTCGGGCCAAAGCCGCCGTGAAATCCACGGCGCCAAAGATGATCATCCTGGGAGGTGGAGCAAACACCTCGAGAACCACGCCCACTTCCTGGTGACGGGCTTGGCCGTTTCTGCCATAGTGGCGCATGTCGGTCCTGCCAACCGCGAGAGCTCCGATGGAGTCCCTAATCACCACCTGATCGATGTCATCCCTGCCGAGTGTACCGGTGTGTGAGCCATCGGCATAGACGAGCATGGACGCTCCAAGCTTCGGAAGCTCCCCGCTGAGAGAAAAGGCATCCCTGCCCTCGTTCGATAGGTCACGCACCTCATACTCGCCGGCTTCAGCCGGATTCAGCGAGACTACCGTGACCCAGACGAACGGGCGCTCAATATGAATATTCTCCACAAGTTCGTCGTAGAATTCTGGGACGTCAGGATCGATCAGTATATGGAGCGTTCCACCACAGGTAAGTCCAACCGCAAAGGCCTCGTCGTCGGAATAGCCAAAAGTCTGAACACTGGGACAACCGACTTCGACTTCAGCGATGTCGCCAAGATCGCCAGTGGCGACCCCAGCACCAGACGGCATGAACGAGACTCCCATAGCCTGGAGAGCATGCGTCACTACAGCACCTTCGACACATCCTCCTGACACCGATCCGGCAACCTCTCCGGAATCCGAGACTGCCATGGTCGCGCCAATTTCCCTCGGGCCCGAGCCTTCGACTCCAACAACTCGTGCTATTGCAACTTTCTTGCCCTGGCTTCGCCACATGTCTATTTCTTTCAATACTTCTTTCATTTGGCTATCACCTCCGCAAGTTGGATCAACGATCCAAGCGAATGTCCCTCCACAAAATCAGTGACATATGGCAGCGCTGCGGCCATTCCTCGAGCCAACGGAGCATACCCTGGAGTGTACTTGAGCGGATTGACCCAGATCATCTTTTGCGAAACCCGGCTTAACCTGGCCATTTCACGCTCAACTAGTTCAGGTTCGCCCCTGTCCCAGCCATCAGACATAATAACGACAACCGCCCCCCTGGCCATTCCGCGAATTCCATACTTGTCATTAAAAACCCGCAGAGCATCCCCGATTCGGGTTCCACCTGACCAGTCTTTCACAGCTAGCCCTGCTCTTGACAGCGCCACATCGGGATCCTTCCAGTTGAGTTCCCGAGTGATCCTCGTCAAAGTGGTGCTGAAGGTGAACGCCTCAACTCGAACTCCCCCGGCTACCGCTACATGTAGGAAACGAATTAGCGCTCGCGCATAAGGCTCCATGGAGCCAGAAATGTCGCACAAGAGCACAATCCGCGTTGGCCTGACCCCATTCACGCGATGCCTGACACGGAATGGCTCACCCATATGAGCCACCGCCTCTCTGGCACTTCTTCGCATGTCAATTGGTCCCCTCCGTCCTCGTGAAGGCACCTTCCTGGTAGTCTGCCGCATCGGCACTACAAGCGCTATTCGGTCCATAGCCCGTGCGGCCTCTTCAAGCTCCGACTGCGTGCACTTCGCGAAATCCTTATCTGCCAGCACCTCGCTGTCGGAAAATCTGAGCTTCAAAGTGAAATCAGGTTTCACCATCTCAGCCTCTTCACCTTGACTCGCCTTATCGCTCTCTTCCTCTTCATCTACCTCGATAGCAACTCGCAGTTCGTCAGCGATTACGGGATTCTCCTGCGGCCCCTCAGAAAGCCACCACACAGCAAAACAGGCATCAAGTACCGGAAAATCCTCTGGGCGGGACACCAGAGTGGCTCTTGCGGAGCGAAAGACATTCTCTCTTGAGTCGACACCGAGGACCGCAAGCGCCTGGCAGAACCAGGTGACCCGGTCAGTCGGAACCTTGACGCCGGCGGCACGCAGCAGCCTGGCGAACCCCACTGCGGACTCCGTAAAATCTTGCACTTGACCGCCTCTACTTCGCCCTCTGAACAGCAGAACGAACCAGGTCGCTTATTGAACTCGCCCTGACCCTTTCCGAGTCTTCTCTGTACTTGAGCACGCTCCCCAGAGTCTCTTCGACCAACTGCTCATTGAGTTCGCGAGAGCCTAGAATCGCCAGAGACTGCGCCCAATCGATCGTTTCAGCAACCCCTGGGGGTTTAAACAGACCCATGGACCGCAAGTTTTCAACCAAAGCGGACACCTGTCGAGCCAGAGCATCGCCAACCTCCGGCGCCCTCAGGTTGACTATATCGACCTCGCGCTCAAAGGTCGGATGCTCAACCCAGCAATAAAGACAGCGCCTCTTTAGAGCGTCGTGAACGTCTCGCGTCCTGTTGGATGTGATAACCACTATCGGTGGAACCTTCGCACGAATTGGACCGATTTCGGGAATTGTGACAGAGTACTCCGACAGGACTTCGAGCAAAAAGGCCTCGAACTCATCGTCAGCCCTGTCGAGCTCATCTATCAAAAGCACTGGGGGCTTGCCACCCTGCGAAGTTAGCGCCCTTAGAATCGGGCGCTTCAGAAGAAATCTCTCCCCGTAGAGCTCGTTCTCCAATTCCTCCACATTCTGGCGGCTTCCCTCGCCAACAGCCTCAGAAGCACGGAGGTGGAGCAACTGCTTCGAGTAGTTCCACTCGTATAGCGCTTGGGACACATCGATGCCTTCATAGCACTGCAGCCGGATCAATTCCGTGTCAAGCCATCTCGCCAGGGCTTTGGCAACTTCAGTCTTTCCGACACCTGCCTCTCCCTCGAGAAAAAGTGGCCTAGCCAGTGCCAGGGACAAAAAGATCGTAGTTGACAAAGTCTCGTCCGCAAGATATTCATGATCAGCCAGCTTCGCTTGAAGCTCGGCAGGAGAAGCCACTCCGAAAGGCTCGTGTGTGATGCTAGCGAGGGACAATGCAGACTCCAGATAATCGTTGCACGGGACAACTAACAGCCTAGAGTCTGCTGCAAGCTATTTGAAACGCTACCCCAAAGCCTCGGTGAGCGCACGCCTCGTGAGGACTTCTGCCAGATGCCTTCGATATCGCGAAGATGCGTTGAGATCTTCAGGGGGATCGAGCCCTTCACTTGCTTTCTTGCTTGCGGCCTCTATCGAGGCCCCGCCCATTAGCGCCTCTTCTACCGCAGAGGCCCGGAGCGGAGTCGGCCCCATGTTAACAAGCGATACTCTGGTGTTTCCGTCATTCACCGCAGCTACTCCAACAATCGCCCAGTCCTGTGCTCTCCTGTTGAATTTCTGAAAGGACCAGCCTCCGCTGAATTTCGACACCCTAACCTCGGTGAGCAGCTCATCCGGAGACATCACGGTTTCGAGAAACCCAACAAAGAATTCTGTAGCCGGGATGACACGTTCTCCAGTTGGACCCACCAGGACAAGCCTGGCATCCAGAGCAAGGGCGGCTGCGGGAAGATCGCTTGCCCCATCTCCGTGAGATATTGAACCCCCGATGGTGCCGCGATGCCGCACCTGAGGATCTCCCACTTGAGAAGCCACATATGGGAGTATTGGAACCTCAGATTTCAATAATCTGGAATTCTGTATGTCGTGGTGGCGTGTCAGTGCGCCAATCGCCACGTAGTCACCCTTATCCTCGATGTACGACAGCTCACTCAATGATCCAATGTCAACGAGCATGCTGGGCGTGGCAAGCCGCAGCTTCATCAGCGGCAAGAGAGAATGCCCTCCAGCGAGCAGTTTTGCGTCATCGACGGACGTGAGAATAGAAACGGCGTCGGCAACCGAATTCGCCTTGGCATAGTCAAAAGAAGCTGGAAACATTATGACTCCTTACTCTACTTTCCGTCGCCGCGAGAGGACTCTATTGCAGACCAGACCTTCTGTGGAGAGGCCGGCATATCTATGTGTTCAATGCCAAATGGCGAAAGAGCGTCAACGATAGCGTTTATAACCGCTGGAGGAGAAGCTATGCAACCTGCCTCGCCTACTCCTTTGACACCAAGAGGGTTTGTTGGTGAGGGCGTAACGGTGCTCGCAAGTTCGAAGCTTGGCAGCTCCACAGCGGAAGGCAGCATGTACTCGATGAACGTCGTATCCAGCAAGTTGCCCTGTTCATCATACGCCGCTTCCTCGTATAGGGCCTGCGCGACACCCTGGGCTATCCCTCCCTCGAGCTGCCCCTCAACAATCATTGGATTTATCTGGTTCCCCACGTCGTCAACGGAAACATAACGCACTAGTCTTGTGTCCCCCGTCTCTTCGTCAACCTCGACCACTGCTATATGGGTTCCGAAGGGAAAGGTGAAATTAGGGGGATCCCAGGTGACAGAAGCCTCAAGATTTGGCTCGATGCCATCGGGAAGATCATGGGCAGTGAAAGCTTCAAGAGCCACCGAAGAGAGGGCAAAAGATTTTTCCGCTGATCCTTTCACCTTGAACATTCCATCTGAATATTCAAGGTCTTCGGGCGAGACCTCGAGCTTATGGGCCGCGATCAACCGTGCTTTGTCCAACACTTTTTCCGTCGCAAGATAAACGGCAGACCCCCCTACTGCCACAGAGCGAGATCCGTAAGTGTCCATTCCGAAAGGGGCGACAGCTGTATCTGAATGGAGCACCTCAACGTCCTCCAGGCTGACACCTAGGCGATCCGCCACTATCATTGACCACGAAGTCTCATGGCCCTGGCCGTGAGGAGCAGTACCTGTTGTGACTTGCACTTTGGACGTGGGCAGTATTCTCACGGTTGCAGACTCCCAGCCTCCCGCTGAGTACCTCAGTGATCCAAGCACCTTAGACGGCGCTAAACCGCACATCTCCACGTAACTGGATATGCCAATCCCAAGATGCTTTCTTGATCCTTGGGTGCGCCGCTTCTCCTGCTCCATTCGAAGCTGAGCATACCCGACCTTCTCTAATGCCGCCTGAAGCGCCGGCTCGTAGTTTCCCGAGTCAAAGATAAGACCCGGGACAGAAGAGTAGGGGAACTTGTCAACGGGGATGAAGTTGCGCCTGCGAATTTCCGCAGGATCTATGCCAATCTTTCTGGCCAGACTGTCTATGGAGCGCTCGATGGCGAAGGTTGCTTCAGGACGTCCAGCACCCCTGTAAGCATCGGTAGGGGTCTTGTTGGTGAACAGGCCAGTGCATGTAAACGAATAAGCAGGCACATCGTATTGACCATGATAAAGAAATGCTCCAAGCAAGGGGACGCCCGGTGTGAGGAGCTGGAGATAAGCCCCCATATCTGCCAGAATGTTGACTCTTACTGCGGTAATCCTCCCGTTCGAATCAGCAGCTAGCTCGACCTCTTGAACCTGCCCCCTCCCGTGAATCGTTGTTAATGCGCCCTCGCTTCGCTCCTCTGTCCAGCGCACCGGCTTGCTTAGCTTCCGAGCCAGAGCAAGAGCAAGGACCTCTTCGGCATAGACGTTGAGCTTGGACCCGAAACCTCCACCCACCGAAGGAGCTACCACACGCAATTTTGCTTCGGATATCCCAAGAGTCGTGCTCAACATCAGCTTGAGGATATGGGGAATCTGGGTTGAACTGAAAAGCGTGTACTCAGCCCCATAGGGGTGAGGAACTGCCAAGACGCCTCTCGGCTCAAGCGCTGAAGGTATCAGTCTTTGTTGAACATAACGGTTCGTGACTACGTGCGCAGCTGATGCAAACGCCTGATCCACGCCGGCACGATCTGGCTCGAGCTTCCATACAAAACAGCTGTTAGTTCCAAGGGAAGGATGGACGAGGTTCCGATCAAGCAGGGCTTCTTCCAACTCTGTCACCACTGGGAGAGCCTCATACTTTACGTCTATTGCAGCGAGTGCATCTACGGCAGCGACTTTGTCTGAAGCGATCACGACAGCCACAGCATCGCCCACGTAATGGACAACGTCACTTGCAATCGGGTAATGAGGGGGATTCTTCATATCCTCGGTGACGGGCCATGCGCAAGGCATCGGTGCGGAAAACTCTTCTCGGAGATCCCTTCCCGACAGAACCTCGTGAACCCCGGGCATCTTCCGGGCCTCCGAAACATCGATAGATATTATCTTGGCGTGAGCCAGAGGTGACCTAAGAAGTGCCATGTACAATGCATCCTGCTGATAGAGGTCATCTACAAATCTGGCTTCTCCAGTGAGCAGTTCCGGGTCCTCACGTCGCAACAACCGCTTTCCAGTCACGCGCTGGGACGATCCCGTTTGTAGGGCTGTCATTTCACCGCTCCCTCCATTGCTTCAGCTGCCGCCAGAACAGACTTGACAATGTTGTGGTAGCCAGTGCACCTGCACAAATTCCCTTCAAGGGCTTCGCGAACCTCAGCTTCAGTAGGTTTTGGATTCTCCTTCAAAAATGATGCCGTAGCCATGATCATGCCCGGAGTGCAGTAGCCGCATTGCAGACCATGATTTTCCTGAAATGCCTTTTGAATTGGGTGAAGACCGGAATCGGAGGCCATGCCCTCAATAGTTGTCAGCTCTTTCCCATCTGCTTGAACAGCCAGAACGGTACAGGACTTGACCGATTCGCCATTCATCAAGATCGTGCAGGCACCACAAGAAGAGGTGTCACAACCTACATTGGTGCCTGTCAAACCAAGCAAATCCCTAATGTAATGAACAAGCAGGGTGCGAGGCTCAACATCTCTGGTAAAGGAACGGCCGTTCACAATTGTTGTAATTTGCATGATGCCCCCAAAGTTCAAAGGTCAAACCCAGCATAACTTTAAGTTGGCGATTATCACCGTCAGTTTCCGCTTGCGAGAAACACCAGTAGCAGACAGGGCTCGGCGGCCCCGGCGTTCCTGTTAGCCTTCTTTTCACCGACGAAACAACATTATCCCCAGCATCCCGTGGGATAAACCCCGAAAAATCGTGACCGGCCTGAACGCAAACTCTCAAATGCCTCACCGGAAGCACCTTTTATCTGTCAGAACCGCCTGACATTCCAAGAGCCACCTCTGCGCGGGAAGCATGCTCGATCATTCTTCGGCCGATCTTCTCGGTATCTGACAACTTGAGCCTCACGGTAGGCATCGACACAGAGAAGGCTGCGATCTGCCTCCCTGTCCAAGTCTTGACACAAGCACTCACAGAAACGAGACCGGCCTCGCTCTCTTCGAGATTCAGTCCGTAGCCTTGGCGGCGAGTCTTTTCGAGTTCTTTTAGAAACTGATCGAAGTTGCCAAGAACCTCTCTTGACGTGGAAGAGCTGTAGGACGAGTAGAGGTCGAAAATCTCCGCGTCGGAAAGGCTGCTCAAAAGTGCCTTGCCACTTGAAGTCCTATGGGCCGGGTATAGTCGTCCCGCTCTGGAGTTCACTTTGAAATCCCTATTTGCTTCCACACTTTTTAGAAACCGAATATTGCAGCCCTCAAGAACCACCAGGTGAGAGGTCTCCCCCAAGTCCCGGGAAATATCTTCGAGATACGGACCAAGCAACCTGTTGAGCGTCTTGTGTGTCTGAATGCTGCCCTCACCCAGCCAGAAGTAAGCTGGCCCGCGACTGTATCTGCGATGTGGTGCTGGGACAGCGAAATCGCAGCTGCACAGCGTCTTGAGCAAACGATGGGCACTCGAAGGAGCGATGCCCACCGCCTCAGCTACCTCACTCACGCCGACGGACTCGTTTCTCGCAAGCATCAGTAAGAGCTCGAGCGCATTCTCAACAGAGCCAATCCCATCCCTACTGCTCATTTTCTGCATCGCGGAAATTCTATCCCATAGGTTTGAACCTGTCGAAACCG
The DNA here is from genome assembly GCA_021799035.1 of Actinomycetes bacterium. Lineage (GTDB taxonomy): Bacteria > Actinomycetota > Acidimicrobiia > Acidimicrobiales > Acidimicrobiaceae > SCQM01. Next base: position 27,924 of record JAJZBG010000001.1, on the reverse strand, counting down.
CTCTGTTAGCATTCAAACCGATTCGGGGGGAGTCTTCCTAATCCAGAACGTCTAGGGGCTAGAGATGATGTTGCTGGTAGAGATCCTTTCTAATCGCATTATTCCGCATTTAGTGCAGAAGGAGGGGGTATGCGCACTCAAGAGCACATCGGTGATCCAGCTGATGAAGCCGCGGCACGCGACGTCATCGCTCGGCTGGATAGGCTCGGTGCCTGGCCATTACCTTACGGCTATCTCGTAATTATTGGGATTGGCTTTCTATTCACATTTTTCGATATTTTTGACATTAACGTCTCATTTATTCAGACGTGTATTGCTCTCAAGCCAGGATGTACACCGCCGACCGCGCTGTCATCGCTTTCAATGCCAGTATTTCTAAACGTTGTGGGGTACGTGGTCGGAACTCTTATCCTCAGCCCGGTATCTGACAGAATCGGCCGCAGGAACATGCTTCTGGTCACCATGCTCATCACTGCAGCTGGTTCGCTGTACACGGCCTTGACGCCGGATTACGCTAACTTCGTCGTGGCGAGAATAGTCACAGGAGTGGGGATTGGTGCGGACCTCGCGGTGGTGAACACCTACATAGGCGAAATCGCACCTTCTCGGTCTCGGGCCAGATTCACGTCCATCATCTTCATCAACTCGGCATTGGGAGCATTCTTTGCAATCTGGCTTGGACTGCTTCTTACGACCGGCTCGGCAGCATGGCCGACGGGCTTGCCTTTCGCACTGGCAAGCAAGACTTTCAGCGACGGCTGGCGATACCTTTACGGAATCGGAGCGCTGCTCGCGGTCTTCGGTATCCTGCTGAGATTTGAGCTGCCAGAGTCGCCCAGATGGCTCGTAGGTCAGGGCAGGATTGACAAGGCAAAGACCATAGTGGAAAAAATGGAGTCAGTCACCGAGAAGAGGGGTGGAGCCCTCGCTCCGGTTGTGACGTCAGTAGCAATCGAGAAGAGGCAGGAGGACAAGAACCCTTACTCCGAGATATTCAGGAATCCCGTGTATGTCAAGAGGTTCGTCATTCTGGTCCTCACCTGGCTCATCGGATACGTGACTGTCTACTCATTTGCTGCAGGCTTCACCTCTGTTTTGACATCAATCCACTATCCTCCACCAGAGGCCGGCGTCATCGTGGCCGTCGGAACCTTGGGCTTCATTGTTGGTTGCATTATCACCTCAATGTGGGGAGACGCGATAGAGAGGAAATACTGGCTGCCTATCAGCGCGGTAATTACTCTCATCGGTGGAATAATGATCGCAGTTGCAAAGACGGACCTGACGATAAGCTTCCTCGGATCCGCCGTGGTTTTCCTTGGATTCAACCTTTGGGTGTCGCCAACCTACGCGCTGTCGGCGGAGTCCTTCCCCAGCCGTGCAAGAACCACTGGCTTCGGACTGGTTGACGGCTTCGGCCACATCGGAGGCGGCATCGGAATCCTCGTCATTGCGCCGTTGGTTCCCAAGATGTCGCCAACAGGCGCGCTGATGCTGATATGCGTCTTCCTGATTGTCGCGGCAATCATCGTGCAATTTGCGCCTTCGACCAGAGGCAAAGACCTGGAGGAAGTCTCTCCATAACACTCTCGGACATGGAAATTGCCCCCTTCGGGGGGCAATTTCCATTTAACGCGCGATTCAGCTGAACGCAGGGTGACCGCTTAGTCTGTACAAATAGTGGCGCAAGCTCAATTCGCTAGCTTTTTCCCACTCAACGAACCAACGGTGACGTCAGCCACAAGAACCGACCATAAAGCTGCTGCCAACGCGAGGTGAATATCGGCAAGCGCTTCAGGCGCCTTGGTGATAGCCACTACAGCGCCCGCCGCTATCTGCACTGCAAGGAGAACAAGCGCGGTTATCGATAGCCCCCTTTGAGAAGCAGAGATGGAACTGGATCTCAACACCTTTACGAGATAAGCCAATACAAGCACCGTTCCAATCAGCACTATCGCACGGTGAATGAGCTGAAGATCTATCAGCCCTCCTTGGGCGTGAGACCCAACGCAGACCGGCCAGGAAGGACATGCCTCCTCTGCGCCCCCGTCAACCACAAGTGATCCGGATATCAGTACCAAAAAGATTGACGCAAGAGACCAGAACGCCAATTGACCGCCGTTTCGAAATGGATCCCATTCCCATTCAGGACCTATGAATGCCCTAACTGCGGTCACCGTGACGATAGCGAGGAAAAGGAGTCCAACAATCAGGTGAAGGGCAACGGTGGCGGGGGCGTTGTTCGTAATGACTGTGATAGCCCCGAGAACGATCTGCACTGCGATGACGCCCACCCCTGCCACTGCCAACGTTCTGAGGTGAGATGCCCTCTGGCCCGCTCGCCACACAACCACCGCAACCACGCAGATCAGTATTGTCACGATCGTAGCCAGATATCGATGAGACTGTTCCAGCAAGGCATGAATGTTGTCTATGGGACCTACCTGACCCGAACACAATGGCCACCCCTTGCAGCCCATACCAGATTCGGTAACCCGCACTGTGCTTCCCAAGACAATGAGCAGATAAGTCGCCACCAAAGTAGCCAAGGTGAGCCACCTGAGTGTTCGATGGACGCTATCGCTTTCCCTTGTCAAACCGGATTGATGGTTGACTTTGTTCATCGGCTATAACCTATCGGCTAAGCCATCCGAGCTCCAAATCGATTTCCGACTAGGAGCTCGGCCGCTCAGATTATCCATTGGCTGAAGCCAACTAAGAATTCCGCTACTTCGAAGGCGAAGATTTCCCCGGGATTGTGGTTGTGGTGGAGGCGGTTGGAGGCAGCACCACAAACGCCTTCTCGCCAGGCTTGACAAGCCCATATTGGCTTCTGGCTATCGTCTCTATCTCAGAAGGCGAATTCATGGAGTTTATCTTCTCCTGAAGAACTTGATTGGATTTCTCGACAGCCCTCACCTGTGAGATAGTGTTCTTCACCTGGCCACGTTGAATGAGATAAGAACGAGCCGGAAAAACAGCAAGCAGGTATACGGTGATGCCTACAAGGGCAATCAGAATTTTCACCACTCTGCTGCGTCTTATCAAACCCTCTCCTATTTCCTTTGGGTCAGAGCCCCTAGCCCCATGAACTTGGCATTTTGGCCAAGATTTTCTTCTATCCGGAGTAGCTGATTATATTTTGCCACACGATCGGACCGTGCGGGTGCGCCTGTCTTGATTTGGCCGGTGTTTAGGGCCACTGCAAGATCGGCGATCGTGGTATCTTCGGTCTCGCCTGACCTGTGGGAGATCACGTTGGTATAGCCGTTCCTCGTAGCAAGGCTTACCGTCTCAATCGTCTCCGTCAGTGAACCTATTTGGTTCAGCTTGATTAGGATCGAGTTTGCAACGCTGGATTCGATCCCCCTCGTCAGCCTGTTTACGTTGGTCACGAAAATGTCGTCACCAACGAGCTGGATCGAACTGCCCAGCTTTTCAGTCAATACGGCCCAGCCTTCCCAATCGTCTTCCGCCATCCCGTCTTCAAGCGAAACAATCGGATACTTCTTTACAAGTTCCACCCAGTAATCGACCATCTCGGCAGAGTCCAGGGTTCGATTTTCGCCCGCAAGCTGATATTTCCCGTCTACGAAGAACTCAGTTGAAGCCGGATCAAGCGCGATTGCTATGTCCTTTCCCGGCTCTCTCCCCGCTTCCTCAATTGCTTCAAGAAGCACGGTAATGGCATCCTCGTTGCGCGACAGGTTTGGCGCGAAGCCTCCCTCGTCGCCGACGGAGGTGGAAAGCCCCCTTTTGGCTAGGACACTTTTCAAGGTATGGTATGTCTCAGAGCACCATCTGAGTGCCTCAGCAAATGAAGCGGCACCTATGGGCATGATCATGAACTCTTGAAAATCTATCGAGTTATCAGCGTGGACACCCCCGTTTATGACATTCATCATGGGAACTGGAAGCACCGACGCATTCACTCCGCCGATATAGCGATAGAGCGGAAGATCACAGTACGCTGCGGCAGCCTTTGCGACTGCCAGTGAAACGCCCAGAATGGAGTTTGCCCCAAGATTCCTCTTGTTCTCTGTTCCATCTAGGGAAATCATCGATGCATCAAGATGCCTCTGATCAAGCGCGTCCATGCCTACCACTACATCTGCAATAGTGACGTTGACATGCTCGACTGCTCCGAGAACACCTTTGCCAAGATATCGAGGTCCCCCATCGCGCTTTTCCGTCGCTTCATATGCACCGGTTGACGCTCCCGATGGAACTATAGCTCTACCAGTCTCGCCGGTGGAGAGCGTCACCTCGACCTCGACCGTGGGATTACCTCGAGAGTCGAGCACCTCTCTTCCAACTACCGACTCAATGATGCTCACGTCACCTGACTCCTTTTACGAATAGTCCCGTCCGGGAGGTCCGTTACGACACTCAGCAAACCCTACAGGGTAACAGAATTTCTAACTCTCCGCCGCCTCTATCACTTCAACGAAATCCTTCGACCTAGATCGTAAAGCCGATTCCAGGTCAATTCCAATTTCTTTTGCGAGATTTGCGATCCACCAAAGGAGCTCTCCGAATTGCCTCGACAATTCTGAACGGCCAGATAGCGCGCCAACAGAAAGATCTTCCCAAACTCGCGACACCGCTCCGACTGAAACCTCGACAGGCGGAATCTCTATTCCGACTGCTGTCGCCTTTCTTAGAAGCTTTGAAACTAGCATCAGCACCGGCAACGACTCCGGGATTCCTTCAAGCACGCTTTCCCGCCCCTCCTGAGTCTTCTTGATCTCCTCCCAGTTAGCGATCACCTCTTCGGAACTGCTCACTTCCAGTTCTGTAAAGACATGTGGGTGACGGCGAATCAATTTCGAAATGACGGTGTCAGCTACGTCGGAAAGATCGAACCAACCCTCTTCAGAGGCGAGATTGGAATGAAAGTACACTTGAACCAGAAGATCTCCCAGCTCACCTTCAAGCTCTCCAAAAAGCTTCGCGATCCGCTCTTCATCGCCCGCCTTGCCGAGCTTTTCGATGACATCGATGACCTCGTAACTCTCCTCCAATAAGTGGGAAACGAGCGACTCGTGGGTCTGCTCCCGATCCCAGGGACACTCATTCCTCAACCTCGCAATAATGTCAAAAAGCTCAACAAGCGCTGGACCTGGCGCGGCCGGAATTCGCTCAATGTAAATAGTCGTGAGATGATCCGGGTCCACCAACCTATCGAGATCGTCCCAGAGAAGCTCCTCTATGTGCTCTTCCGAAGTGCCCAGCCGCTGCAGCACTACTGCCTTTGCTTCTTTGGGATTGGCGACGGCAAGCTTTACTTCAGAAAGGATCTGCTTGGACCATACTTGCGTGAGCAAGAATGGTCCGCAGTTTAGCTTCGCATGAGAAGGAAAGTCTCGGGCATCTGTCATCGTCACACCCGAAGCAAACGGATCGATGCGCAGCGCCGACCAGACAAGCTCAAGAAATGAGACTCCGGGAATCACCTCAACCAGGTCGGCCATCGACTCCCGGAGGATGTCAACGCTCCTCTCTGCCACAAGAGGAGATCCGGGTACCAAATAGAGGATTGTCCCAGCCATTGATCGAGAAGCCTCCACAATTTTCTCCGCCATTTCACGGTAGAGCTGCTCGAACGTCTCGGCGCGCTCGTAGAGGGGATCGAAGGACTCGAATGCAACCGACGGCTTCCTCCCCACTATCTCGAGACGTGCGGCTGCAGCACTGGGGTGAATCTCGGTGCGGAAGATGACCAAGTCAACTTGGTCCAACATGGCCCATACTCTCTGATCGATTGCCGGCACATCACCTGCCCCTAAGCCAGCGACAACGATCCTCCCCATAGGCCACCTCACCTTACAATACTTACCCGATCTAAAACTGCAACTCCAGCGTACTGTGGCATCGTCCCCAACCTCAAGGAAGGGGTTTGTCGAGCAGTTTGATCAAGAGCTCAACTCCCGGAAGGGACGAAGAAGTTCAGGAGCGAGGGTGCCGGACTGAAAAGTGGAGAGACGCCAGAGGAAGTGCCACTGGTCGCGATGTGGCCGTATCGCGAATTGACGGTAATCGAGGCTCCCTTCGCTGCGCTGTTCAACAGGTTAGTGATAGCATTTTGACCCTTTGTGCCAAGTATCGCAGCCCTTATCTGAGGGGTCAGCTGATCAAACGGGAGGGTGGTTCTAGATGTGACCTGTATGATCGCCCATCCGGTAGGCAGATGTGCAGGTGGCGCAATTGTTTTGGCTGCCATGTTCTTCACAATTTGTGCATACTGGCTTCCCAGTGCAGACACATAATTTGCAAAGGTGCCACAGCCGACAGCCCCACCGTTGGGAGCGGTATTGGGATCTCCAGAATTCGCTTTTGCAAGCGCAGCGAAGTTCGCGCCTTGCTGGAGCTGCTGGTAAAGCGAGTTTGCCTGAGCCTGAGTGCTTACCAGTATCTGCGATGAGCAAATGTTGTCGAACTCGGCAGAGTGCGCTGTATAGTAACTGCGCAAAGCGTTTAGAGAAATGTCAGCGTTTACAAGGCGCGCCTCCACTACATCAAGCATCGCCGAGTCCTTGATCAGGCGTGCCTGGTACTCTTTTGAAAACTGGTCAAAGACTGAGGTCCCACCAAAGGTCTGCTCAGCATCCACCCGGCCAAGCGCTATGTCTTGCGAGGTCAACTTGATTCCAAACTTCTGAGCTTCGTTTTCGATGAGGTCCATAGAGATACGCCTGTTGAGCACCTCATCAACGAAACTCATGTTGTAGGTGTTGCTGGAAACCCCCTGGCCGTAAACCGGCTGTGAAGCCTCGAGCTGCTTCACGAAAGCCTTGTTGGCGGTGATCGAATTAACCTCCGAAAGCAGCTCAGCCGAAGTTATCGTCTTGCCATTTACAGTCGCAGCAGCTGAAGAGGAAGTCACGCAGCCAGTCAGAGCTACACCAACAGCCAACAGTCCCAAAATTCTCGACAATCTCAACTCAAGTCCTCCAATGAGACGTACGCGGCAAGCCCCCTAGGCCAGAACCTCGCAAAGCCTTATCCGGCATCTGCCAGAGTCAGCCAGAAAGGTCTAACCATCACTGGCGCAGCCGGCTTGCCCCTGCAGCAACAGCTAACGCAAACTAGCGCCTGGCAAAACATTTTTCCAATCGCCCGTCCGAGGAATCCAAAACCGCACAGACAAAACTACCCTATCCTTGCAGAAAACCGTGATGCCTCTTCTAAGGCAAAGCTAAGAACAAAGTACCGCATGCAGGCTAGCCCTCGATCAACTCATCAAACACCTTTTCAACAGCCTGCATGGGGTCTGAAGCTTTTGAAATTGGTATTACCACAGCTCTCTCAGATTCCTTGTAAATCCCTTTGGGAAATACCCTTTTCAACCTCGTGGCGAGTGAAGCCTTCAGCTCAACCGGGGCCAGCTTCACCGACGGGCTGACCAGCGAAGACCTTCCGAGACCTGCAACAACCACTTCAGTGACACCAGCTCGAATTGCGCGCGCTCTGAGCTTGGCCAAGCGCAGCAGCGATCTGGTCTGGTCTGGAAGGGGCCCGAACCTGTCGACCCACTCCTGCCCGAGGACGTCGACGTCCTCGTCAGCGATGCACATCGACAACCTTCTATATGCCTCAAGGCGCACGTCAGTCCTAGATATATAGCTCTCTGGGATGACCGCCCCGACAGGTATTTCAAGCTTGATTTCAGGCAGAGGCTCTTCGAACTCTCCTTTCAGCTCTCTGACCGCCTCTTCAACCATTCTCACATAAAGATCGTATCCAACGGCTGCTATATGCCCTGACTGGTCTTCGCCAAGGATGTTTCCTGCCCCACGTATCTCGAGATCACGCTTGGCTATTCGAAAACCCGATCCAAGCTCAGTGTTCTCTCCGATAGTCTTGAGCCTCTCGTAAGCTTCTTCGCTCAGTGAACTCTCTGCTGGATGGAACAGGTACGCATAACCTCGAGTTCCAGATCGTCCGATCCGGCCTCGCAACTGATGCAGCTGACCTAGGCCCAACATGTCGGCTCGGTCAACAACCAGAGTATTGACCGTGGGCATGTCAATCCCTGATTCGATTATGGTCGTGCAAACGAGTACATCTGACCTTCCTTCCCAAAAGTCGACCACAGTCCGCTCCAATAGGTCTTCATCCATCTGCCCATGAGCGATTGCCAGTCTTGCCTCGGGAACCAGCCTTGACAACCGCTGTGCCACAGCTTCAATATCGGAAACCCTGTTGTGCACAAAGAAGACCTGTCCTTCGCGCATGAGCTCTCTGCGAACAGCTTCGGTCACAGCAAGCTCGTCATACTCTCCCACATAAGTCAGAATCGGCTGCCTTTTGTTAGGCGGTGTGCTGAGAAGACTCATGTCCCTTATTCCGGTAAGCGACATTTCCAGAGTTCTAGGTATTGGAGTCGCCGTAAGCGTTAAAACATCCACACCGGCTTTGACCTTCTTGATCGTCTCCTTATGGGTTACGCCGAAATGTTGCTCCTCGTCAATTACCAATAGACCGAGATCAGCGAATCTGACGTCCTGACTGAGAAGTCGATGCGTACCTATTACGACGTCCGCATCTCCAGAGGCAACCCTTTCGACCACTGCTCTGCTTTGGGCCTGCGAGAGAAACCGCGAGATGACCTCCACACGCACCGGGAATCCAGCAAATCGATCCGAAAAAGTCTGAAAATGTTGCTGCGCCAAAAGGGTGGTCGGAACAAGCACTGCCGCTTGCTTGCCATCCTGAACCGCCTTAAAGACTGCCCGGATGGCGATCTCTGTCTTCCCAAATCCGACATCTCCGCAGATCAATCTATCCATAGGCCTCTCTGACTCCATGTCAGCCTTGACCTCTGCAATCGCTCGCGCCTGGTCTGGTGTGAGGTCGTAAGGGAAAAGGTCCTCCATCTCTTTCTGCCAGACGGTGTCCGGGGAAAAGGCAAACCCTTTGGTGACAAGTCGCTTCTGGTAAAGAACTATGAGTTCCTGGGCAACGCGTGATACGGCCCTTCTCACCTTCGCCCTTGTCTTTTGCCATTCGGAACCGCCAAGCTTGGAAAGTGTCGGCGCTTCACCACCAAGATAAGGAGTGATGGACTCCATTTGCTCTGAAGGCACGTATAGGCGATCACCGCCTCGGTACTCGATCAAAAGATAATCTCGCTCAATGCCGGCAAGCTCCTGTTTGACCATGCCTGCAAACCGGCCTACGCCATGATGGCTGTGAACGACGTACCCGCCAATTTGAAGAGTCTCGAACACCTGGGTCCGCACTTGGTGCCTCGATCGGGAACCCCTTTGCGCTCTGCGCCTGTTGGTCAGGTCCCCAACACCGGCAATCCCGACCCTCAGTTCGCCAAAGAGCGCTCCATGTTCGAGTTCGCTTGGCACGACATAAATGCCGGGCTCTTTTCGACCGAGCAGCAGATCAAGCTGTTCCTGGTCGTGAACTACAGCTGAATCGAATCCGTAGCTCGCCAATGAAGCGGCCAGCCTCTGTGCAAGCGCCTGGTTAGCGGCACATAGGAAGAGCAGATATCCTTGTGCACGCAACTGCGAAAGCCGTGCAACTATCGCGTCAGAATCCTTCGCTGCAAGATCAAAACCACTGGCTGACAGCTCTATCTTGATCGACGGGTCTTTGACTGTGTTGGCCAGCTGAATTGTTGCTTGAGTCGAACCGAAGACAGTGTCGAGCTCTCTATAAAGCTGAGGAAACCTTTCATGATCAGCCGGAACCATCCAGGTCGCACTGAGGCCTTCGGCTATGGATCTTTCTTCCTGTAGGAGGTCTGACACTCGAGACCTCAACCTGGTTGGTTCAAAAATTATCACCCGAGTATCGGAGCCCAGCAGATCACCAAAGTTTTTTGCGGAGCGATCCAGCCAGGGAAGCCAGGACTCGATACCTTCGAAAAACTGGCCATCCGCAATTCTCTCCCAGGTAGATCCCGCATATGGCAGCTCATTGCGCAGCTGCGCAGCCGTATTTCGGATCTGCTCCGTCAGAAGGAGTTCGCGCGCAGGATACAGCGTGACTCTCTCTATAGACTCGATCGACAGCTGATCAGACGGGTCAAATGTAGACAGTCTGTCGATCTCATCCCCGAAAAAGTCGGCCCTTATCGGCAGATCCTGGTCGGAGGGGAAGATGTCTAGAATTGAGCCGCGCACCGAGAACTCACCTCTGTTCTCTGCTTGATATTCGCGCCGATAGCCACTGTGGGCCAACCATTCAGTCGCTTCTTCAAGCCTGACAGTCTCACCCAGAACTAGGTGCAAAACGCCTGCGGCAAGTGCTGAGTATCCTACTAGCTGTGAGACTGACCTGGCAGACGCAACAACGACTAGCCGATTCGCAACGTGAACGCGGCCGGTGATTTCATTCAAGACTCGAAGGCGCCGTCCCATCGTTTCAATCGAGGGAGAAACCCTCTCCATTGGCAGCGTTTCCCAAGACGGATATAGTCGCACTGTCTCTGGCCCAAGCAACTCCTTGAGTTCCTGATACAGTTCGAATGCCTGCTGCCAGGTTGCCACAACGGCTACAATGTTGCCGTCTTCCCTTGCCTCAGAAAGCGCTCCGAGCAGGAAAGGTATGGCTGGAGCCGTCAGATGAAAGCTTTCTGAAGGGAAGCCATGCACCTTCTCAATGGATGGAATCTGGCTAAGGGAAACGAAAAGGCTTCTAAAGTTCACTTTTATTTAAAGCTATCGAACATTGAGCCGATTCATTGCGGCATCGACTCCGTTGACGACGATTTCTTCGATGGCATCTGCAGCCTTCGAAACACCGACCTGCAACGCCTCTCTCTCCTTGAGTGGGGGAACGGCCAGCACGTAGTTGACTACAGCTCCCGAAGCGATCGGCCGACCTATTCCAATGCGGATCCTCACAAAGTCCGAGGATCCGTAAAATGCAACGATTGATTTCAGGCCGTTGTGGCCGGCAACGCCGCCACCCTTCTTGACTCTGACCACCCCAGGTGGCAGGTCAAGCTCATCATGAATCACAATGAGACTCTCTGGCGACGCAATTGGGTACTTCTTGATAAGCCCTCGCAGAGACTGACCGGAGTTATTCACATATGTCTGGGGAAACGCAAGGGCAACAACTTCAGAACCCAACTTGATCTCAGCGAGCAATGCCTTGGAGCGTGGATTCGGCACTAGAGACACGCCATGCCGGGAAGCGACCTCCGCTACAGCCATGGCGCCTAGATTGTGCCTGGTCCTCTCATAAGCCCTCCCGGGATTTCCCAATCCCAGCACTATTACGCTTATTTCATTCTCCTAATCTGGTACCGAAGCGATATCAAGATTTCGGGATTACTTCTTGCTTAGAAGCTGGAAATCTATATGGAGAACCTCTTGACGGACGGGGTGCCGCTGAATCTCCTTGACAATGGCTTGATGCTTGTTCCCATCAAGCTCCAACTCCACGACGCTTCCGACCAACTGCTGCTTCGCCATTGCCGCACGAAGCTCCCGACCATCGCACGAGACCGCTAATGGATCGACCGACGCACCGTATACTACGCCAGGTATCTGGCCCTCTAAGCGCAGACGGCGGGATACAGGGCTTCCTGGAAGCCGACCAGACTTGGCAACTAACGCTACCTCAGACACCTGACTCTCCTCAAAAACCTCACATACTTCGAATAAACAACTTGTCTATTCTAATTACTTGTTCGTTTCGCTTGGCACATATAGGTGCCTCCAAATTAACGACTGTCTTTCCCGTCCGACTCTGCCACCAACAATGGCTCGCGGTCAAATTTCACAAAGGCCGGTGCTTGGAACTCCTGCTGAATAACGGCTCAGGATACGCCCGCAGTCTGGACAAGACTACGAGAGGTTCTCCCCGCCAAAGATCTCAGAAACCGAAGAATCTTCAAAAACGGCCCCGATTGCCTGAGCGATTATCGGTGCCACTGAGAGAACTTCGAGCTTCTCTATCGTCCTATCTGGCCGAAGAGGAAGGGTGTTCGTGATCACAACCTTCGAGATAGCTGAATCGTTTAGCCTCTTAGCGGCTGGATCTGAAAGAAGCCCATGGGTGGCCATTGCCCAAACTTCGGAAGCACCGCGGGCCATGAGTAGGTCAGATGCCGCACAGATAGTACCTGCAGTATCGATCATGTCATCGATGATCACACATCGGCGCCCTTGCACCTCTCCCACAACATCCAGAGCCTCCACCGTGTTTGCAGTGTCTCGAGGTCTGCGCTTGTGGACGAATGCGAGATCGCAATTCAAGACCTGCGAAAAACGCGATGCAACTTTGACTCGTCCTGCATCTGGAGCGACAATCACGGTTTCTGAATCAGCATTTTCCTTCAGGTAGTCGATGAGCACGGGCATAGCCGTCAAGTGATCGACAGGTCCGTCGAAAAATCCCTGGATCTGGCCTGAATGAAGATCCAGCGCAATTATGCGGTCGGCACCGGCCACAGCCATCATGTCGGCTACAAGCTTGGCCGTAATGGGCTCCCGCCCAGAGGCTTTTCGATCCTGCCTCGAATAGCCATAGTAGGGGCACACTGCGGTTATTCGTTTAGCAGAAGCTCTCTTGGCGGCATCGATCATGATCAACTGTTCCATCAGCGAGTCATTGACCGGACCAGAATGAGTCTGAATTATGAATATGTCTTTTCCTCTAACGGACTCGCCAAACCGACAGTGAATCTCGCCATCTGCGAACTCCTTCAGCGTCACGTTTCCCAGCTTTACGTCCAAATTGGCAGCTATCTCGAGTGCCAGCTGAGCGTGAGACCTGCCCGAATAGAGTTCAAGCCGCTTTCTAGGTACAAGCTCCAATTTGCCCTACCCCAATATTTTGAAAGATCCAGTAGAAGTGTCGGGTTCAACCTTAGCACCCGGAGAAAGCACAACCCAAGGTCCAACAATTGCACCTGCGCCAATGTCAGCGCTTTTGGCCTCGCATCTTGCCACCCTTGCTCCGTCCCCGACTGTGCAGTCTAGAAGCCGCGTGTCAGGCCCGATTTCCGCCGAGTTGCCAATCTGGGTGTTGCCGGCAAGATGGCTGCCTGGCCAGATGGTGGTGTCCTGGCCTATCTCCACGGTTGCCGCTATGTAAACAGCATCAGGATCAACCATGGTTACTCCACGAGACATCCATTTGCGGTTGATCCGTCTGCGAAAATGCCTTTCGGCTTCAGCAAGCTGGATCAGGTCGTTGACCCCCAGGGCCTCAACCCCGTCGTTGATCTCTAGTGCCGATACTAGATAGCCCATCTCTGACAAAATCGCGATGGAATCAGTCAAGTAGTATTCACCCTGGGCATTCTTGGGCGCTATTCTGCGAAGCGTCGGGGCCAGAACATCTAGGTTGAATGCGTAAATGCCGGTATTGATCTCCGCGATCTTGCGCTCCTCGTAATTTGCATCGCGCTCTTCGACAATATGAGCGACTCTTCCATCCTTGTTCCGAATAATCCTTCCGTAGCCAAATGGGTCTTCGAGCGTTGCTGATATCAACGTTGCTGACGCTCTAGATTCGATGTGAGTCTCCACGAGCTCCCTTAGAGTCTGGGGCGTGATCAGTGGGGTGTCGCCTGGAACAACTATGACGACCGGAGTCTCGTCTTCTCCATAGCCAAGCACATCTGGCAACACGGTAAGTGCCGCACTTAAAGCATCTGCTGTTCCGAGCAGCTGTTGCTGTTCTACAAAGTGGATCTCCATTCCCGAAGGAGCTGTTGCCGATAAGGCGCTCTTGACCCTTTCTGCGCCGTGGCCAACAACCACAACAGTGTCCTGTACCCCGGAGCTGAACAAAGCTTCGAGAACATGGGTTCCCATCGGCTTGCCACAGATTTTTGCCAGGGTCTTGGGTCTCGAGGACCTCATCCTTGAGCCTTCTCCAGCAGCAAGCAAAGCTGCGAATAGCGGTCGGGAACTCACATCCAACACCTCATATTCGATCGAAGGTCACTTTTAGGACCTCTAGGACGTGATACTAGCCGTTCATGCCTGCGCGTGTCGTGACAATCCTGATTGGCAGTTGCAAAGTGTTATCGCGGGAAATCCATGGAAGCCGGCTTCGTCAACCCTTCGACCTCTTCGAAACGTACATAGCTTTGTCAGCCTCAGTCCATGCGTCGGTGAGTGACTTGGAAGGAGTCCGCGTACTGGTCCCAACTGATGCAGAGACACCACTTACCATGAGCGCAATGCGTATTCTCCGCGCAAAAGCTCGAAGGCCTTCTTGACTGATTCCCTTAGTGAGCACAGCAAACTCGTCACTGCCAGTGCGGGCCACTACATCGTCCGACCTGCAAGTCTGTTCGATGATGTCGGCGGCATTGCGGATCAAGTCGTCCCCAGCCTTGTGACCATGGGTGTCGTTGACGGCTTTGAGGTTGTCAAGATCGATCACCATCACTGAAGCCGCAAAGCCATATTGGGCACAGAGGGCCTCCTCTTCGTACAGGGCACGATCCCATCCTCGGCGATTGAGCAGCCCAGTCAGCTCATCGCTCTCTGACTCCATTTTTGCTCTCTCGTAGCTCCTTCTCTGGTCAAGAGACTGGAACTCTAGCGACAATATTGTCGACAGCATCCTGGCAATCAGTTCTATAGCGCTTATCTGAAAAGGACTCAACTCCGGCATTGGGTCCGGATTCATCGCACAGATGGTTCCAAAAACTGTCCGGTCAGGAAGAACAAGAGGGACTCCAATATGAGCTCCCACCTGCATGTTAAGCCCTACGGCCAGTAGATCCTCATCACTAAGGCAATTTGAAGCGTCTGAGAGATACTTGGGGAACTCGCCACTTAGAACTTTGGAGCACATCATGTTCTCCCACGAAAGGGTGTCGCCGGGCTTGATCTTGTACTCAGACTCATTGACGCTCAGAAAAACTGACCTGTCGCTCTCAAGGCGGGTAACCGCGCACAACTCATAACTCGTGAGATTGCGCAGATAGGCCACAGCGGCAATAGAGGCCGAGGAAAAATCTGAAAATGGCAACATGGACGTGGGCAGGTTCAGTGAGGACCTCAACCTATCAGCTGAGCTGTGAAAATTGTCTTGCATCCCCAAACCCCTCTGAAGTACCCAGTTAAATTCTGTCACTCAATCTGGCTATTCGCACAAATAGCAAGCTGGTAAGTGGGTTTCAAACGCACCCTTAGATACGCCAAACGGGATTCCACCCGATGCAGCGGCATGCCCATTAAGTAGCTCACATAAATGACCCCGCCAAGAACCATTTAGGCAACTCAAAATTATAGGAAAGATTATTACCCTTGGCGCTGGAAAAAGCAAAAATGGCAGATACAGACTCTCAACTTCTCAAGAAGTTGTGATCGCAGAACTGTGTCTTTCCGGCACCTGCCTCAAGATCTTCCCTCGACGGATCAGATAGCGAAGTTCGAACTATCAGCTTTGCCCTCATTGCAGCTCCAAATCGAGTTGCGTTGCTCTCCGACCATTTGCTCCAAGAACCCTCTCCCGATACCGCTCCTCCAGAAGCTGCCTTTGGCGCGAACGCAAGATATCGAAGTCCGTGATAACGCCCCTCAGAACCCGTCGCCCTGAATCCATTTCCACCACTGGCGCTGCGGCCACCTCCCTCTCGGCCATACGGTCCGCAAGCGAACGGAGGGTTTCCTCGACATACGCGACAACTCTGGGTTGGATCATGATCTCCTCAACCCTCTTTTCCAGATCTGCATGATTAAGGCCGACAACATCCTCGCCAGCAATCACCCCTTTGAGTGAGCCAAATTCGTCTACTACGGGATAAATTCTCTGACCATTGAAGCGTTGTGAGCTTCGAATCACTTCTGCTAGATGGTCCGCATTGAAGTCGGAATCAACGGTCAAGATATCCTTTCGCATCACCTCCTTGACTAATAGCGCTTCCAGTGGCTCGACAGCGTACTCGCGAACCACGTGAAAACCCCGGCGAGCAACCTTTTCGGTCAGGATCGACCTCTTCAAGATGATGGTGCTGATGAGATGTGAGACCATGGCTGCAACAAGGAGCGGCAGTAGCGAGTTCGAATCTCCAGTTAGCTCAAAAGCGAAGATGACTGACGTGAAAGGGGATCTGGTCACCCCGGAAAGTGTCGCCGCCATCCCAACAAGGGCCCAAGAAGCCGAGGAGCCTCCCGGAAGAACGGGCGCCATGATGCCTCCTAAGGCTGCTCCGATGATTAGGAGCGGAGCTAGGATTCCCCCACTTGTCCCGGAACCCAACGAGAAGGACCAGATGATCAGCTTGACAACTAGCAGAAGCAAAAGCCCGCCTATCGCAATCCTGCCAGCAAGCTCGTCGCCGATAGAGGAATAGCCAACTCCCAATGCTCTTTGATCGACAAGGCCGCCGACACCGATAACAAGTCCTCCTATTGCTGGCCAAAGTGCCCAGTGAACAGGGATCTTCTTGAAGAGATCCTCAAACTTGTACACAGCAGTTGTAAGCACCCATGCGAAGGATGCACTCGCCAGGCCAACGAGAACGGCGCTGGCCACACCAAGAGTGGAAAAGCTGCTCTGCGAAGCCATCGGAAACAAAGGCGCCGGATGGATTAATCCATGTGCTGCAAGAGCCTGCCGAATCATCTCTGCAACGGCAACGGAAATTCCAATCGGCACAACCGTTCTAGGCTTCCACTCGAAAACCAGAAGTTCCACTCCAAACAGAGTTGCCGCTACAGGCGTTCCGAACACACCTGCCATTCCGGCGCACGCCCCCGCAACCAATAGGGTGCGCCGCTCGATGGCCGTCAGCTTCACGAACTGGGAAAGAACTGAGCCAACTGCTCCACCGGTTAAGATGATCGGCCCTTCCGCTCCGAAGGGACCTCCAGATCCAATGCTGATTGCGCTCGAAATGGGCTTGAGAATTGCTAGCCGCGGCTCCATCTTGCTTCCGTTGATGAGGATTGTCTCCATTGCTTCGGGTATTCCATGGCCACGAATCCGCTCCGAACCCCAGTAAGCCATTCCTCCTATAATCAGCCCTCCCACAACAGGTATGGCAACAGTCCAAGCACCAAAATGGCTGGTAGTAGGCTGGACCAGGGATAGACCTAACTGCCCGTAATACGCCACATGAGTAATCAGCCCGATCAGATCCAGAAGCAGAAGGGAGACCACCGCAGCACATGCTCCGACTACTACAGACAAACCGGCGACGCGCCAAACGGATAGCGGTGTGTTGAAATCTCCGAGACTGGCAGGTCCCGACGACATATACTTTGTTCGACGTCGTAACGGCAATTTGGACAAGATTAGAGAATTTGCTTTCATCGTGGTACGATTATATCGTGTTACGATATTCTCTTACTGATGATGACTACAAAAAGTTGCTAGCTTTCCGCACCGGCTTAAGACAGTTTCTGCGTTGGAGCGAACAAAGTGCCGAGAGGTTGGGAATTCCGCCAGCCCAACACCAGCTGCTTTTGGCCGTGAGGGGTCACGCGAACAAAGCCGGTCCCACAATCGGAGAATTGTCAGGTTACCTGCTGTCCCAGCAGCACAGCGTCAGCGAACTCGTTCAAAGGGCAAGCGAAGCTGGTCTGGTAGAGCGTCATCAAGATCCTAAAGACAGAAGAATTTCACGGATCCAGCTGACGAAGAAGGGTGGCGACGCTCTCGAATTATTGTCAGCAATGCACCTCGAAGAGCTCTCTAGATTGGCATCCGAGATGAGCGGGCTATGGGAAGGTCTCAACTTTGAACCACGCAAGTCAACTGCTTCGTCTTTGAAGACATGAACGCAGGAGGCAACTCTCAGTTCTTGCCAGCTTTGCCAGCTCTTTGAAATCTCGAAGTGGCTGCAGGATGACGAGATCTCGACCAGGTTTCAAGGCGCAGCAACTAAGAAGTCACTCAAAAGTCGCCAATGGTCCGACGATGATGCCTCGCACAGAGTCTACCCTGGCATTTCGCACTGAGCCCGCAAAGGTGATGTTCGGACTCTTCAGCACTTAACGTCAAAGAATGGAGGGTTTCGAAATTGAACACTTTCCCGGGACTTCCATAGAAATCTCAAAGTGAGTCAAAATTCGCACGCATGTCCACCGCATCCTCCGCTGTAGCCACCCGTCACCGCAACCGTCCCTCCGATGTCAGCGGGCGCAGCTAGTGCGAGGACTTGGGCTGGGCGAGAGCCGTCTCGGTAAATCGTAATCCCCTTCACCTTCATCTTCCATGCCATCATGAAGATCGCTTGCACATCGGCCGGCGTCGCGTCTGAGCTGAGATTCACCGTTTTGGCGACCGCTGCGTCCACATGTCGCTGGACCGCTGCCTGCATCTTGATGTGCCACTCCGGTTCGATCTCAAGTGCTGTCACGAAGATGTCGCGTACATCCTGCGGAACGTCCAACTGACCTCGCAGCGTACCTGTGCGAGCTAGCTGTTCCATAAGCCTCTCAGAATAAAAACCTCTTTGGAGTGCCAACTTCTCAAAGAGCCTGTTGGACTCCTGGAAGTCTTGACCAAGTACATGGCGAACATAAGATAAGGCAAACATTGGCTCGATTCCCGAAGTGGTTCCAGCAACAAGCGAGATAGTCCCAGTCGGCGCCACGGAGGTCAGCTGAGCATTTCGTAGCGGTCCAATTCCACGCTCCGCATATCGGCTCTTGCTAAAAAGCGGAAATGGGCCGCGATCGGAGGCCAGCTGAGCTGACGCCTCCATCGCCTTTTCCTGAACGTACGCCATTACCCTGGCCGACAGACGAACTGCGGCATCCGAACCATAGGGAATACCAAGTGTGGCGAGCATCTCTGCAAGACCCATCACCCCGAGACCGATCTTGCGTGCAGCATGAGCCGGCTCTTTGAGTTCCGGAAAAGGATAGTGGCTCACGTCTATGACATCGTCAAGAAAGCGCACTGCCAGACGCACAGTATCACCCAACCGCGCGAATTCAACCTTTCCGCCATCGACGAACCGAGAGAGATTCACCGAACCGAGATTGCAGGACTCGTACGGTAGAAGTGGAACCTCACCACAAGGATTGGTCGCCTCGATTCGACCGAGCAGCGGGAGCGGGTTATATCGATTGATGCGGTCAAGAAACAAGACTCCCGGATCTCCGCCGTTCCATGCTGCATCTGCAATCCGATCAAAGAGTTCTCGTGCCGCGATCTTGCCCGCCTCCTTGCCGGTTCGAGGATTGATCAGTCGTTGTTCACCCCCAGTCACTACCGAGCGCATAAATTGGTCGGTCACTCCAACTGAAAGGTTGAAATGCTCGAGGACGCCAAGGGTGTTCTTCGCTTCGATAAACTCCACAATGTCGGGATGTGATACGTCAAGCACAGCCATGGAGGCCCCGCGGCGACGACCCCCTTCGGAAACGACTCCAGCTGCCGTATCGAACACGGTCAAAAACGAGACTGGACCGCTTGCTGTTCCTCCTGTGCTTGACACAATGTCGCCACGAGGGCGAAGGTGAGAGAAAGAGTATCCAGTGCCTCCGCCCGCCTGGTGCAACAGGGCAGCCTGGCCGAGCGCCTCGAAGATCGAAACCAGGGAGTCATCGATGGGCAGCACGACACACGCTGAAAGCAAACCGAGCCGCGTACCCGAATTCATGAGCGTAGGTGAGTTGGGCAAGAACTCCAGAGAGCGCAACGTCGCGGCAAACTCCTCAGCCCAGCGGGCCGCATTTCCAGGCTGCCATTGCTCCTCCGCTTGCGCTACAAACGTGGCAACCCTGTCCATCATCTCGCCGGTGGACTCGATCACTTTGCCATGGCGGTCCCTGAGCAGATAGTGCTCCCCGAGAACTGCAATGGCGCCGCGGCTCAGCTGGAGCTCGTCCCTCACAGCGACACTCGGCGCCGATCTGCTCGTGGAAGTCGCTCGAGAGGATGCCGCACTCTTTGCGACTCGTCCCGCTCGTTTCATTAAGACAATTCTAGATGAGTTATTGCTCCTTCTCCATGATTCGTGTGTTCGTCCGCCGACGGCGCAGAATGACAATCTCGCGTCAGAAAACACTGCCAGTTGTTAAGCTACATCTGCACTTTTTCTACCGCCCTCGGCAACTCTGGAAACTGGTGCCCAAAACAACCACGGGCCAATAAGCATCACCAACTATCCATACATCACATGCAAGCTTTCTACTCCCTTCAACGACATCTTGCTGAGACGCCAATTAATTGGCCCGTTTCGCCACCCCAAATCGAATTCCAACACCTGGAGCCCGGGAATTTGGGCTTTCTCGCCTCCAAAGGAGTGTCCTAGAATTACTAATTGCTGCTTCAGCTCTAAAGAGGTGGTTTTGATGATGTGGTATTGGGGAAATGGAGTTCAGTGGTGGGGCTGGCTGCTTGGATTATTGGGCATGCTCGTCTTTTGGGCCCTTGTCATCTGGGCAATCTGGTTCTTAGTAACCAGCTCAAGCCGCCGGCAGCATTTCACACCGACACAACCTCCTTCTGATGCGAGACGCATCCTTGATGAGCGCCTTGCCAGAGGAGAAATCGATCCGGATGAGTATCAGCACCTCCGAGACTTGATCGACTCGCACACCGGATCAAAGCCGTAAGCTAGGATCGGCATTTTGAGCGCATATGAGATCACCTCGTCTGCTCAAGAAAAAGGTATCCATCGGAGGCGGTTAAGTCTTTCAGGGCCATCGTCCACAGAGCCCAACGCGAATTTCGCGGTAAGGCCATGATCAGATGTCTGTCTATCCTGGAAAGCCAGGCTTCCATTTCAAGCCACACTTCATCCTGAGAACGCTACTAGGCCTGGCTTTTGCCGCCTTAGCCTTTGCATTTCTTGCCGGAAGACTCGACGAACTGTCTGGAGCTTCCGTGAAGCTGGCAAACAGCGACTGGCGATGGGGCCTGGCTTCGTTAGTCATGGAAGCCTTGTCACTGACGAGCTACGCCGTGCTGCAGAAACGCCTCATTCAGACTGCTGGCGTAACCAGTGCAATAATGCCTCTGCTTTTGCTCACTATGGCGACCATTGCCATTACCGACTCTCTGCCTGGTGAGCCCGCATTCTCGACCGCATATAGATTCCAGCAGTACAAGCATCTGGGCACAGACGATGTCGGAGCCAGCTGGGTTGTAATTGCGCAAGTGGCCGCGTCAACTATAGGCCTCGTACTCCTGCTGATAGCGGGGCTGGCAACGCTAGCCGCAAACTTCACGTTCTACTATCTTTGGGCTGTATCAGCCGTTGGGGCTGCTGTCATTTTTGTGGCAGCAGCCATTCTTTTCAGACGAGACCTTCTCAGCCAAACTGCCATTCGGATCCTTAGATTCATAAAGAGAAGCACTGGCCACCCACGGACAGATGTCAAAGAGAAGCTGGAAGCTTCCATTGAAAAGCTGCGATCGATAGAGGTTGGACGGATGGAGCTGTCAGCCATCGTCGGTTGGGCACTGCTAGCCTGGATATTTGAGGCTCTTTGCCTTATCGCATCGTTTTACATGGTGGCCGCGCCGATACCTTGGACCGCGTTGACTCTGGCTTACGGTTTGTCCCAGATTGCCGCAGTTGCTCCAATACTCCCCGGTGGTCTTGGCCTTGTTGAAGGAAGCATCACCTCAGTGCTTGTAGCATTCGGTGCTGCACGGGTGCCCACCCTTGCAGCCGTATTAGCTTATCGGTTGGTCGAATATTGGTTAATGATTCCGCTCGGGTGGCTTGCATTCGCGTTCATCGCCTATCAATGGCGCAAAACACTGAGGAAACCATCCACCTCCAGCCCATGACGCAATGACCGGCGCATCTTGGACGATGATTCACTTCGATGGTGCTTAACAAATAGGACTAGCTCAAGCGAGGTGCCGGGCAAGAGGTGAGGGACGTGCCATTGCCCCAGCATGCGTTGAAGCCGTCCAAGTCAGAATCAGGTACCGAGACGTTCGATGTCTGGCCATTGGGATCCGCCATGACGATACCATCAGAGGAGCTGAGATTTGGATCCGCTCCATTCGCCGAGTTCGGATCGAATGTGGATGTTTGAAAATCTGCCAGGGGAAGTATCCCGCCGGAGTAAGGAGCTTCCTCAATCCACTCAGCCGAGGCCAACGACGAATTGTAGTTCAACGTGGTAGTCCAGGATTCACCAGTTGTCTGGTCAGCCAAACTGAGTCTCCAGGTCTGGCCCCTCCCTCCGCCACCAGGCTTGCCACGTCCACCCTTCCCACTCCTCGAGCCGCCTTCTGTGTTACCTGCGGAAGGTCCATCAGAGAGAGATGCGACAACGGTGTCTCCCGGATTGATGGTCATGTGTATGATTTGCGAACCCTGGGGGAGTGCTTCCCACCATGCATAGTATTGCGTCACTCCGCCAGAGGAAGCATCCTGTTCTGTACCCAGCTGAATCAGCGTCTTGTCAACTCTGCTGCACGAACTGTTTAAACAGAAACCGCCGACCCCAACCCATGAGGATGAGTAACCAGTCGAATAACCAGGTGGAGTTGAAGCAGCTGGCACCACCCAGGTGGCGCTAGCAGATGTGTAGTTCATGCCAGTGTTGTACTTTGCAACCGCGTAGCCGGACCAGTTCTGTGTGGTGACCTGATGTTTTAGGTTGCGTAGAGCTTGGCCTTGCGGAGTCCTAATGGGTTTGATCGGACCTCCAACTGGAGATAAGTGGAGTCCTCCGGACGGTGGTGCAGCAAATGTAAGAAGAGCAGAAAGACCAAGGCCAACAACAGTCAATAACGACGCCCGCCGCATAATTCACCTCCGTGGAATGCAGCACTACTGGTTCATGACCATATGCTGTAGCTCCCGATTGACCGACGCATTCTCATGAATCATTCGACGGATTGTATGTCTTTCGAGAGACTCTGTAAACGTTCAGCTCCATGAATCTGCACGACCCAGTACAGTCACCAACCGCAGTGTCACTGAGTGATGCAAGAGACACGCTGCAAGCAAACAGCCATCTCCACTATGACAACAAATTGAGGGAACCGGATCAGTTTGAGCCGCCCCTTCCCAGGCACCGCACCATCGTGTGGCGGCCGGCCAGTTCACAATGGCAGAAAAGGCCTGTCCTACATCTCATCTCGGGATTCCAGCCCAGCACTCGTGGAGGCGCTGCCCAGCGACACAATACCAATCACTTGTTTGGTTGCTTCCTGCCCAGGCGCTTCAGCTGCAGTACCACATCGGCAATCTCAGCAGTCACTGCACTTTGAATCAGATCCGCTCCAATCCCAAGATCTGCAAAAGCTTGCCCCACCATTCCTTCGCCTGGCACAAGCGCTAGAAGCAAGTGCTCCGTACCGATGTAGTTGTGTCCTAGGCGAATGGCTACTTTCAACGCATCCTTGAATGCTTGACGGCTTGCTGAACTGTATTGGAGTCTTAGCAATGCAGTAGGGTCAGGATCGTCACCAGCCGTTGCAGGTCCAACACCGAGACCCCGGTAAAGCTGATCTAAATCTATCTCGAGCCGCCTTAGTGCGCGTGCGGCCAGGCCTTCTGGATCAGCCAGAGCTCCGGCAGCAAGATGCGGGGCATCGATCATCCCATCGCCCGCAGATTCCGCTAGCCTTCCAGCTGCAGCCACTGCGATTCGTGCACGAGGGGTAAATCGTGAAAAGGCCTTGCCTTTCGGAAGCAGTTCATCGCCTGATGTGAATCGTTTCTGAACAGCTTGCTTACTCACGCCCATTGCGGCACCAATTTGGCTCCATGATGCTCCGGAGACACGGGCTTGATCAACGAAATGACCTATGAGCGCGTCTGCCTGATCATTGAGCGCCCGTGCACTGATCACGGCATCAGTGAGACGCTCTAGGGGGCCAGCTTCAGGATGTAGAGATCGGACGTGTTCGATCAGCTTTGACAATGGGGCAGGGAAAGACGTCATGCGTCAATCTTATATTGTCGTGACTCTTTTGTCAACTCTACATTGACGTTACTCCGGACCACACGTGTCGAAATTTCCCCACAAGCGCGTGGCGACAGATTCGTAAGGAAATCCGGGTAAACCAGGTAATGAAATCTTGCTTTGGGCAACCTTGCTCTTCTGATTCCGCGCTGAAACGGTGAAGTAGTCTTTAAATAATATGGAGCGCCAATGGGAAGGCAAAAGGGCGATTCTTCACGCCGACCTCGACTGTTTCTTTGCTTCTGTCGAGGTGCTCGACAATCCGCAGTTGAAGGGGTTGCCGATCATCGTAGGTGGAACCGGACCTCGTGGGGTTGTAGCTGCAGCAAGCTACGAAGCGCGGGTATGGGGAGTCAGATCAGCCATGCCAATGTCTCAGGCTCGACGTTTATGCCAGAATGCCGTCGTTCTTGGGGTTTCTTACGCCCGCTATGCCGAGGTTTCGAAGCAATTCCACAATTTGCTGCATAGATTCACCGACGAGATCGAGCCAATCGGCCTCGATGAGGCTTTCATGGACGTGAGTGGATGCGCCAGGCTCTTCGGACCACCACGGCTCATTGCCTCACAGATCCGCGACTTGGTCTCAAGGGAGCTCAAGCTTTCTGCATGCGTTGGAGTGGGAACGTCGAAGCAGGTCGCAAAGTTGGCATCTCGGCGCGCCAAACCAACTGTGGTAAACGGAAAAATCGAGCCGCCTAAAGGCATTGTGGTAGTTTGGCCCGGGCATGAACAGGAGTTTCTCGATCCCCTGTCGGTAAGAGAGCTCTGGGGTGTAGGGCCGAAAACCTATGAGCGGCTCAAGTCCGTTGGAGTTACCCGCATAAAGGATCTGCGGATGCTCCCCGATTCCACCCTCGCGCAAGTGGCAGGTAGGACAGGATCACGCTTGGGGGCGTTGGCTCGAGGAATTGACACCAATCCAGTTGAGTCGAGATCGCAGAGAAAGTCCCTAGGGCATGAACAGACCTACCCGGTAGATCTCAACTTTCCAAACGAGGTGGATCGTGAACTCGTTCGCTTGGCAGACCAGGTAGCCGCAAGAGCTGGAAGAACCTGCGTCGCAGGAAAGACCCTTAGCCTAAAGATCAGGTTCGCTGATTTTCAGACCATTACCCGCTCAGTGACGCTGCCGTCACCAACCAACTCGAAGTCAATGATTCTCAAGCATGTACGCAAGCTCGTGCCGGAAGACGCGTGTGCGAAAGGAATCCGTCTTCTCGGAGTATCACTGTCCGGTCTACTCCTCGATGGCCCAAGACAGCTGACGTTGGATGAGGGCATCACGACCGAACGCCAAAATGCAATATCTCAAAGCGTGGAAGCAATTCGAGAGCGTTATGGTACAAGGGCCATAGCACTCGCCTCTCTCCTTGAAAGAGATGACTTGAAAGAAAAGCGGCAATTTGACTGACTCGTAACCATAAAGTAACCACTAGTTGGGAGTCTTCACAAATCAGCAACCGCCTGACGCTCCTAGCGTGATGGGGAGGTCATCTCACTGCTTAATGATCGTGGGTGAAATCGTCCTCGGTCGCAGTAATGTGGCCGTAAGCCGTCACAGAAAGGAACCGAACTGGCAGCAACTCCAGCTTCACAGGACCGTGCGCAACCTGGCCATCGAACTGCAAAGAGTCACCTGAAGACATCGAGTAACAAGCTCCACCATACCCGTAATCCATCTGGCCCTCCAGCATGTAGAGAAACTCGGTCCCAGGATGCCTGTACTGAGAGAAAAGCTCATGCTGGCTTGTGAGGGTGACCAGCATTGGCTCCATCCTTTTTGCAGGACCTCGCATGGAGCCGAGCAACTGATAGCGGTGTCCAGTTCGAGTTCCAGGCCTGCTCAGCTCGGGGCCTGCCCCAGCCTTTGTGTATAGCGCGTCTCGTTCCTCGTCGAGCCCCTGGAAAAGAGACGTCACGGGGAGTTCTAATGCGACGGCCAAACGAGCGATAGTAGCAAGACTCGGAGAAACTTGGGCGTTCTCAATCTTCGAGATCATGGCTCTGGAAAGTCCGACACGCTTTGCCAGTGCGCCCGAGGACAGACCAATCTCTCGGGCGCGCTCACGAACTCTCAACCCAATCGTTGCTTCAAGCTTGGCCACAATAGCTTGGGTGCCCTCTTCCGGTCGCTCCTGGCTTGCACCGTCGAAGAGTCCGTCGCTGGTGGTGGGCTCGGAATGAAATGACGAAGATCGCGTCATTTTTTGGTGTGCAACTCCGCTATAGGCACGTGCTTGCTACCACGAGCCATACGTTTTTCGCCCGCCAGCTCCGCGGACAGACGCTCTCCTCCACCAAATTCACGAACAGCGCCAAATTCCAACACGGATTCTCTATCAACGACAACCACATGCTTAGAAGGCGCCGCTGCACGGACGTCAGCGCGAACTGTCAGCACGCCATAGTGCATGCTGGCGCGCAGAGTAGCAGGGTCCCAACGATCTCCCAAGAAGAGTCGTCGACAGAACGATCCGTGCTGTCGACCTGAATCGATGACATCAACCCCACGTGCCGGAACTGGGGCCCTATTAGCCCGCACGACAAGCGTCCGATCTTCAAGCGTCACCTCGAGGTCCGATGGTCCGACCCCAGGGACATCGAACTCGATGAGGAGTTCATCACCACGTAGGTAGACATCGTAAGTAAGCAGACCTGCCTCCACAATGGGGTGCGGCCCGCGCAGTTCATCGACAGCCTCGGCTTGAATCGGCCGAAACTGGCGGAGGGGATCCCATTGAACGACCATTTGGCCTCCCTCCTCTAACCTAGTTTTGATACTCAGAGTAAACTCATTTTATCATCAATCAACGATACTTCAACAGATGCACCGAGTTCCAGACAGGGAAGAGTGGACGGATTGGCGAGGATGTAGCAATATAAGTAAGGAAAGCCGCGAGGAGGGTGGTCATAATGGCTGTCAGAGCTGAGTACATTTGGATCGACGGCACGGAGCCGACGGCAAACGTGCGCTCGAAAACGAAGATACTTGCTGAACCTGTCGAAAAACTCGACCAGTTGCCAATTTGGGGATACGACGGATCAAGCACTAACCAGGCAACAGGGAAGGACTCTGATCTCGTATTGCAACCCGTGTACCACTGTCCAGATCCCATAAGAGGTGGCGCGGATGTGCTTGTCTTATGTGAGGTGCTGAAAACAGACATGTCTCCGCATCCCACCGACAACCGTGCGGCACTTCGGAAGACCGCGGAGCGCTGGGCGGAACAAGAACCTATTTTCGGAATCGAACAGGAATACACACTTTTCCGCGGCATGCGCCCGCTGGGATTCCCGGAAAATGGTGGTTTCCCGCGGCCCCAAGGCCCCTACTACTGTGGAGTGGGCGCCGACGAGATCTTCGGACGACCGCTCGTAGAG
This sequence comes from Actinomycetes bacterium, assembly GCA_021799035.1. Lineage (GTDB taxonomy): Bacteria > Actinomycetota > Acidimicrobiia > Acidimicrobiales > Acidimicrobiaceae > SCQM01. Next base: position 706 of record JAJZBG010000001.1, on the reverse strand, counting down.
GCCCATCTCGATGCGTGCTTGCGAGCCGGAATTGCCATTTCTGGCATCAATTCAGAAGTGATGCCTGGTCAGTGGGAGTTTCAGGTTGGTCCGCTCGGACCGCTCGAAGTTTCCGACCAGCTGTGGATGGCACGCTGGCTCCTCCACCGCCTCGGAGAGGACTACGGCATCTCAGCAACCCTCGACCCTAAGCCTGTTCGGGGCGACTGGAACGGTGCTGGTGCTCACACGAACTTCTCGACGAAAACAATGCGCTCATCATACGATGCAGTGATTGCGGCCGCGGAGGCCCTTGGTCGCAACGCGATGGAGCACGTTCACCATTATGGGTTCGGCATCGAAAGCCGGCTCACCGGTTCACACGAAACTGCGCCTTACGATCAGTTTACCTACGGCGTCTCAGACCGTGGAGCCTCAGTTCGCATTCCGTGGCAGGTCGCGCGTGAAGGCAAAGGTTACCTTGAGGACCGACGACCGAATGCGAATTGCGACCCGTATGTTGTGACCCGCCTGATCACCGAAACATGTTGCTCCGCCCTCGCCTGATCAGGCACTTGGCAATAGGTTGTCTCTGTACTTCGACCATGAGTTCCAACCTTTGCTGATCCATTATGGTCCGGTCAAACGGCGGAAGCGATATCACAACCGTCCCGATACCAGCCGGTGCACCGATCTCCAACTATCGGAAAGTTGATCTGGAGGAGAA
>JAJZBG010000078.1 GCA_021799035.1 Actinomycetes bacterium | reverse complement strand
ATAAATGCCGCTAAGAACATTCTCGCCGCAGGACTTGCGGTCTCAGCGCGTGGAGGGACACCCGATTGCGGGCCCGATGAAGCGCGAACCACCCGAGTGGCATGAGCCACTGGTTGTCGGGAATCCCTTCTGTGAGGGAGGGGAGGAGGTCAATTCGTATACGTCTGCGCTGATGAATTGCAATCTGGCTGGAACATGAGCTTGCTGGTAACATTTCGAACCTCGAATGGTCTGCGGTTTTGCACAAGCGCTGCTCTGGATTTAGGTTTATCTTGTCCGTTGCGTAGACTAGTCATACGTCAGATTGGGAGGTTAGTGATGTCTGGTTCGGTGATCGTTTCCGGGGCCCGGACCCCAGTAGGAAAGCTTTCCGGCGTGCTGTCCGGCTTTACGGCCATGGATCTTGGTGGTTTGGCTATTTCTGCGGCGCTGTCAAGGGTGGCTCTTAGCCCGCAAGCGGTCCAGTACGTCTTCATGGGGCATGTTCTCCTGGCAGGTCAGGGGCAAATAACGGCACGCCAGGCTGCAGTGAAGGCTGGAATTCCAATGAGCATCCCTGCCACAACCGTCAATAAGGTGTGCCTCTCAGGATTGAACTCAATTTACCTCGCCGATCTCATGATCCAGTCGGGAGAGGCAGACATTGTTGTGGCTGGCGGTATGGAGTCCATGACAAACGCCCCTTACCTCCTCCCAGGTGCCCGTGGTGGATACAGATTGGGAGATGCTAACGTCATCGACTCTTTGATGTATGACGGCTTGTTTTGTCAGTTTGATAAGTGTGCGATGGGCCTGGGAACCGAACGGTATTCGCGGCAAAACTCCAGGATCACGCGCGAGCGAATGGATGAGGTATCCGCGAACTCTCATGAGCGCGCTGCCGCTGCCACAAAGTCTGGACGGTTTGCAAGCGAGATAGTGGAGATTGAAATACCTCAACGAAAAGGGAATCCTTTAGTTGTCGATTCTGACGAGGGTATTCGGCCAGGCACGACTGTCGAGACGCTGGCAGCATTGCGCCCGGCATTTGACAAGGATGGAGCCATAACGGCTGGAAATTCCTCGCAGATTTCTGATGGGGCGGCTGCTGTTGTCGTAATGAGTAGGGATGTCGCAGAGAAGTTCTCCATAGCGCCACTTGCCGAGATAGTCAGCTATGGTCAGGTGGCCGGTCCCGATGCCTCCTTGCTCACACAGCCTTCAAGGGCAATCAAGACCGCTCTTGAAAGAGTGCATATGTCAGTATCTGATATCGATCTGTTTGAGATAAACGAAGCATTCGCGGCAGTTTCTGTTGCCTCGATGGATGATCTTGGGATAAAAGATGGAGTTGTCAATGTGAATGGTGGCGCGATTGCCCTGGGTCATCCGGTAGGAGCATCAGGAACTCGCATAGCATTGACGCTTGCAGTCGAGCTCAACCGGCGTGGTGGCGGTGTTGGTGCCGCCGCTCTGTGCGGCGGCGGGGGTCAGGGAGATGCGCTCATCATCCGTTCAGTGCGCTAACCCGTCATAAGCAATGGCTTTGGCCCAGCTGGCGCGAACTAGCTGCGAACCGGTCTGAGTATCAGGATTTGTTTTGGGCTAGGAACTTGTCTTTGCAGCTCGGATTGCAGAAGTAATAGTCGACGCCCTTTACGTTCGCAGTGTATTGGGCAGTTGCGATGTCGACCGTCATTCCACAGATCGGATCTATCGCGGTTCCGCCATTTGATGGTTGCTGATTTGTCTGATCGGCCATGAGTCCATCCTTTCTCTCATTTTCAATCTGCTGGTCGAAGCGCTCTTTGCACCCGCTGCAGCAGAAATAGTACATGGAGCCGTTTGCAGTAGTTGAATATTGGGCAGTTGCGATGTCGACTGTCATTCCACAAATCGGATCTATGGCACTGCTCGCTTCTTGTTGAGCCGTGCTAGCTTTCTCATTTTCAATCTGCTGGTCGAAGCGCTCTTTGCACCCGCTGCAGCAGAAATAGTACATGGAGCCGTTTGCAGTAGTTGAATATTGGGCAGTTGCGATGTCGACTGTCATTCCACAAATCGGATCTACGGCTTCGCCCTTATCAACCAATGGGGTAGTTTGCGCTGGCCCCTGTTGGTTCTCATCCTCATGAGCCCTAACTTTGCGTTGCAGATCCGGGGACTTTTCAAAATGCTCCCTGCAGTTGTCAGAGCAGAAGTAGACCCATGATCCGTTGAACAAGATCTTTGCAGGAGCGTTTGAGGTCTCAACCTGCATTTTGCACACTGGGTCGATCGCGTAGCCCTCACCGCCGCCAAAACGAGCACGATTGTGCGCAAGCCAGATAATGCCCATGAAGAGCAAGAAGAAGAATATGTCAAGATAAGTGGTGTAGTTGAAGGAGATCCCCCGGGTAAGTATCCCGATCTTACGGTTCGTTGGAATTATGCCGATCGGGCTGAAGATCTCCTCGATGATGAAGCCTGCGATCGACATTACGAGCCAGAAGATCAGCACCATCTGAACGGCTAATTTTGGACCGTACAGCTTGCGGTAGATCATTGTCAGCGGAAATGCGACGAGGTCAGCGAATATAAAGGAGACGACTCCCCCAAACGAGATTCCACCTGTCCAAAGGGCTGCCGCGAGTGGGATGTTCCCTACGGAGCAGACAAAGCTCAGAAAGGCGATAATCGGTCCCACGAATGCGTTTTCCACCTGAGTAAAAATTCCATGACCGCTGATGAACACCGCACTCCATACTGACGTCGGCACAATAGTTGCAAGGTAGCCCGCAACCACAAAGCCGATGAGCATCTCCTTCCGCAGCATTTTGAGGTCTGAGATTGCATAGTTTGCTCCATCGGCCCAGAGTGCAGGTGTTTTCAGTCTCTGCCCGAGACCAGCAGCCTCAGCTTCTGCAAGATCACCCTGCTCAGCATGTTGGTGTGAATCACCCGGCTTGAGCGAGAGTGGTGTTGCGCAGCTCGGATCGTAGTCACCCTCTGGAGATCGGACCCTCTCTCTCGCCTTTGCAACGGCGGCTGGGGAGATCAGCACTGCTCCGACAGTCACCAAGAGAGCGATCATGATGGCGCCGCCAATGAACTCAGCTGCAAAGAACTGCCATCCCAGTAAAATCAAAAGAACGATTCCAAGTTCGATAACCAGGTTGGTGGATGCAAACATGAAGGCCATGGCTGACAAGAAGTCGGCGCCCTTTGAGAAGAGAGATTTTGCCATGGCTGAGGCAGCGTACGAACAAGAAGAGGATACCATGCCCAGAAGTGAAGCCTTGGCAACCGTTCCTGGCTTGTGATCTCCGAGGGTCCTCTCCATCTCCTTTCGCGTAACGAAAGACTGGACAGCGCCCGATATGGCAAATCCCAGGACTAGGGCCCAGGCCGTATCCCAAAACATATAAAAAGCTTCTTCGGCGCCCCCGATGAATTTTGAGTAGATACTCAGATAGATCAATGGTCGTCCGATCCCTGGCATTTCATCAACAGGTGACTGCCAAACGAATCAACCGGTTGTTGCTCGGTTATATTCCCTTAGCCATCTCGCAAAAAACAATAGTGGAATTTCGAGAGTTCTTGCAATTTGGTCTGCCGTGTCCCGGAGAAGCTGTTGTGTCAGGACAGCTGTTCCACTAGATCGCGAAGCTGGTCGAGTGTAGCCAGAGTTTTGGAGGTGTCTTCGGAGGCTATCCAGAAGATTGCTCGATGCACCCCAGCAGCCTCCATTTCGGCCAAGTATCGCAGATTTCTTTCCGCGCCGTAAAAGCTGATGGGCAGCATCTCTCTATCTTGTTTTTCGCAAGCTATTTTGAATCTCGAGACTATCTCTTTGACCGTTCCCTGCTGTCTGGCTGGAATAGGCATCCACTCGTCGGCGATTCGGGCTGCCCGTGCCAACGCTTGTTCGCTGTTGCCACCAAGGAGAATGGGAGGGTGAGGCTTTTGAACAGGTTTGGGCCAGCTCCAGACCTTCTCAAAAGAGGTGAATGATCCTGCATAACTAGCTTCGTCATTCCGCCATATGGCCTTCATTGCGGCCACGCGATCTTCAAGCAGAGCCATCCGTGTTCTGGGGTCGACCCCGTGGTTTGCCATCTCCTCGCGGTTCCAGCCGCCTCCGATTCCGAAAAGAAACCTTCCCTCTGATAGGTGGTCTAGGGACGCTACCTCCTTTGCAAGGATTATCGGGTCTCTCTCGATGACAAGGGCTACTCCTGTTGCGATTTTGAGAGTCGTTGTCACGGCCTGGGCTGCAGAGAGCGCAACGAAGGGATCGAGCGTGTGGCTGTACTCTGTGGGGAGATCTCCGCCTGACGGGTACGGGGACAGCCGGGACGCTGGAATGTGGGTGTGCTCTGGAAAGAAGAGCGACTCGAAGCCTCGACTTTCAGCTTCTTTTGCCAAGACCGATGGAGGTATCGTGTACTCGGTAGGAAATATTACGATTCCAAACTCCATGGCAACCTCGCTTTCTCTGGCCCGCAGATCACCTTATTTCATTCCAATTGTGTTATGGGCTTGCCTTATCCAGTCCTCGTTCGAACTGGTTCTATGAAGTGTTCTTCCGCGCGGAGTGATCGGGGGAAGCTTTTCATGAAGAGGAATTGCGGCTAGAGTCATCCCATGCCCAAACCTTCGGAAAATCTTGCTGCATTAGACATCTCACTTCCTATCCCGCCAACTGTTGCAGGGTCGTATGCCCCAGTCGTCAGGACTGGCGACATCCTGTACGTCTCTGGGAATCTTCCAGTGGTAGATGGAGTCCTCGTCAATCCCGGCACAGTTGGCGACACTGTTGACATAGCTGCAGCTAATCATGCTGCACGTGTTTGCGCAATCAACATTTTGGCAAACGCTGCAAGCTATCTAGGATCGGTCGATCGAATAAAGAAGATCCTCAAGGTGACAGGCTACGTTGCCAGTGCATTCGGCTTTTCCGAACAGCCAAAGGTTGTGGATGGGGCGTCAGATCTGTTTCTGGCGGTATTTGGCGAGAATGGTCGCCATGCCAGGTCGGCGGTCGGGGTATCGGCGTTGCCGCATGGTGCCAGCGTCGAGGTCGAGGCAATCATAGCGATTTGAGCCTTCGGTGGTTATTGCTGGGTTTTCAGTCCAATAATCTCGTTGCTGCCGAACCTCTTCAACGAGTTGCCACCGTTGAGCTTTGCCTTATAGAGTGCACGGTCGGCTTTTTCATAGAGTTCGTCGAAGGAGTTTGCCTGTTCAGGGCGAAGTACGATCCCGCCTGAGATGCCGACATCCCAATCGGCAAGGCTAAACGAGCCTAGCACCCTTACTGCCAGCTGCTTGACTTGGTCGGAAGTCATTCCACTCTCAGATGGGAGCCATACTGCGAACTCATCCCCTCCTATTCTTCCGATCAGGTCGCCCTTTCTGAGTTTGGCGCAGAGTGCTTCAGCCACTTTCTTCAGTATCTCGTCGCCTATGACATGTCCTTGAAGGTCGTTGATTGCCTTGAAGTTGTCTAAGTCCAAAAGGATGAAAAGGCCCGGTGAGTCCGATCTGTCCACCTCAGATCGAAAGCCTCGTCGGTTAAGGATCTCCGTCAGGGGGTCAGTCTTAGCCTGAATATCAAGCTCCTCGATTGACTGCTGCAGCTTCTGGCTCTCCGTTGCATGCTGCTGGATGAGGAGTTCGTAATACGAATCCAGTGTGTCGCCAGCATCCCTGAGCCAGATAGCTCTTAATTCGTTCAGCTCCGGTAGGTCTTCCTCTCCGTCGGTCTGAGCTGCGTGGTATGCCTCAAAGATCTTGTTGTAAGTCACCAGGTACCATGAGAGGCGAACCTTTGCCTCGATATGGCTCTGGCCGACTTTATGAGATAGTTCGAAGGCGTCGATTGCCGAAATATCGCAGTAGGTCTTTTCCAAGTGCTCTCTCATGAGCTCGTTGTGGCGCTCGATAGATGAGACGGAATTCATTAGTTCATCCATTTCAGGGAAATCATGAATCTGTTGGGCAAACAGCTCAATGAATCGGTCGATTATATGACCTATTGCCCGAGATGTGGACGGAGATCGGCTAACGTTTTCCACGGACCGCCACCGCCTTGTCCACCAGAGCTATCTGAATGACGCACACTTTTCTTGGGTACTCCCGTAATGGCTATGTCATCTCTGAACTTACATTACCTGGAACGCAGCTTTTGGTCATTAACCAGATTTATGAATTGGTTTGAGCAAAAATTCTTCCTACATGAGAAACAGGATCCAAGAATACTAGATGGAGTGTTGACTCTAACAAGCATGTTATTTGGCTGCCAAGAAGCCGGCATTTATCGTGCATGCCCTCGATTCCAGTCGGCAGCCTCAAAAGCCACTAA
>JAJZBG010000023.1 GCA_021799035.1 Actinomycetes bacterium | reverse complement strand
TCGCTTCAGAGAAGTTCCAGTTCAGACATGTAATTGCTGAATCGCATGATGAAAGAGCGCCATGTTCGCAACGTGCAAACGATGTGACGATGGCCTGTTTTCTCAAGAAATCTTTAGCATTTCCTAGGGTTATTCGAATTTGTACTGACCTATCATTTCGAATGGGGCGTACCACTGCTCCTTGACTGAGAGCAAGGATACAAATTTCGAATGGATACAAAATCTGCTTTAGCTTTGCTGTACCGCAGGGCAGGTTTCGGGGCTACATCTTCAGAGCTTACGGCCGCAATAGCGCTTGGCTACAACGGAACGGTCTCAAAGCTTCTTGGAGGCCTGCAGCAACCAGATCAGGCAGCGGACGTCATTCTTCCGCCGACAATGCTCCAGCCTCCATTTTTCAAGCCAAAGTCCCTCAGCACTCCTGTTGCGATCAAGGAGTTCAACCAAACTCTTTATCAAGAGCGAGTTGAACTCACGAACTGGTGGTTGAGCAGGATGGTGGCCGCCGTAAATCCTCTTAGAGAAAAGCTCACGTTCTTCCTTCATTGCCACTTTCCAACCGCTATTTCAAAGGTCAGGTTTCCGGAGTATATGTACAGGCAGAACCAAATATTCAGGACCCAGGGAAGCGGCGATTTCAGGAATCTCACCATGTCGGTGTCAACCGATCCCGCCATGTTGATCTGGCTTGATGCTGGAACCGACAGGTTGCCGGATCCCAATGAGAATTTTGCCCGAGAGCTCATGGAGCGTTTCACGATGGGCATAGGGAACTATACGGAACTCGATGTTCGTGCTGCCGCAATGGCATTTACAGGTTGGCATCTTGACACGCAAAAAGGAATTTTCGCAATTGCGCCGAAGCTCCACAACAATGCACCTCAGACTTTCTTGGGTCATGATGGTGTCTCAACGGGCCAGAAGGTGATTGACATTGTCACTGGTTCCCAGGCTTGTGCCAGATTTGTAGTTTCGTCGGTGTGGAGCCGATTTGCATACCCTGTCAAGCCCTCGGACCCGCTGGTGGGTGAGCTTGCTTCAGAGTATGCGAAAGATCGCAATATGACGAACCTGCTCAGAATGGTGTTCGAGCATCCGAGCTTTCTGTCAGCAGACACTGCCAACGGACTCATCAAGCAGCCCGTGGAGTATGTGGTTGGTGCACTCCGCGCGCTAGGCATCTCTGCAAATCGAGTACCTTCAATGAAGCCTCCGATACTGAGCACCCTTGCCAGTTTGGGCCAGGTGCCATTCGATCCTCCGAGCGTCGGCGGATGGCCGCAGAACGAGTATTGGCTTTCCACTTCTGCAGCACTGGCTAGATGGAGGTTTGCACATCAGCTGTCGTTGATTGGGGACATCTCTGCCGTGACAGATTCCCCGCTCAGGTCCAGGGTTGATGCAGCTTCGCAACTGCTATCAGTGGAAAGCTGGTCTTCCTCCACTAGGGCTGCGCTGAGCAAGGCGGCAACGAATCCCCACACATTGATGACATTGGCGCTGGTTTCGCCTGAATACGTGAGCAACTGAGGTGGATGCTATGAGAGAAGCAGAAGGCGGGGAGCAGGGGAGGCTCGACGAGGCTGTCAGTGGGTCAGATGATCCGCAAACAGGCTCAGATCATGGCTCACGTGAGGGTTGGAAAGTCGACCGAAGAAAGTTCCTGGCACTTGCGGGCGGTCTTGGGGCTGCAGGTGTTCTGAGCGCAACGCTGGGTCCACGTTTGTGGGAGGACTTCTTCGGTTCGACTCCACCCCCCGGATCGAGCCAAAAGCCATCGGTTTCGCTGACGTCAGTGAATAGCAAGAGGCCATTAGTTCTCGTGACGCTTTACGGGGGGAACGATGGCCTGAACACCGTGATTCCCTACCAGTCGGCGGTGTATGAGTCCAATCGGGGAAATCTTGCCGTGGATCCGTCCAAAGTGCTGCCGTTGGGGGAAGGATATGGCCTACATCCAGCAATGACGGGTTTCAAGAAGTTATGGGATGCAAAACAGCTTGCCATTGTGCAGGGCGTAGGATTTGCGAACCCAAACTTCAGCCATTTCGAGTCGATGGACATCTGGCAGAGCGGTGTCACAGGTGATCCAGTCAGTTCCGGTTGGCTAGGCCGTTGGCTCGATGCCACGAATTCGTCACCTCTAAGGGCTGTAAGCGTTGGACCAACGATGCCCACCCTCCTGACTGGCGAGAAGGTGCAAGGAGCCGCTATACCGCCGGGAAAACTAGTGCTTCCAGGGGATTCAACAGAGCAGCTGCTTTTCGACACGCTTTCCCAGATCAGCTCAGGCGAGCCACAGCTTCTAAGGGAAGCAGCGGCCGCTTGCAGCAATCTAGTGCAGCTAAGCCGGCAGATGGGCCCTATCCTCTCGAGCACATCTTCCACCGATCCCCTGCACCTCTCGAATGCCAACCCTAGCTCGCTTACAGCCAACGGAGGTGCTGCCCTTGCCATCGCGGATGGCGGGGGAGGCCAGTCGACTTCGAATGTCTTGGCAACTCAACTGTCTATAGTGGCGAATCTCATTCTTGCTGGAGCAATTCCTCAAGTCTACAGTGTGGAGCTGGGAGGATTCGATACCCATGTGAACCAGCAGCCGACTCAGGAGAAGCTACTTGGCGAATTGGACACTGCGGTGACTGCCTTCGTGGATGCCTTGAGCAATACGCCGCAGGGCCACGGTGTCGTGGTAATGATCTACACTGAGTTCGGCAGGCGGGTGAATGCAAATTCAAACGAGGGGACCGATCATGGCTGGGCGAATAACGTCTTCGTTTGTGGTCCCGCCGTTGGCGGGGGCTTCTATGGCGAGCCGTCGGACCTGAATCGCCTTCAGGAGGGAAATCTCGTGTTTACGACGGATTTTCGTATGGTGTACGCAACAATTTTCGACAAGGTTCTAGGGGTCGACTCCAAGGCTTTTCTGCAGGGTTCCTTTAAGTCATTTTCAATGGTCTAGCCTTGGCCAGACGCCGACCTCTCGTTTTGACGGTTTGGTTCTCTTTGCGATCGTATTACGGTGGATGGTTGCCATAGGTGTCAAACTGAACTTATTGTTGTCCTCTCGTTAGCTGTTACGATGAAGGAAAAAGGGGAGAGCCCTGCTTAGATCTTTCGTAGATGGCCTGGTCTTTGGCGAGCTTCAGCCAGGGGAAAATGACTGTGAACTCTGGGTGCTTTTGCACGGATGGGGACGCTCAATGGCCGATTTTTCTGCATTTTGCCGCTTGGTTGCATCGTCAGAGGCTCCACCGTGGCTTGCACGCTTCGATCTCCCCGGCTTTGGCGCCTCTCCGCTTCCGGCCGGTCCGGCGGGTTCCACAGAGTACGCAGAGATCGTCTGTCAGGCAATTCGTCAAGTTGTAGCGGACATGAATTCGTCGAGCCGTGTCAAGGTGGTGGTAGTTGGCCATTCCTTTGGCGGAAGGATCGCGCTTTCTATGGGAGCCTCCTATGCTCCCGATCTGAATCTTGCAGGAGTCGTGGTGAGCGGAGTGCCTTTGATTCGGAGCCCTGATCTTTCCAAAAAGCCAAAGCTGGGATTCAGAGTTGCAAAGTCGCTTTTCAAACTCGGGCTAGTCTCAAGTGCGCGGATGGAAAAGCTCAGATCAAGGTACGGCTCGACAGATTACCGGAACTCCCAGGGGATTATGCGAGAAATCTTCGTGAGGGTGGTGAACGAGGACTACAGCGAAATCATTCGACGTATAGAGGTTCCTGTAAATCTGCTCTGGGGAGATGGCGACAAGACCGTACCTGTGGTTGTGGCGGAGAGGGCGCTTCAGCTAAATGCTGAAAAGCTCTCACTGACAATGGTGCCCGGAGATCACTTTGTTGCAGTGACATCTCCGGCGGTACTTCTAGATTCTGTTCTTGATCTTGTTCAAAGGACTCGTGGCTAATTGTCAATAACAGTTCTGGGCGTTCATCTCATTTTCGGGAGCACGATGAACGCTACATATTCCTACCTGAGCGCAGTCGTGGCGTTAGTGGCGGCCATGATATCAAGTCTGAGATGGTTGCGTGTTGCGCAGAGGGAGCATTACATACCCGGTTATACAACAAGATTTGCCCTACGATGGTATTCTGACAGATTCAGGATTGGGACCCCGATTCTTGGAGCACTTGCCGTCGCTGCGACACTGGTTGTGGTTGCGCGGCCCGAGGATTTGCCGTATGCAGGAGTGGGATTCCTTGTGGTGGTTATTGCAACTCTCGTCGCACCCAGGGGCCTGACCTACAGGGGCACAACCTCGCCGCTTAGATATACGAGACGCCTCACCACGCTTGCGAGCCTGACATGGCTGATGACTTTAGTGTTCATTGGCATCGGCGCCGTGATGCAACTGGGAATGGCCTTTGGCGTCGTTGCGCTGATCCTAGTGCCGGCAACCGTGGATCTAGCCCTCGTGATTACTCTTCCCGTGGAGCGGAGGAGCCTTTCCAAATTTGTCGATGCCGCGGCAAAGAAGCTGACAAAGGTCTCTCCCAGGGTAGTGGCCATCACCGGTTCATATGGCAAGACTTCCACGAAGGTCTATCTTGCCCATCTGGCATCCAGCCGTTTCGCCACGTTTGCCTCGCCGGCTTCATATAACAATAGGGCGGGCTTGGCCCGTGCCATCAATGAGGGTCTTGCCCCCGGCACGGAGGTGTTGGTGGCTGAGATGGGAACTTTCAAGAAGGGCGAGATCGCGGATCTCTGCAGCTGGATTCCACCGGAGATTTCCGTAATAACCGCTATTGGACCGGTCCATCTGGAGCGATTCGGCTCGGAAGACAACATATTGGAAGCCAAATCGGAGATAACTGAACATGCGTCAGTGGTGGTGTTGAATGGTGATAATCACTACTTGAGCAATTTCGCCAAGAAGCTGATCGACCAAGGCAAGTCGGTGGTGATGGTGTCTGGTAAGGACTTAAATGCCGACGTTGCAGTCAGAGACGATGATGAAGGAAATTTGGTTATCTACGTAGGCCAGAGACGAGTCTGCTCGATGCCATATCTCGACATATCGAAGACCAATTTGGCAGCAGCGATCGCTGTGTGCTTGCAGCTCGGTGTGCCAGAGTCGAATCTGGCTGAGAGCCTTCCCACTTTGCCCGTAGCTAAGAACCGGCTGAACATAACTACAAGTGACCGCGGCGTAACAGTTCTTGACGACACCTACAATTCCAATCCCGCAGGAGCCCGGCTTGCGTTGGAGGCGCTTGAGCGCAGGAAGGGCCCGTCCTCTCTGGCAGTTCTGGTGACTCCCGGGATGATCGAGCTCGGAAAGAAGCAGTTCGAAGAGAATTCGTTTCTGGGCCGAGCTGCATCGCGCATAGCTACAGAGATTGTAGTTGTCGGATATACGAACCGACGTGCGCTACTTGAAGGCATCAACAACGCCCGGGCTGAAGGCTTCAGCCCGGGCGTTGTTTTGGCGAAGAATCGCACAGATGCGGTCAGGTGGGTAAGAGAGAACCTTGGTTCTGGTGACGTCGTGCTCTATGAGAACGATCTGCCGGACCACTTCCTCTAGCAGATTGCCTTCAGCGAGTGCCTCTGAACCTTCTGCTCGGCTAATCTCGTTAGCGGTTTAACGAGTCTGTCGATGAGAATTGGAGAGTTGAGCACTTATGGCCAAAGTCGGCGTTCTTTTTGGAGGCGTGTCACCGGAGCACGACATAAGCATTTTGACTGGCCTTCAGGCGGTGAGGGCTCTGATGAGTACGTCTCACGAAGTGGCCCCAATCTACTGGTCCAAGACGGGTGAGTTTGTTCAGACGGAGCTGGCGCTGGAGGCCAAGGACTTTTCTGAAGGAGTGCCCGGCGGATCACGCAGGCTGTCATTCACGCTTGACTCTGGGTTCGTTGCCAGCGCTGGCGGACGTTTCTCCAAACCTCGCGAGCTGGAACTGGAGGTCGTGGTGGTATGCCTTCATGGCGGCGCAGGGGAGGATGGGTCGGTGCAGGCCTTATTTGATCTGGCTGGCATTGCGTACACAGGTCCGGGATCACAGGGTGCAGCGATCGGAATGGACAAGCTGGCCTTTGGCGGACTGGTTTCCTCCCACGGGATTCCTGTCCTTCCGCGCAGCCTATTGAGCAAAGAAGTTGGGCATCCTGGCTTCGAAGGTCCGTACATAATCAAACCAAGGTACGGCGGGTCTTCTATCGGCATTGATGTAGTAGCCGATTATGATACAGCGCTTGTACGACTTGGTACCAACGTTCACCTTCGCCAGGGCGCCGTCATTGAGCCGTACCGACCAGACTTATTTGATCTCCAGGTGGCGATTCGAAGCTACCCTTCTTTGGAGCTGTCTGAGATTGAGAAGCCAGTGAGATCAGCGAGTAGCTCGGAGATACTTTCTTATGTCGACAAATATGTGGCAGGGGAGGGGATGGTTGCAGCTCCCCGTGAGCTGCCAGCCAATATTCCAGCATCTTTGGCGGAGATGGTAAGGAGCTATGCACGCAAGGTGGGAGAGATTCTTCCTCTAAGGGGGCTTGCACGTATCGATTTTCTCTCAGACGGCAACAGCGAGCTATATGTCAATGAAGTCAACACCATACCAGGCTCGCTTTCGAAGTACCTGTTCATCAATCCACCCATAGCTTTCGAGAAGCTTTTGACTGACTTGATAGACGAAGCCAAGAGCAGCAGGACGTACATGCCGACGACCGCGGGTGCGGATGGTTCTGCACTTTCCAGCGCAGGCTCGATTGCCGCAAAGCTCTCTTAGCTGCATGAGGTTTTCGGTGTGGGTAACATGGGGCGATGGCACTTTGGCGGTTTGATTTAAACGATGAAGAGGATCTCATCGTAGAGCAGAAGCCGCATTGGATCATGTTGGCGGCACCTACCATGCAGCTGCTCTTGCTGGTGGGCCTAGCCGTGATTGGCGTGATTGTGCTTTCCTTCCTTCCGTCATGGACGGCATTGATCCCGCTTGTGGTTGTCGTCGTTGTCGCAATCCGTCTGGCTATTCGCGTAGGCATGTACAGGTCGTCGCGCCTTCTGCTTACGAACGAGAGGCTTGTTGTTATAGCCGGGTTTTTCGGGCGGCGAGTCAAGGAAATTCCGATAGCCCAAATATCCAATCTGAGCTACGCACAAGGGTTCGCTCAGCGATTACTGATGCTCGGATCGCTGCAAGTAGACCATTCCGGCGAGGCAGGTCGGGATATTTTTGCTTTCGTCAGGCGTCCCGACAGGATCGTCCGGATGATTAGCTCACAGATCGCTAAGCGATCTGCTATCGCTACATCTTCAAGGGCCTATTCGCCGCTGGACGAGCTAAGCAAGCTGGCAGACCTCCGGAGGCAAGGCTCGATTACGCAGGAAGAGTACGAAGCTGCAAAATCCAGACTCTTGAATCAGATCTGACTTGATTTCCCTGTTAGGTTTGACTTGATGGAGAAAAATACCTTGTGCGACAGCTGGGGGCTGTCCCTGGCTGATTGGGCGATTCCAGATAGCATCCTGAGTCAGGCACCTATTTCGCCATGGCAGTTGAGCCCGGAAAGATTCGGCCCCACTCAAGCCAGGACAGCTAGTCCCACGGTCATCAAGATCAAGGAGCTTTTGGATTTGGCGGTTAAGCCTGCAGACAGAATCATCATGGATGTTGGATGCGGCGCTGGAGGGATATCGCTACTTCTCTTGGATCATGTCAATTCGATTACGGCTGTGGACATATCGGAAAAGATGCTCGATGCCTACAGAGCCAGTTTCGAGGCAGCAAGAAAGAGCGATGTGGCCATTCGCCTGGTTCCCGGCTCATGGCTATCCGTCTACGACGACGCCGGAACGGCAGGAGTGGTCGTGTGTGCGAATGTCCTCTATAACGTGCCTACGCCTTGCGAGTTCATATCGAAACTGGATGAGGCGGCCACTCTAGGGGTAGTCCTAGAAATTCATGAGAGGCATCCTCACTCGGTGGCAAATGGCGCGTGGAAGCACTTCTGGGGCTTGGAAAGACCTAGCGAGCCCACCGGCAAGCAGCTTCTGGAGATCGTGGAGAGCCTGGGAATCTCTGCTCATAGCTCCACCTTTTACCGGAATCCGGAAAGACGCCGTGAAGTCGATGATGACTTGGTTCAAGCCATTCGTGAAAGGGTTTGCTTAGATCCCTCCAGAGATGATGAGGTTAGGGCTTTCCTCCTTGACAACCCTGCAGAACAAATCGAGTCGAGACTGATCTGGTGGGTCAAGTAGAAATCGGAACAGACCTCTCGGAAATCTCCTTGCCTGCGGCTGGAAGCAGAATTATGTTGGGTACGGGGCGCGGAAGAAGTCATGGAGGTATTCGAGAGTGGCAAAAGCGCAGGTGAACAAGGTCGAAATCGAATTCGACACATTTGGAAACCCCAGCAAGCCTGCACTCGTTCTAGTGATGGGCTTGGGTCTTCAGATGATCGCTTGGCCAGAGGCTGTCTGTGACGAATTTGCTGCAATGGGGTTCTTTGTCGTTAGATTTGACAATCGTGATTGCGGACTTTCGACGAAGTTCGATTCCTATGGGGTCCCGAACATATTTGCTGGCCTTGCCGGTGATAGGTCGACCGCGCCTTATTCGCTGGCGGATATGGCGGACGACACGGTCGCCTTGATGGACCATCTGGGCGTGGAAGCTGCACATCTGGTAGGGGTTTCGATGGGTGGAATGATTGCCCAGCAGGCGGTGATAGATCATCCGACTCGCTTTCTCTCCCTGTGTTCAATGCTTTCTTCTACCGGTGCCAAAGGTGTCGGCCAGCCTTCAAACGAAGTGGTGGCGGCTTTGCTCCAGCCTGGGGGAGATGACAGAGACACGGCGATCGAACGCAGCCTGGAAATCTCCAGGGCCATCTCTTCAGAGAAGTACTTCAACAAAGACTCCGAGCTTGAGCTGATGGCGCGGTCGTATGACCGCAATTACTGTCCCGAAGGCGTTATGCGTCAGCTTATGGCTGTTGTTACCTCGTCTGACAGAACAGTGGCACTGAAAAAGGTGACGATACCGACAATTGTCATACATGGTCTCGCAGATCGGCTGGTTAACCCAAGCGGAGGGATCGCTACTGCATCCTCGATCCCTGATGCAAGATTGCTTGCGTTTGAGGGGATGGCTCATGAGGTACCCGAGTCGCTTTGGCCAGAAGTCCGAAAAGCACTTTTGTGGAATATGAACAGGGCTTCGAGTGCGGGCTAGCAGAGGGGCTAGTGCTGCGTACCGGCCGCATGCAAGACATTTTCTGGTTCCCGGACATATATCAATACAACAGATGAATGTTGCCGTGCGATCGCGTGGCGCTGGAGGAAATCGTGAGTAGCAAGAGGCCGCTCAGCGGCATCACGATCGTTGAGTTTGCGGGGATTGGCCCTGCACCTTTTGCGGCAATGATTCTTGCCGGCTTAGGGGCTGATGTGATCCGCATTGACAAGCCGCGGTCGTTGGATTCTAAAGACGTGACAGATCTATTTACCTCCGATGCGATGAATCGCGATAGACGTTCAATCGCGCTTGACCTCAAATCCGAGGCTGGACTGAAAGTTGCCAAAAAGCTCATTGCCAGAGCCGACGGTTTGATCGAAGGGTTCCGGCCCGGCGTGATGGAGCGCCTGGGACTGGGCCCTGAAGAGGCGCATCAGCTCAATGGCGGGTTGACATATGTACGAATGACCGGCTGGGGCCAAAACGGTCCGTTGGCAGAAACAGCGGGACATGACCTGAATTACATTGGAATAACCGGTCTTCTTGATGCGATTGGCACGAGTGAAGCTCCCGTGATCCCCTTGAACCTTGTTGGCGACTTTGGAGGAGGCGGGACGATCGCCGCAATAGGAATGCTTGCAGGAATTCTTTCTGCACGGATTAGCGGCGAGGGGAGCGTTGTTGATGCGGCAATAGTCGACGGAGTGTCACTAATGGGCACAATGTTCGAGGGTTTGCTTTCGCGGGGTTTGTGGAGTCTTGAAAGGTCCAAGAATTTGCTGGACGGCGGAGCTCCGTTCTATTCGATTTACAACTGTGCCGATGAGAAGGCAGTTGCAGTGGCTGCTCTGGAGCCGAAGTTCTTTACCGAGATGGCGACGAGACTCGGGCTGAATGAACTCCCGGCGTTTTCGAACCAATATGGTCGGGAAACCTGGCCTGAAATGCGAAGAGTGTTGAGTGCAACGTTTTCGAAGCAGAATCGGGCTTATTTTGAAAAGTTGTTTGAGGGCTCTGATGCGTGTGTCACGCCCGTGAACAACCTAGCCGAGGCAAAGCTGAGCCGACATTTGTTTGAGCGCAACATGTTTCAGGAACTCCAAGGAGTCAGTCATCCTCGTCCCGCGCCCCGCTTTGGCGGCGCCGTAGAGGATGTGTCGCCTTCTCCAACGCCTGGAGAGAATCGGGATGAAATACTTCTGGAATGCGGTTTTTCCGCCCCGGATATCTCAAGACTCGAGCGCGCTGGGGCATTCGGCTAGGAGGAGTCTTTGTTTTACGCAGGTCACGGGATTGGAGGGCCAGTCTTTCTTCCCCCGGAGTCTCACCTTCTTGTTCTTGGCCCTCCCAGGTCTGGTAAGACACGCTCCATTGTGATTCCAAATATTCTTCTGGCCCCCGGACCTGTAATAGCCACGTCGACCAAGAGCGACCTCGTGGAGGCGACGAGTCGTGAGAGGTCAAAAAGCGGCAGAGTAATCGCGATAGACCCTTCTGGATCAGTCCCGCTTTCTGAAGACGTGGAGAGGAGGTATTGGTCCCCGATCGATCCTACCGGGACTTATTCCGATGCCATTGCTGTCACTCGCGCGATGATAGATGCGTCGATTCTGATGGATGGCGGCCGCGGAGGATACTCGCACTGGATTGAACGGTCAGCCTCTCTGGTCGCGCCTTTGATACACGCCGCGCAAATTGCTGGCTATGAGATGGACACTTTAATGGTGTGGTTGAATCGCCGCGAATGCAGAGATCCTGCGGGAATATTGAAGGCATGTGGCGAGGAGATGGCTCTGGACTCTCTTGGCAGCGTGATGCTCTGCGAAGAACGTGAGCGATCTGGGATCTTCTCCACGGCTGTCGGGCTTCTCGGCAGCTTCAACTTTCCCGAGGTTCATCAACAGGATCATCTGGCAAGATTTGACTCCAGGGAGTTTCTGAATTCAAACGACACGTTGTACGTGGTTTCTCCCTCGCATATCCAGAAGCTGATCGCGCCGGTATTGGTGGGCATGATTGATGAGGTCAAGAACAGGTCCTTTCAGATGAGCGCGGATCCCCGACGTGATCATGGAAGGCAGCCTCTCTCGCTAATCCTCGACGAGATGGCAAATATCGCTCCATTGGGATCTATAAACTCGATACTCTCGGAGGGCGCGTCTCAGAAGGTCATGCTTCTTGGCGCTCTTCAGGACCTTTCCCAAGCTCGAACACGCTGGGGCCGGTCCGCTGAAGGCTTCTTGACGCTTTTTGGGTCGACGTTGGTATTCCCAGGAATATCGGATCTCGCATCACTTCACCAGCTCTCAGCCATATCAGGAGAGATCCAGTTCGACTCCATCTCCAGAAGCTACTCAGGGTCGCTGCTAGGCAGGTTCACGGGGCCACGAGGTTTGACCAAGTCCACGGGCAGCAGACCAGCTTTGGAGCCATGGCAGATAGCTCGTTCAAAGGGCGGCCAGGGATTTCTGTTCAGGCGAGCCCACGAGGTAAGGCGGGTCACCTTGACGGCATTCGATGAGCTTGGATTGACGGCAGCCTCAAGTCGGGATAGGTATTGCTTCCAAGACAGGAACCGATCGATTTGAAATTGCAAAATGGCTCCTTGACTGCACCAAAGCCGCAATCGCTTGCCGCAGAGGAATGGTAAACGTTGCCAAGTCCATCAGGGCGGCGAGGTTCAAGGGCAGTTCAGCTTGCAGGTGCCCGAGCGAGAATGCCTGGCTATTCTGCGGCGCTGAAGTTCTTGACAAGGTGAACTGACGGGCATGTGAGAGTGCGCGTAACACCGTCGATCTGCTGAAGTTGGGCTACAACTTCCATGCCCAACTCTTCGATCGAAGAGCATTCAACGACGACTATTACATCGTAGGGCCCCGTCACCTGGTCAACGGAGACCGCGTTTGGAAGGCCTTGGCATTGCTTTGCAACTGATGCCGAGAACCCTATTTCCGTCTGAACCAAGATGAATGCCCTAACGTTCATAGTTGCTCCCAGGCTTTATCCTACGAATCTGATACAGGTACAACTTAGTCTGTTCTCCAGGCTTTGGATTGACGCCGCCCGGTGTGGTTTCAAGAATTCAGCTGCTACTTATCGAAACCCAGCCGTCAAGCCGTAGGCGATCTCAACCGGTGATCGGAAATGTCGGCTGTCCGTGTTCAATCGAGGTGAGAAATTCCTCGAGGAGAATGTTGACGAAGAAATACTGCACGAGAGCTGACTCCAATCGAAAGGGCGGTGCCAGGGCATTTCTGAAGTCTCTACAAAATATTTAGGATCAGGTGCTTACTCTTCAGACTGGGATTTCGATGTGCGAAAACTGCCTCGGTGAATTTGCAAGGTCGGCAATTTCTCCTAGCGAATAGCCGATCGGCTGAATGATCACAAGATGTGCTGGTAGCCTCTGATTTCCACGGGAGTGCCATTTAGAGTTATGCCCTTATGGGAGCGAATGCTGCCGATCAGATCCGGCTTTCTTAGGCCCAAAGAAGAAAAAGCTGATTCGACCACAGCCGGATCGGGGTGAGTGAAGACAAGCTCGTAGTCTTCACCTCCGTACATGGCAGCTTCGGTTGAGGCCCCGGTGGCGGCCGGAATCTCAGCGAGCTCTGCGCCAACTCCGGAGTTCTCGCATATGTGGTTGAGGTCGGCAATCAGGCCGTCGGAAATGTCGATCAAGGCGGTGGCTTTTGCTTTTGATATCGCTTGAGCTTCGCGGATTCGCGCTCTTGGCCTGAGGTGCCTCTCGACAAGTGGGCCGGTGGCCCCAGGTTGCTCCGTGAGCAGCTTAAGCCCCTGAGCTGAGCCTCCCAGGGGGCCGGTGACGAAAATCATGTCACCGGCCATGGCGGTCGACCTTAGCACTGGATCCCCAAAGCAGGACCCAATCATCGCAACGGAGACCACTATCAGATCAGATGAGGAGAGATCGCCGCCGGCGACGTGGAAACCGTACTCTTTGCATGCATCGCGAACGCCTTTATAAAAGGCCATGATGTCAAAATATCTGGGTGCCGCCAGCGAGATGGTCGCGTACACGGGATATCCGCCCATCGCCGCCATGTCGGAGACATTTGTGGCCATTGACTTGTAGCCAATATCAGCCTCTTTGAAGTAAGATGTCCGAAAATGAATGTTTTCAACCATCATGTCTGAAGCGAACAAGTTGAGTTTGAGTGCTTGAAAATCGATGACTGCAGCATCGTCTCCTATGAGTTCCTTGTTGGGGATTGAAAAGTCAATGGCCTGTTCAGAGAGAAGCCGGACTATCTCGGCAATCTTGACGAATTCTGTGCCGGAGGCTTTTCCGTACATGGGAGACAAGCTAGCTTTCATTTAGGTGGTTAGGAATCAATTCGTGTAAAAATATAGGTGCTCTCGCTGAGAGTTGTCGTGCAGTGTCTAAGTATTGGAGACTATCTCAGGTACTGAGACAGAGATGAATCGAGGTATTCGCAGGGTGAAGTATCCAACAGAAAACAAAGAGCTGATTTACTGGGTAAACGAGATCGAAAAGTGGTGCGAGCCGGAATCAGTGCATTGGTGCGATGGCTCGGCCCAAGAGTATGACCGGCTGGCGCAGCTCCTAGTGGAAAATGGTACCTTCAGAAAGCTGAGTGAGGCAAAGAAACCTAATTCGTACTGGGCCCACTCTGATCCCGCGGACGTTGCCAGAGTGGAGGACCGCACTTTCATCTGCTCGGCCTCCGAGAGAGACTCTGGGCCAACCAACAACTGGCGAGACCCAGTAGAGATGCGCGAAACTCTAAACGGCCTTTTCAAAGGCTCGATGAAAGGCCGGACAATGTATGTCGTGCCTTTTTCGATGGGGCCGCTTGGCTCGCCATTCTCTCAAATAGGAGTTGAGATAACTGATTCCGCATACGTTGCAGTCAGTATGCGCATAATGGCCAAGATGGGGAAGGCAGTGCTGGATCAGTTGGGGTCCGACGGAGACTTTGTTCACTGCCTCCACTCTGTCGGCGCGCCGCTTTCACCCGGTCAAAAGGACGTTCCCTGGCCATGCGACGCAGACAACAAGTACATTGTCCATTTCCCTGAGACTCGGGAGATCTGGTCCTATGGTTCCGGGTATGGAGGAAATGCCCTGCTTGGGAAGAAGTGCCTTGCGCTGAGAATCGCCTCCGTGATGGCTCGCGACGATGGCTGGCTTGCCGAGCACATGCTCATAATGAAGCTTACTGACCCGAGGGGCAAGAGCTACTTCATAACTGGTGCATTCCCGTCCGCATGCGGAAAGACCAATCTGGCGATGCTTCTACCCTCCGTGCCTGGCTGGAAGGTGGAGACGGTTGGTGACGATATTTGCTGGCTGCGGTTCGGGCCAGATGGCCGGCTTTACGGAGTCAATCCTGAAGCTGGATTCTTTGGTGTGGCACCCGGAACAAGCAACAAGACAAATCGCAATGCGATGGTGACCGTATCTGGGGACACCATATTCACAAACACTGCCTTGACTCTTGATGGAGACGTCTGGTGGGAAGGGATGGACGGCGAAGTTCCTGAGAGTCTGATCGATTGGCAGGGAAATCCCTGGACGCCAGAGTCATCCAAGCCTGCCGCACACCCGAACGCTCGGTTCACCGTGGCTGCTGAGCGCGCTCCTTATATCGCTCCAGAGTGGCAGGATCCAAACGGAGTTCCAATATCAGCCATTCTCTTTGGTGGTAGGAGGGCTTCCCTAATACCTTTGGTCACGGAGGCAAAGTCATGGGAGCACGGAGTTTTTCTGGGTTCGGTGATCGCCTCTGAGACAACTGCGGCTGCGGAGGGCAAAGTCGGCAACCTCAGGCGCGATCCCTTCGCGATGCTTCCGTTCTGCGGATACAACATGGCTGATTACTTCGCCCACTGGCTTACCATGGGCCAGAAAGGGGATTCTTCCAAGCTGCCCAAGATCTATCTTGTCAACTGGTTCAGAAAAGATGAGCACGGCAAGTTCATGTGGCCGGGATTCGGCGACAACGCACGCGTCCTTGCGTGGATCGTTGACCGAATCGAGGGCAGGGTTGATGCTCAAGAGACTCCCCTTGGGTTCACCCCGAAACCAGAGGACATCAACACGGCTGGACTTGCTGTATCTCCCGAGGCTCTTGGAGCTCTCTTTTCGGTTGATTCAGCAAAGTTGGTTGAAGAAGCAGAGGATATTGATATTCATTACCAGAAGTTTGGGGAAGATCTTCCCAAGGAGCTTTCCGACCAGCTTGCTCAGCTGAAACAAGCGGCTCTGGGGTGAGCATAGCTAAATAGCGTTGGCTTTTGGGCTCCGTACATCGGGGCCCTATGCTTTTGAAGGCCGGCAGATTTGCTTGAGCAGTTTAGGGATCTTTATCTCTGGGGCAATTGCTTGCGGAGGTGGCATGCGTGGCTAATAGTTCGATCCATGGAGCAGTTGACCCCACTTCATCACCAGCGCACAGGTGGATGCCTCGAACATCGCTTGGCTGGG
The DNA here is from genome assembly GCA_021799035.1 of Actinomycetes bacterium. GTDB lineage: Bacteria > Actinomycetota > Acidimicrobiia > Acidimicrobiales > Acidimicrobiaceae > SCQM01. Next base: position 20,683 of record JAJZBG010000023.1, on the reverse strand, counting down.
TAGGGCTGGCTTTGTCGGCGGTTGCGTTCGTCTGCTGGATAACATTCCCAGTCATCACGGTCAGATACAGGAACAGCTTCCCAGTGGTTGATACGTGGGTGATGCCTGCACTGGCCACTTTTTTGCTGGATCTTGCAGCGGTCTTGAACGTGGCGGCCTTCTGGCGATTACGAGACAGGGCCTTGCTTGTAGTCGCGGCTATGTGGGTCACGCTGGCAACTGGTGCAATTGTGACTTTATTTGTGGCAGGGGAAGGTCTGGCAGGGGTCTAGCTGCTCTCTGTCCATACAGACTGTGTCCCAGGCCTCAGGGCCGTGTAGGGCAGCAGCTTTCAGAGCACCCGTTCAAGTTATCGAAGTCTCCCAAGGACTTGGGTGCGGTGGACGGATCCAGTAGCTCCATCGTGAGATCGACGATCATCTCCACAAACTCAGGCGAGTCCGAAGATGTCTTGGCTCTTGCCAATGATATCCCGAGTTCGCGTGCTGTTCGAGCTGCCAGTATGTCCAGATCGTATACCACTTCCATATGGTCTGAAACAAAGCTCACCGGTATGAGAGCAATATTTCTCACGCCTGCGTCAGCGAGGGTTCTGAGCTGGTCTGATACATCGGGCTCCAACCATTTCTGCGTAGGCGGGCCCGATCTCGACTGAAAGGCCAGATGATAGCGGTGCTCGAGTCCAGTCCGCTGCTCAACGCCCGAGGCTACAAGAGCGACGGCTCTGTTCAGCTGCTGAAGATAAGGAGAGGTGTTTGACATGGCTAGAGGTATGGAGTGAGCCGTGAATATCAGCTCTGCTTCGCAGGGATTGGGCAAGACGTTCAACGCGTCGATTGTGTTGGATATCAGTGGGCCGATGAATCCTGGGTGCGAGTAGTAGTGCCGGATCTTTACGACCTCGGGTGCTCCTGCACCCACGGCTTGCTGAGCTAGTTCGATATCGATCTTGTATTGCTTGCACCCAGAGAAGGATCCGTAAGCGGAGGTCACGAACGCGATCACTTTCGTTCTTCCATCTCTTTTCATCTGTTCTAGCGCATCGTACACGTAAGGAGCGAAGTTCCGATTGCCAAAATAGATGGGGAGATCGATTCCGTGCTTTTCAAACGCGATCTGGATACGGCTGATCAGATCTTGGTTGATTCCGTTTATCGGACTTTTGCCACCCACCAGCTTGTACTGTTGAGAGACCTTTTCGACACGCTCAGCCGGAATATTTCGGCCTCTGGTTACATTTTCCAGAAACGGAATAATGTCCGACTCCTCATTTGGACCTCCGAATGACTGGAAAAGGAAGGCGTCAAAGCTCAATCTGGCTGAAACCCTAGCGGACTGCTTTTTGGACCTTGCCTGCTTTGATGCATGAGGTGCAGACATCAATTCTCTTTGCGCTCGAACCGACAATTGCGCGCACCCTTTGAATGTTTGGGTTCCAGCGCCTCTTTGTACGACGGTGAGAGTGGCTTATTGTCATGCCAAAGGCAGGTCCTTTGCCGCATATTTCGCACACCGATGCCACTTTGATACACCTCTTAACTAGACGCCGAAAATTGCTCGATTAATTCTAGGATGAATCGCAGGAAATGCGTTCAATCGCGATCCCTTATACTAGCATTTGCGCCGATGGATCATGCTCAAGAGTTGTCAGTAAAACAGTTGATCGCTGTCGTCGAGGCCGCAGCTGAACTCTTGGAGCGCTTCAAGGGTCCAATCAACCGGCTCAACGTCTACCCGGTTCCAGATGGTGATACTGGCTCTAACCTGTCTCTGACTTTTCAGTCTGTGCTTCACGAGATCCGTTCAAGCGATGAAAACTCCGTTGATCTAAAGGCATGTGTCGGGGCGATTTCAAAGGGTGCTTTGATGGGGGCTCGAGGCAACTCGGGAGTAATATTCTCGCAGATTGTCCGTGGATTTGCAGAAGGCATCAAGTATGCCGCCGATTCCGAATCAAGTTTTTTTCGCGGGATCGCATTGGGCATCGAAAGGGGTTCTGAGCTCGCAGACAAGGCCGTGCTCAAGCCAGTGGAGGGGACTATCCTGACAGTGGCGAGGCAGACAGCCAGCATGGCCAAGAGCCTGCCAGAAGACGACCCGTTGGCCTCTGTCTACCGTCTTAGAAGCGGTGCAGTAGAGGCACTCCTCAATACCCCGCGCTTGTTGCCAATTCTTGCCGAGGCGAATGTGGTCGATGCCGGTGGAGCTGGATTTGTACTTTTCGTGGATGCGATCGCGATGGTGCTGGATCCCGATTATCAGGACTGGGAGCGAACTTGGCTTGAGACTTCGGGTGAGGCAGGTGGTGAACTCACTGGCACTTTGGCTGAGCAAGGCTCTCAGTTTGGAGATGTATCTGACCTGAAATATGAGGTGATGTATCTTCTGGAGGCCACAGATGCGGCTATCGAGGGTTTCAGGGAGGTTTGGGCCGGCATCGGTGACTCAATTGTCGTAGTCGGGCAAAATGGGCTCTGGAACTGCCACATTCACACCGATGACATCGGCGCATCGATCGAGGCGGGAATAGAGGCTGGAAGGCCGAGAAATATCCGTGTGACCGATCTGTCAGAACAAGTCAGCGAAGAACGATGGGTGGTGGCAGCTCATGGTAGCGGTGCGCCGGATCCCCATGGCGTATCTGATGAAGGGTCGGTCACTGCAGTGATTGCTGTAGCCAACGGTGAAGGGATTGGCCGCATTTTCAGGTCGATGGGCGTGAATCGAATTGTGATGGGCGGTCAGTCAATGAACCCCTCGACCGCCGATTTGGCTATGGCTCTTGACGAGCTCGAGGCTAATGAGGTGATAATCCTTCCGAACAACCCAAATATCATCCCAGTGGCTCAGCTGGCTGCCGAACTCAGCTCTCGAAAGGTCTTGGTGCTTCCGACGAGCAGCGTGATAGAGGGGTTTGCGGCCCTTATGGAGTTTGATCCTGCGGCCGAAATCTCTGAAAATGTCGAAACCATGGTTAGGAGCGTGGAAAAGGTCGTGGCAGGGGAAGTCACTCGTGCTGTGAGGTCTTCTAAATGGGCTGAGGGCAGGATTGCAAAGGGGGACTTCATTGGGATTGGCAAAGAGGGCATCCTCGCAGTCGAATCCTCTTTGGTTGAAGCTTCGAAGAGGCTGCTCGACGTGATTATCTTTCCGACTGCAGAAATAGTGACGATGATCGAAGGGGAAGGGTCAACCCAGGGTGCCACAAGAGAACTTACCGAGTGGATTGCAGCAAAATGGCCGCATTTGGAAGTGGAGATTCATCATGGTGGGCAGCCCCTATACCCTTTTCTGTTTGGCGTGGAGTAGCTCGAGGACATCCACTGTGTCACAGCTTTCCAATAAGCTGTGAGAAGGTGTGGCCACCAATTGAGGCAAATTTAGAGGTTTGGTCATCAGAGAACTCATTTCGCTAATCGAGCTACCAGTGACGCGGCTCACTGGCGTAGGTGACAAAAAGGCCAAGTCACTGCTAGAGCTTGGAATACAATCGGTTTTTGACCTTGTCACGTACTATCCACGAAGGTATGTCGACCGGTCGAGGCAGGCAGCCCTGGCCGACTTGGCAGTAGGGGAAGAGGCACTTGTCCTGGCGCGCATAAGACGGGTCCAAGCTCGCAGGACGCGAACTGGTAAGACCATCGTTGAAGTTGACGCGTTTGATGGGACAGGCTATCTTCACGTCATTTTCTTCAATCAGCCTTGGCGGGCCAAACAACTCAAAGAGGGAGTTGAAGCCGCATTTTTCGGCAGATTGGAGAGATTCCGTCGGGTGACTCAGATGTCAAATCCAATCGTTGACCTGATAGGGGATCGGACTGGCAGGATTGTGCCCATATATCCTCAGTCCGAGAAGGCCGGTCTTGCCTCGTGGGAGATAGCCAGGCTGATCGAGGAGGCCGTGGCCAGGACAGGAGACCTTCTGGATCCAGTGCCGGAAAGGGTCCTCGATAGACTTGACCTGCTATCCAGAACCGTGGCGATCAGGGCTATTCACAACCCATCAACTATGGCGGAGGCCGGGGCAGCAAGGAGGAGACTCGCCTTTGACGAGCTTCTGCGCCTTCAGCTCATGCTCAGGCGATCCAAGGTGGAGACAGCGCTGCATTCTAAGGGGATATCGCATCTGGTTAACCCAATCTTTGGCAACAGGGTGCATACTTCGCGGCTGAATTCGGGACTCTTTTCGCAGGATTCATCTTTGGAGCCAAGCCAAGAAGTGAACTCTCTGGTAAGCGAGTTTTTCGGGTCACTTCCTTTCGATCTGACGGGTGCTCAGAAGCGTGCTCTAGACGAGATTGCCAATGACATGAGATCTCCGATACCGATGCACAGGCTGCTTCAAGGCGATGTAGGTTCGGGGAAGACGCTCGTTGCCCTCGGCATGCTCTTGATGGCCGTCCAAGGCAGGTATCAGGGCGCTCTGATGGCCCCAACGGAAGTCCTAGCTGATCAGCACTGGATCACGCTTTCACAGCTTCTCAAGGGATTCACCGTTCCCGGATCCCGTGACAGCGGACTTTTCGAAGAGAGTGAGCGGCAAATAAGGGTCGAAATGCTGTCAAGCAAGACGCCCACTGCAGCGAGGCGGCGAATCCTTGAGGGGCTCGCCTCGGGCGAGATTGACATCGTCGTTGGAACGCATGCCCTGATTTCTGATGGGGTGGTCTTTCATGCGCTTGGTGCAGTCGTGGTCGATGAGCAGCATAGATTCGGAGTTGAACAGCGTGCAGTGTTGAGAGAGAGGACGCGGACTGGACATGGTCTTGATCCAGATGTTTTGGTGATGACCGCAACGCCAATTCCGAGAACAGCTGCGATGACGGTATTTGGCGACCTGGATCTGACAATTCTCGATGAACTGCCTCCAGGAAGAACCCCCATCTTGACGCGGTGGGCGAAGACGCCGGATCAGTATTTGAAAGTGATCGAGCGAGTTCGGACCGAGGTGGCAAACGGGCGCCAAGCTTACGTGGTCTGCCCTTTGGTAGAGGGTTCCGAACGCGTTATTGCAAAATCCGCCATAGACGAATTTGAGAGGCTGGGTGCTGAAGAGTTCCAAGGGCTTAGGTTGGGATTGCTGCATGGACAGATGCTACCGAGAGACAAAGAGGCAGTGATGGATGAATTCCGTCTGCGCCATCTCGACGTCCTTGTGGCCACCACGGTGATTGAAGTCGGCGTAGACGTGCCAAATGCAACTGTGATGGTCATTGAAAATGCAGAGCGTTTCGGAATTGCCCAACTGCATCAGCTCAGAGGTCGGGTGGGGCGAGGGGCCCTCAAGAGTTACTGTTACTTGGTTTCGATGGCGGACACAGAGGATGCGAATCCTCGCCTGGAGGCGCTTGTGTCCTCTACGGACGGGTTTTTCCTAGCGGAAAAAGACTTGGAGTTGAGAGGAGAGGGCACAATCCTTGGGCGTCGCCAAAAGGGAAGAAGTGACCTGAAGCTTGCGTCGCTTTCTAGAGACAGAGACCTAGTCGAAATTGCGCAGGGCGTGGCGAGGGACACGGTGGGAGATGATCCGGAAATGGCTGGCCACCCACTTCTCCAGCGGGAATTGAATGCGTTTCAAGATCCTGAGGAGAGCGAGTTCCTTTTCCTTTCCTAGGCAGAGTTATTTTGATCACCGGCAATGGGTTGTTGCGGACGGACAAATTATCAGAAAGCGGCGTGTCAGACCGTCATGCGACGCGCTAATCTCGCTCGGAATCCATGAGTTGGAGCTTCCCTAAGACTCATCTTTGCTAGGTTTGATTCTGTGCGGGTCCTTACTGGTGCTAACAAAAGTCGAAAGCTTCTGTCAGGTGTTTCCGAGGCTACTAGGCCGACTTCGTCGCGGGTCAGAAAATCAGTTTTTGACATCCTTTGGTCTAGAGTTGGCATTGAAGGCAAATCGGTGCTGGATCTCTTCGCCGGCACTGGAGCAATGGGGATTGAGGCTCTTTCACGGGGAGCCAAAGAAGCCTGCTTCGTAGACCGTTCGAAGCGGGCAATAGGAGTCATCAAAGAAAACCTTCGAAGGCTGGAGATGGATCCCAGCCGTTACAGGGTCGTTAATTCCGATTACAGCAGCTTCCTGGATAGTTACCACGGAAATGATTTTGACATTGCATTCCTCGACCCTCCATACGCATTCGCAGATTGGAATGAGCTCTTGGTCAGGGTGCCTGCAGCTATCATGGTTTGCGAAACTAGGAACCCCATACAGCCTCCGTCTGGACTGGAGAAATTGTTAGAGCGGAAGTATGGAACTACATTGGTGACATTGTTCAAAGCTTCTAAATCGGCAGTCGAGAAAGGTGCTGTGAGTTAGTTGGTGATCGCTCTATTCCCCGGTTCATTCGATCCATTCCATAACGGGCACTTGGAGATTGTCGAGAGGGCATCTCAACTTTTCGATAGGGTGGTTGTGGCGGCGATGCGGAATCCGCAGAAGGCCGGGCCGCTCTTCTCGCTTCAGGAGAGGGAGGCGATGATTGAGAAGAGCGTAGCTCATATTGGCAACGTTGAGATCGTGGGACTATCGACCCTGGTAGTTAGTCTTGCAAAAGAAATGGGAGCGTCGGTAATAATAAGGGGACTACGAGCGGTATCCGACTTTGAGAACGAGCTCCAAATGGCTCAGATGAACCGCGTATTGTCTGGAATAGACACGGTCTTTATTCCCACAAGTGCGGAGTATTCGTTCTTGGCTTCGCGCTTGTTAAGGGAGGTTTGGCACTATGGAGGAGATGTCTCTTCAATGGTCCCCCCTCCGGTTGCTTCAGCTCTTGCTGAAAGTGTTCGCTAGGTTGTTTATTTATTTGTGTCAGTGCAGGTATGACAACATTGAACGATGACGAGTATTCGGAACAGAGGATCACTTTAGAAGAGGCGCTCTCCGCCATCGCCGAGTTGGTGGAGAATGCTAAGGCTATGCCGCTTTCAGCTTCAGTGCTTGTGCCCCGAGATGAAATCCTTTTTCTCGTAGATGCTGCGTTGGATGCGCTGCCGGTTGAAATTCGCAACGCTCAACTGGTTTTGAGGGAGCGTCACGAGATTGCTGAGAAGGCTCGTTTCGAAGCAGACGAGATAATCTCTGCTGCGACTGCCAAAGCGGAGCGTCTCGTTGCCCGAACTGAGATAATGCGCCAGGCTAACCAGACTGCCAATAGAATGATTCAAGAGGCCAAGGAGGAGGCAGCTCGCCTTAAATACGCGGCCCAGGATTTCGTGGATCAGAAATTGGCTGGTTTTGAGATTGCCTTGGAGGCAATTCAGAGATCCGTTAAAGCCGGAAGGTTGAAGCTTGCTCCGGCAATGAACGAGCCTTTCAATCCAGATGATCCCCTTGGCGAAGCAGAGGCTCCGGATGTGGGCGGCAGCCCATTTTTTGACCAGGATTTGTGATGAGTTCAAAACATCCATTTGTAATTGGAATTACTCGCCTGCGCAAGGCACCTGGGTCGGTAGTGCGATTCGAACTCCTCGGAAGAATTTCGGACCTGAAGGTCGCGGCTTCCCGAGTAAGCGAGGATGAGGATATAGCTGTGGCGGGAACCGCAGAGTCCGTTCACGGCGGGATACTCATAACGGCAACCATCTCAACAAGATGGAATGGCGAGTGTAGGCGCTGTCTCGAACCGGCTTTCGGGGAGCTAGAGATTTCAGTTCGTGAACTCTTCGAGAGAGCGGAGCCAGGTTCAACGCCAAGTTCTGAAGGCGATACATATCCGTATACTGGGGATTTCATCGATTTGCAGGATATGGTCAAGGACCAGATTGTCCTGGAGCTTCCGTTGGCTCCGGTCTGCAAAGCTGATTGCAAGGGGCTCTGTCCTAGTTGCGGTGCTGACCTCAATCTTGGGCCTTGTGGCTGCGAGAAGACCACCAAGGACCCACGATGGAGTGTGCTTGACGTTCTGGCGGAGAAAGACCGTTAGGATGGAATTCTGATAATTCCGGGTTCACCGTGTTGCGCCGATACTTCTGCGAGCGCGTATAATATGTCGATCGAATTCTAGGAATTCATCCGATCCCACGACGTTGAGAGAGAGTTGAGATGGCGGTTCCCAAGAGGAAGACTTCGAAGGCTAAAACCAGGTCGAAAAGAGCATCGGCGTGGTCATTGAAGCTTCCATCACGCAGCGTTTGTCCTCAGTGCAATGCTTCGAAGCAGCCACACGTGGTGTGTCCTGCGTGTGGGTGGTATCACGGCCGCCAGGCCGTCCAAGTGGGATAGTAAGTGCTACCAATAGCTCTAGACGTGGAGGGCGGCGATAATGCCCCGGGCGTGGTCATAGAAGGCGCAATCAGAGCTCGAGATGAGCTCGCTGTGCCTATTATCATGGTTGGCAGGTCTGAAACGCTCGAAAAGCTAGACAATTTCGATATTTTCGAAGCCTCAGAAGTGATTGCCATGGATGAAGATCCGGCCTCCGCTGTGAGATCCAAGCGGGACTCGTCGCTTGTGAGATGTGCTGAGCTGGTAAGAGATGGCAAGGCCTCAGCAATGATTTCGGCTGGAAACACTGGGGCCGCCATGGCATCGGCGCTGCTTAAGATGGGTAGGATCCGTGGAGTGGCAAGACCGGCAATTGCAACAACTATTCCTGTGCCCGGTTCCACTCCGACCGTATTGCTCGATTCGGGGGCAAATTCTGAGTGTCTTCCTGCCTGGCTAGTCCAATTTGGCCAGATGGGTTCCATCTTCTCCCAAGAGGCCTTCGACATAGCCAATCCTAAAGTTGGCTTAATGTCCATCGGTGAAGAGAAATCCAAGGGAAATGCGCTGGTGAAAGAGGCGCATAAATTGCTCGAACGGGTAAAAGGGATCACCTTCATCGGAAATGTTGAGGGACGAGACGTAATGTCCGACCGAGTTGACGTGGTAGTCACCGATGGTTTCACCGGCAACGTTGTGCTGAAGACGCTCGAAGGTGGGGTTCGGGCGGTAGCCAAAGCCGTGATTGGGGCACTTCAGAGCGGGGAAGACGGACCGAAGGTGTTTGAGACAGCGTTTCCCAAGCTGCTTGATCTCTGGTCAGCTCTAGATCCGGATTCATACGGCGGAGCAATGCTGCTGGGTGTGAATGGTGTCTGCGTGATTTCGCACGGATCGTCATCAGCCAACGCGATATTTCATGCAATTAGAACAACATCGGTCCTGGTTCAGCATGATCTGGTCGGAAAGCTGTCGACTGGAATTGCTGCGGCATCGGCCGATCTCGAGTGAGAGTCGACTCAGGTTTACGCGGTTGGGGCTAGAGCCTTTCTTTGTCTTTGAATGTTTAGCTTTGTTGGAATGATCCTTGTTGGCGGTGCCCAAGGCACAAATTTTGGGAGAAGTTAGTTGACTCGAAACGATGTGTTCGAAATTATCAGGAATCATCTTGCCGACATTCTCGAGATAGATCCGTCAGGCATCGTGGAGACAAGTTCGTTCACTGATGATCTAAATGCAGATTCTCTTGCTTTAATCGAGTTGGTGGAGGCGATCGAAGAAGAGTTCTCATCGCAAGGAAATAGCTTTAGGATTGAAGATGAGGACTTAGAAGAACTAAGAACCGTGCGAGATGCTGTGGATTATGTCGTGGAGAAGCTTAACATCTAGTGGTCCTGGATTCGGATTTCGGGCTATCGCTGCTTTTCATATTTGGCTAGGTATGCGAAGTGCCTGATACTGCTGCAGCTGGACAATCGCAGCACGAGCAAGCGCTGGACCGCTTGATCGAAAAACTAGGGATTGCTGGCATGTCGAGGTCAGGACTGACTCAGGCTGTTACGCATAGGTCATATTGTGCAGAACATCCAGGCGTCAGTTCCAACGAGCGCCTCGAGTTCCTTGGTGATTCGATTCTGGGCTTGATTGTCGGGAAGTACATCTTCACAACTTTCTCAAGTTTTGAGGAGGGGGAGCTGACAAAGCTGAGGGCCTCGGTGGTGAGTTCGCAATCACTGTCGAAAGCCGCCAGATCCATCGGTTTGGGCGAGATCTTGCTTCTCGGTCGGGGCGAGGAGGCATCCGGAGGGAGGGACAAGAACTCGATATTGTCGGATTCTCTCGAAGCAGTCATGGGGATTGTCTATCTTGAACTTGGCTTTGCTGCGGCGGAGCGCCTTGTTCTCTCGCTCGTGAAGCCGGAGATTGAAGTTCATGCCCACGATCCCGGGTTGGCTGACTTCAAATCACGCCTGCAAGAGCTCCTGGCGCAGATGGCAATGAAACCACCGACCTATGAAGTGGACTGGAGCGGACCCGACCATGCTCGGGTCTTTGAGGCTTCGGTCAAGGCTGACGGCAAAGTATTGGGCAGAGGTACGGGTTCATCAAAAAAGCTTGCTGAGCAGCGAGCCGCCGAGGATGCCCTTGAGGTAATTGCAAAATTTGAGCAGCATACCAAGGTTTCCGGGAAATAGTCCAGAAGATGCCGGAGCTCCCCGAAATTGAAACCCTTCGGCGAGACCTAAGCGATCTGCTACTCGCCAGGACGATAAAGTCTGTCACGGTTCGTCACCAAAGATCTGTAAGAGCTCATGCCTTTTCCGACGAGTTTTCCGAGCCGCTAGCGGGCTGTGTCGTATATGAAGTCTTCCGAAAGGGAAAATTTCTGTCAATCGCTGTAGGTCACGGCGCTTCACCGGATCTTGCCCTCGTCGCCCACATGGGTATGAGCGGGCAGATTCGGAGCTTCTCCATGTACGATTCGCTTCCCAAGCATGCGCACATTTGGTTCGAGCTCTCTGGCGATTCCCTCATGGTTTTCGTGGATCCGCGTACTTTTGGCCAGATGTATCTCGATGAGCTGGGCAGCTCCGGCATGGCGGCTTCACTAGGGCGTTTGGGGGTTGATCCGTTAAATGAGCCGGGCCTCGTTCGCCAAGCGGTAAAGAGGTTCTCCTCCAGCAGCGTTGGCATCAAGTGGCTGCTTCTGGACCAAACGATCGTATGCGGAATCGGCAACATGTATGCCGACGAGATCCTGTTCCATGCAGGGATTCGTTTTGATCGCCCGGGAAGCTCTCTCAGCGAGTCTGAGCTGGACGTGTTGTCGAAAACTATTCCGGCCGTGCTCAGCGAAGCTGTTGCTCTCAGAGGGTCGAGTCTGAAGGACTTGCAATACAGGGATGTTCATGGCGCAATCGGTGGGTATCAAAAGATGCATCTGGCCTACGGCCGGGAGGGCATGGATTGCCTTCGGTGTGGTCAAAAGATAGAGAGGGTCTTTGCCAACGGGCGTTCATCTTATCTTTGCCGCTCGTGTCAACGGTGAATTCAGGTAGTCTTTTGTATTCGTTGCTGTCGCGGAGATTCTTGCTAAGGAGATTTTGGGGTGTTCTTACGCTCCCTGACAATTAAGGGGTTCAAGTCCTTCGCCGATCCTGTGACAATCGATCTCTCGCCGGGCGTTTCTGTAATTGTGGGCCCCAATGGCTCGGGCAAGTCAAATATAGCCGATGCAATTGCTTGGGTTCTAGGGGCTCAGGGGCCAAAGACGGTGCGATCGTCAAAGATGGACGAGGTCATCTTTGCCGGTGCGGGCAGGAGAGGGCCGCTCGGACGGGCAGAGGTATCGATTGTCGTAGACAACTCAGACGGAGGTCTTGACCTAGACCTTACCGAGGTCACCGTTACCAGGACGCTCTTCAGGTCTGGAGAAAGTGAGTACTTCCTGAATGGAAATTCCTGCCGGCTGATTGACCTTCAGGACCTTCTCTCGGATGCAGGAGTTGGCCGCCAACAGCACGTGATAATTTCCCAGGGCCACCTGGATGCGATATTGAATGCAAAACCGGAAGATCGCAGAGAGGTCATCGAAGAGGCGGCAGGGATCACCAAGTTCAAGAAGAGGCGAGAGCGAACGGAAAGAAGGCTCGCTTCTATGGAGGGAGATCTCGCCAGGGCTGGGGATCTTGTCCGTGAAGTGAAAAGGCAGATTCGGCCTCTCGTCCAGCAGGCTGCTAAGGCCAAGCGTCAACTCGAGCTTAGGGACCGGATCTCTCTCCTTAGGAGATACATAGCCGGCTCTGAAATAAGGGCCCTCGAAAACCTGGCGGAGGAGGCGGCAAAGGCGCAGGTGGATGCAGAGCTCAGCGTTCTCTCAATCCAGAGCGAGATCTCAGAGGTCGATAAGGCGATTGCGTTATTGGAAAGTCACAGCCCAAGGGTGAGCTCTGATGATTTGTTCGACTTGATCACGCGTTCGGAGGCACTCTCCGAGCGTCTTCGGTCCACCCTGAGCCTTGCAAAACAGAAGCGTGACTCTCTGTCGGAGAAGCTCAGAGCCTCTGACAAGAGCAGGCTTATCGGGTCTTTGCGTTCCGAGTTGGATATGGTGTCGGCTGAACTGGAAACCACGGAGGGCAGGATCGTGGAACTCGGTTCCGAGCTATCGAAGTTGGAGGCTGAAGAAGCTGATTTCAAACTGCAGGAGACTCCGGAAATTGCGGAGAAGCTTCAAGGGCTCAATGCAAGGCTCAACGAGATGGCTGGCGAAAACGGTCAGTTTGTTTCGCGGCGGAGGTCGCTCTCAGAAACGATTGCCCGGGTAAAATCCCAGTCTGAGGCGGTTGGATCAAGGTTAGCGAGGCTCCAGGGCCAATCGGAATCGAAGGCAGAAGAGCTGGATCATGTGAGAGCAAGGATTGAGGAGCTTAAGGGCCTTCGTGAGCAAAAGGAGTCTCAGTACAACTTGGATACTGACTCTGAGCGGGCCCTTAGGATCGATCTGGATAAGGTTACCGAGGCTCGCTCAAGCAATGAGGTTGCTGTCAATTCATTGCAGGCCAAAGTGTCGGCATTTCAGGCTGCCATAGAGGAGGGCAGATCGAGGACTCAGGCCAAGGTTCTTGCGCAACTGTCTGGATTCATTGGCGCCATAGTCGATGTGATCGACATAGAAAGCGGGTACGAGAAGGCATTTGCTGCGTCGGTGCAAGGCTTTGCTGGCTCAGTATTGATAAAGGATTTGGATTCGGCTTTAGAAGGTCTTCGCTATTTGAAGGCAAGAAATATCGATGGTTCAGTGATCTCGGTATCTCAGTTCATCGATGCGCATGGAGAGACCGCGGAAAAGCCACCTTTGCCGGTTATTCCACTGCGTGAGAAGATATCGGCCTCAAGTGCTGAACTTTCGAGGTTCCTCGACGTCGTGCTGAGGAACACATTTGTTGTTTCTGGAACTCTAGAGGAGGCCATCGGGTATCACCGAAGATTTCCCAGCCTGATCTTTGCGACAGTGGAAGGCGAGCGCCTGGGTCCGGACGGTTTGTGGACCGCTTCCAGGCCAATGGCTGGAACTGGATTGGCTCTCGAAAGAGCCTTACGCGAGCTAGAGGAGGCCGAGAGGAAGTACGAGGCAAGCGACAGAGATGTCTCTGCTGTTCGGGTGGATTTGCAGGACGCCTCTTCCCGTTGCCAGATATCTCGAAGAGAGCTGGAGGCTATTCGTGAAGAACTCGCAGGCCTCGGAAATTTGCCTGATCGGCTCGTATCGGACATTGAGCATGCAGCGGCAGAGATCGAGGCATTAGAAATCGAGCAGCTGGAGCTTCACCAACGTGCGAAGCTTGCAGAAGCTGAACTCACAGAGCTTGATCCGCTGCTTACAAGCCAGCAGCCGATTCTTGCTTCCCTGGAATCTGAGATAGCTGAGCTGCAGCGCAAGATGAAGGAGCAGTTCGCAATCAGAAGGCTGCTTGATCAAAAGGGCGCGGATCTCGAACTCAGGGCAGCCAGGCTAGAGCAGACCAGAGCAGGCCTCGAGCGCGCCAGGGATGTTGCGAGCTCAAGGTTGGCACAGGAAATCCAAGATGAGGAGTCTTTGCGTTCAGAACTGGCATCCTGGAGCCGGGCCCTGATTGGCCTGGAGCATGTGATAAAGGTGGCCACGTCCCTGGAAGAGGAAGCCTCGGCACTTCTTGCGGGAGCAAAGAGGGAACGGCTTCAGCTGATCGACGAGGCGAGGCTGAAGTCAGAGCGTCTGAACGAGGCTCGTTCTCGGAGATCTCAACATGAGGCAGAGCTTGGCGAGAAACGGGATGCTCTTCAACTGAGCACCATACGACAGTCAGAGGCCAAGGTGCGGCTTGAGACCATGGGGGAGCGGGTAAGGAGGGAGCTCGGCATAGAGACCGAAATCGCCAAGAGCACCCCTGTTCCAGAAGGGGTCCATCCAACCGAAGCCGAGTACGTTCTCCGGCAGTGTGAAGAGGAGCTTTCTGGACTTGGGCCAATAAACGAGCTTGCCGAAGTCGAGTTGAGTGAGTTGACTGAAAAGCTGCATTTTTTGGAGTCGCAGCTCGAAGACATCAAGGCCTCCCGTCGCGACCTGGGCAAAGTGATCAGGTCCATCGATTCCGAGATGCTGCAGCTTTTTGAGAGTGCTTTCGCTGATGTTGCTGAGAACTTTTCGTCCCTTTTCGAGCAGCTGTTTCAAGGTGGTAAGGGAAGGCTGGTCTTGGTGGATCCCGATGAGCTTATGCAGTCTGGTCTTGACATCGAGGTTGTGTTGCCGGGCAAGAGCATTAAAAGGCTCTCTCTTCTCTCCGGCGGGGAGCGTTCTCTGATAGCTCTGGCTTTTTTATTTTCGGTTTTCCGGTCGCGGCCTTCGCCTTTTTATATCTTGGACGAGGTTGAGGCGGCGCTCGACGACATAAATCTGAACAGGTTTTTAAGGCTCATCACCTCATTTGGAAAGAGTTCCCAGCTGCTCATCATCTCTCATCAGAAGCGGACCATGGAGGTGGCGGACCTGCTCTACGGCGTTACCATGCAGGAGGGCGGTTCAACCAAGGTCGTGTCGCAAAAGATGTCGAAAATGGCATTGAACTCCGAATAGGGATGCCCAATAGGGATGAATGTCGTCGATCTCTAACTTCGATTGTCTAGGCTGACTTAGCGATGATTACCGTAATTGTGGTTGCTTTTGTTCTTTTGATCGTTATTGTTTCGACCTTCTATCTCGTCTCGAGAAGAGGCAGGTCATCTTTGACGGCTTCAGGCAGTGCAGTTCTGGAAAAGACACGTGAAGAAGGCGCAGCCGAGACTATCCACAAGTCGCAAGAGGCTATCTCAGAACTCGCTCCTCCAGCGGACATAAGAAAAGGGTTGAGTCGAGCACGCCTGTCTTTCAGCAGACTTCTTGGAACCATGTTGGGGGGAACCAGCAGCGATCAGGTGCTCTGGGATTCACTTGAAGAGACCCTGCTGCTGTCAGACCTCGGCTTGGAGTTGACAACGAAGGTCATTGAGGGTTCGAGGAAAGAGCTTGAGATGGCTGGCACAATTGACGGTTCTGCCATGGCAAGCGCAATAAGGATGCAGTTGCGCAATCTCTTTGTCGACGCGGATCGTGAACTTGAGTATTCCGAGGAGAAGCCGACTGTCTGGCTTGTGGTAGGTGTCAACGGCGTTGGAAAGACTACGTCTATAGGAAAGCTTTCGGCGATGGTCGCAGCTGAGGGGAAAAGGGTTGTACTTGCAGCTGCTGATACGTTCAGGGCCGCAGCGGCCGACCAATTGGAAATGTGGGCGCAACGGACTGGGGCTGACATTGTCAGGTCAGTGCCAGGCGCCGACCCATCATCGGTAGTGTACGATTCGATCCAAAAGGCTGCGGCCAGGGGATACGACATGGTCATAGCCGATACCGCTGGAAGGCTCCACACAAAGTCGAATTTGATGGATGAGTTGCGCAAGCTCAGACGCACAGCCGAAAGGGAGCCGGCACATTTGACGGAAGTCTTGTTGGTCCTTGATGCCACTACGGGCCAGAACGGGCTTGTCCAGGCAAGGGAGTTTGCAAAGGCCGCTGGCATCACGGGACTGATACTCACAAAGCTAGACGGCTCTGCCAAAGGCGGCATTGCGTTAGCGGCGGAATGGGAGCTGGGTGTGCCGATCAAGCTTGTCGGAGTTGGCGAGAAGGCGAATGACCTTATACTGTTCTCGCCCGACGAATTCCTTGACGCGCTGCTTGAGACGGCAGACGATGCGTGATGGCTGGATGATTCTGATTTATGTTTGACAACCTTACTGATCGTTTTGAAGAGATTTTTTCCCGAATTAGGGGGAAGGGGAGGCTTAGCGAAGCCGAAGTTGATTCGGTGCTTCGCGAGATTCGGGCTGCCCTGATTGAGGCTGACGTCAATGTTGGAGTAGTCCGCACATTCATCGAACGTGTCAGGGAAAACACCGTTGGCGAGGAGCTTCAAAGAAGCTTGTCACCTGCACAGCATGTCATCAAAGCTGTCAATGCTGAACTAACAAATGCACTGGGTGGCGAGAATCTCAAGATCACCTATGCGAGCCGACCTCCAACAATCGTGTTGATGGCTGGTCTGCAAGGCGTTGGAAAGACGACAGCTGCAGCCAAGCTAGCTTTGTGGTTCCGTCATCAGGGTAGAAATCCACTTCTTGTGGGGGCTGACCTTCAAAGACCAGCTGCTGTCGAGCAGCTCCGTGTGCTGGGTGGGCAGGCTCATGTTCCCGTCTTCTCGGTTGAAGGCGATCCGGTGAAGACTGCGGTGTCCGGTGTCGAGGAGGCGCGAAGGATAGGCAGGGACGTGGTAATCGTCGACACTGCCGGGCGCCTGTCGATCGATGAGGAGCTAATGGCTGAGGTAAGTCGAATCTCAGACTCCATCTCACCCAACTACACCTTTTTGGTTGTCGACGCGATGATCGGCCAGGATGCGGTCAACACTGCAAGAGAGTTCAACGAGGCTCTTACCCTCGATGGGATCATTCTTACAAAGCTCGACGGCGACGCTAGGGGCGGCGCAGCTCTATCGGTTCGTCACGTTGTTGGCAAGCCGATAACCTTCGTTTCCACCGGTGAAAAGCTTGCTGACTTCGACCTTTTCTACCCGGACCGCATGGCAAATCGGATCCTTGGCATGGGCGATGTTCTGACTTTGATCGAACAGGCGGAACGCACCCTCGACAAGGAAGTGACAGAAAAGGGTGCCAAGAGGCTCAAGGGTGGAAAGTTTGATCTCGAGGATTTTCTCGAGCAGATGCAGCAGGTGAAGAAGATGGGGCCTTTGAAGGGGGTCCTGTCCATGTTGCCGGGGGTGCCCAAGGAAATTCGCAACGCGGATATAAACGAGAAGGAACTTGTCAAGGTTGAGGCGATAATTTCTTCCATGACCAGAGCTGAAAGGGCAAATCCGGACATCATTGAAGGTTCGCGGCGCTTGAGAATTGCGAAGGGATCCGGGACTACGACGGCGGCGGTGGGAACGCTGCTAAAACAGTTCAAAGATATGCAGAAGATGATGCGGTCAATGGGGATGGGGGGTCCGTCACCCACTAAAAAGTCGCCAAATCGGGCAAACCATAAGAAGAAGAAGCGGCGTTAGCATAGACTGTTTGGTGGTTCCCTTTAAGGGACGCCGGATGGTGCTGCAGTGATTTGCGGGTAAAGACCTTAGACTGTAGCGGCTGATGACTGATGTGAAATATTTGGCATGCTCACCGACTACATCAGTCCGATTGGTTTAGGAAATAAGGAGTAGTTTGTGGCGGTTAAGCTACGGTTAGTTCGAATGGGGAAAAAGAAGCAGCCTACCTACAGGATCATTGCTGCCGACTCCCGTTCGCCTAGAGATGGTCGGTTCATTGAGATACTGGGACACTATGACCCCAAGCAGGAGCAATCAAAGGTAGTCGTCAACAACGAAGCAGCCTTGAAGTGGCTTCGACAGGGTGCCCAGCCCACAGAGACTGTCGGCAAATTGTTGAGGATTTCGGGCGCTTGGGACCAGTTCAAGTCAAAGGCGGCTGAGTAGACCAGTGAACACAACTGAACCGTTGGATCACAAAGAGTCCGAAGAGACTGAGGAAGAACTCGCGGTGTCGGTTTTGAGGTATTTGGCATCCCAGGTAGTGGACAATGTCGATGCCATCAATATCAAGCGCGAGGTTACCGAGGACGGCAAGCTACATCTGACCTTGCAAGTCTCCGATGAGGATATGGGGAAGGTTATAGGCCGGAAAGGCCGAGTTGCCTACTCGATCAGGACCATCGTGAGGGCTGCCGGCGCCCGGGAGGGACTGGACGCGTCAGTGGAGATTGTCGAGCGATAGGACACGCCAACTGCAATGGCCGATAGAACAGTTGAAGTCGGCTACATTGTCAAGGCTCATGGACTCAAAGGCGACGTCATCGTCGCTTTGACAACAAACAGGCATGAGCGGGTTTCACCGGGCGCCACGCTTATTTGTTCTGGCCAGGATTTGAAGATTGTCTCTTCGTCGCCACATCAAGGACGCTGGATTGTTCACTTCGAAGGGGTGGATGATCGGGAAGCAGCTGAGCATCTCAGGGGAGAGACGCTTTTAGCCGCACCGATCCTAGATGACAGTGAGGTCTGGATCCACGAGATTTCTGGACTTCCGGTATACGATCAGCAAGGTAAGCTTCTTGGCGCCGTAGTGGCACTTGAGCTGAATCCGGCCTCGGATCTTTTGGTGCTTGACTCTGGCTTGTTGGTGCCGCTCATCTTCTTGAAGGATGGCGACCTCGACTACCATAAGACGGGAGTGCTCCATGTGGAGATACCGGAAGGTCTACTGGAAAGCGGGTCTTAGGTGAGGATCGCTGTCATTTCGCTTTTCCCGGAGATCATCGAGTCGTATCTGTCTGTTTCATTGCTGTCGAAGGCACGCGAACGCCATATATTCTCAGTTGATCTGCTTGATCCGCGTGATTTCGCCAAAGATGCGCACAAGAGCGTGGACGATGCACCGTTTGGTGGCGGGCCGGGCATGGTGCTGATGTGCCAGCCAATATTCGACCTTGTGGCTGAACTCAACCCTCCGCGTCCTCTCATAGCTCTCTCTCCCGGTGGCAGAGTCCTTGATCAGGCTGTAGCGCGAGAACTGAGCACCACTGAGGGATTCACCCTTTTATGCGGTCGATATGAAGGATTCGATCAGAGAATCATCGACGGGCTAGTGGATTTCGAACTTTCTGCGGGAGATTATGTTCTAGCAGGAGGAGAGCTGGCGGCACTTGCCGTAATTGAGGCCACAGTGAGGTTGGTGTCAGGAGTCCTTGGCAATGAGGAGTCGCCACTAGATGAGAGCTTTGCTGAGGGGCTGTTAGAATATCCGCACTACACCAGACCTGCGAGTTTCAGAGGCATGAATGTTCCTGAGGTCCTCCTATCCGGCAATCATGCGTTGATAGCCGAGTGGCGAAGGGCGGCGGCCTTGCATCGAACCCTAAAATCGAGGCCGGATTTGATTGTCGCTCGGGGTGGCCTGAGCAAAGATGATGAGCGGATTCTGGCAAAGCACGGTTATTCTTATAAGGTCTCTGAATAATTTTTAGGAGTTCCACAACGATGAAGCCAACCGACCTAGTAGACAGGGAGAGTCTCCGCGAAGACGTACCCCATTTTGGACCCGGTGATACCGTCAAAGTGCATGTAAGAGTGGTAGAGGGCAGCAGGGAGAGAGTCCAGATTTTTCAAGGGGTTGTGATAAGGAAGTCTGGTTCTGGGCTGCAGGAGAGCTTCACGGTGCGCAAAGTCTCCTTCGGTGTTGGAGTCGAGCGGATATTTCCTGTTCACTCTCCGATCATTGCCAAGCTTGAAGTCGTCTCTAGGGGTGACGTAAGAAGGGCAAAGCTCTACTATTTGAGAGATCGGGTTGGAAAGGCCGCGAAGATTAAAGAAAAGCGCTAAGAATTGATTAGTGGTTCTTTATATCTTTTCTAATGGAGTGGTTCAGGTGAGATCTCTGGCCACTCCATTGTTCTTTTAAAGGTTGGAGAGTACGCATGAGCTCAGAAGATCTTGAAAATTATGAGACGGAGATTGAGCTTGCCCTCTACCAGGAGTACAGGGCGGTTCTCCCAATGTTTCAGTATGCAGTTGAGACAGAACGAAGGTTCTATTTAACGAACGAGGTGAAGATAACGCCTCTGGGGGAAGGCGAGAGGTCGTACTTCCAGGTGGAGCTGAAAGATGCCTGGGTGTGGGACATGTACAGACCGGTGAGGTTCGTCGACAACGTCAAGGTAGTGACCTTCCGAGACGTCAATATCGAGAAGCTTCCTGACCGTCAAGAGATCAGCTGAGAAGATTCCAGGGCCGCTCTTTTTGCCCTGGGCATGTCATTTCCGTCCTTTTTTACGTTTTTTCGGAACGGGAAGCCGGTTTTGCCGTCTCACCCAGCAATAGCTGTGCCAATGCCTTCGCAAGTCTGGGGCGTCGATCGGAACGACAACCAGATGAGAGGAGCCTTTCTCGATCACGTCATTGCACTCAGGGCATACGTAGCTCTTTGTGGCCTGATGGCCCTGGATTGCCCTGAGCGAGGCTTCATATCCAGTCAGGGGATCTGATACAAGGTCTTCGCCGACATAGTGGTCGAGGCCTGATGCGTCCCAAGCAGCCGTGATTTGGCTTGTGCTATGTGCTCTCTTCTTGTGCTTTCGATGCTTGTTCATGGGCCTTTAACCTGGCTAGATCGGCCTGCACTCTGCAATTGCCGCATAGTGTCGAGTGGCCTGAAGGTTGACCGAATCGCCATTCTACCGTTCTATCCCTTGTGGCTAAGCCCGCAACTCGCAACCTCACTCGCGATGGACTGAACAGAAGCTTTGTTTTGGACCCAGGGTTTGTCGCTAAAACTGTGAGAGTAATGTACGATGTTGCCGCAGGAGCATTAAAGGACAGCGCTTGG
>JAJZBG010000077.1 GCA_021799035.1 Actinomycetes bacterium | reverse complement strand
CGGGCGTGGTCCCAGCTGTTATAAGGGCTCATTTCGGGTGGTGTAGGATGGGCCAGCGGCGCCTGCCGCGGAATCGTAAGGAGATCGCTGATGGCCGAACTCGTTCGTGAAGACGACACCCTTGTGCTGAAGCTGAGCACCGTTGAAAAAGCCGAAGGGGTGCATGGAGACATCCAAGTCCCAATATCTTCTGTTGAGGCAGTCGCTGTGGTAGACGATATAATCCACGCTGTTCATGGGATCAAGATGCCCGGCAGCCGGTTGCCTGGAGTATTCGCCATGGGGACTTTCATGTCCGGCAAGGAGACCATATTCGCGATCATTCATCACCAGAACAAGCGCGGAGTTAGAGTAACCCTGCATGGAGAGCGTTTTGATGCGCTGCTTATCGGGGCGGATGATCCCGAAAAGCTTGTCGCATCGCTCCGCCTCTAGTGCAGGTCAATCTTCTCAACCGCTGGGCAAATAGATCGGTGATTTTTGGCTTGGCAGAGTGGAGCTGGTAAAGGATTCTCGGAGATCTAGGTCTGAGCGTTTCGGACTTTGACGCTGTCTTCGAAATCTTTGAGGTGGCGTGTTATGGCCTCAGAAGCTTCTTCCGGGCTGCGTCGTTTCACCGCGGAGAAAATTGCCTGGTGCTCCTTGAAGGAATGCAATAGGACGTCGCTGGATTCGTCTCCGAACTGCTTGGTCAACTCCAGCGCTTGTGCGAGAGCTCGAGTCAGCCTGAGCAGGAGCATGTTGCCGGTGGCCGTTGCCAGGTGGTCATGGAAGCTGCGAGAGGTTCGGTTGTACTTCGCCGCATCCCGCTCACTCAGAGCCTCCTCCATGATCGCAAGGTCATCTTCAAGGGCGAGGACCTGCTCGGGAGTTCGATTCTCTGCAGCTAGCTGTGCTGTTCGAACCTCCAACAGGCGCCGGATTTCTACCAAATTAGAGACGAGCGTGGTGCGATTCCCTATTTTCATCGCTGTCATCCAAAGGTCTGCATCAAGCAGGTCCCAGCGTTCGAGCGGCTCAACATAGGTGCCTCGTCCGTGTTCCACCCGCAGGAACCCCTTGCCTTGCAGATACTTGACCGCCTCTCTGACCCGGGTTCGCGACGCTTGGAACTTCGCGCAGAGGTCTGCCTCATTGGGTAGGGTTGAGCCAACCTCCAGCTCCTTGTGCTGGACCATTCCCAGGATCTCATTCACTACAGTCATCACAATTCTCCTATCATAGGACATATTAGGAGTATTCGCCTAAGTATTTTTGCCTTCCTGAGTCAGCGCGAACCGGTTTCAATCTCCAAGCTGGTCCATTCGAAGATTTCCTAAGAATTTTTCGCAGGGTTCCGTCTCGTCATGCCTGGTGGAAGCTGAGAAAGTCCATGACAGCTCCAACTAGTAGAAAATCTATCAGCAATTTCATTTGCAAACGTGATTTGAAAGCTATACATTAACTCATGCACTAGACATATTACGTCATACGTGTGATGAGAAGAACTGAGATTTCGGATTGGCGACTTATCGATATCGGGGGAAAGCCTAAGCCAGGGTTCGAAGCCTCGCTTTGGGCGCCTTGCGCCCTGTGATGGTTTCCCCCAGTTGACAGGTCAATTGAAGAGGTTTTCTCAGATATGTGAGTAGCAGGCAAGGAGATTCAGCGAGCAGCAGGTGCAAGCTGGTGGGCGCGAGCTCAGGTGATCAAGGTACTAGGAGGGGAAAATGTCAGGGAAAGACATCAGATGGTATATCGGGGCGCTGGAGAAGGCAGGCGATTTGGCACGTGTGCAAGCCAAGGTGGACTATAACCTGGAGCTTGGTCACGTCGCGAAGCTTTCAGAGGAGCGCGGCGGTCCCGCATTGCTTTTTGAAACGGTTGGTGATTATGACATCTCCGTTCTCAGCAGCCTATATACAAGTGCGAAAAGAATGGCGATTGCTCTCGGCGCTGACGAAGGGTCATCCCTATGTGAGCTCGCCCGTTTCTGGGCTACACGCACGCACCATCCAGTGACTCCAACGTATGTGCCCAGCGAGAGTGCCGAAGTCTACGAGAACACCTTCGAAGGCGCCGAGGCTGATGTGCTCAAGTACGTTCCTGTGCCTCAGCTCTATCCCAAAGACGGCGGGCGATTTGTCGGGACTGCAATCTGCGTAGTCACCAAGGATCCTGCCAGCGGATGGGTGAACGTAGGTACGTACAGGAGCCAGGTGCTTGATGGAAAGACTCTCGCCCTACAGCCGCTAAAGGGCAAAGATGCAGATCTTCACATCCAGTCTGCGCGCAGAATGGGGCTGAACAGGATCCCGGCTGCATTCGTCTTTGGCTCAGACCCGCTCCTGTTTCTCACCGCGAGCACGCTATTCGGCAGGGGGATCTGCGAGTACGACATGGTTGGTGCTCTTAGGGAAGAGCCAATGGTGCTCACCGAAGGAAAATACTGCGGTCTCCCGGTGCCTGCAAATGCCGAAGTTGTCATAGAAGGAGATCTTGTACTGGATGATCTCAAGATGGAAGGTCCTTTTGGAGAGTACACCGGTTACTATTCTGGAACTCCCAGCCCGAAGGTGTGGCTTGATGTCAAGAGGCTATCATTCAGGGATAACGCTGTCTTCCCAATTAGCACTGTCGGCCGGCCCACGACAGACATTCACTATATCCAGGCGTTGAACCGCGCGGGCACCCTTTGGGGTGAACTTGAGGACATGAGGATTGACGGGATCAAGTCGGTTTACTTCCTCCCAGAGGCAACCGGAAGGTTCGTCGTGGTGGTTTCTGTAGATCAGAAGTACCCAGGGCATGCCGAGCAGGTTGGAATGGCGGTACTTGGTTCAAGCACCGGCCACTACGGAGTAAAGTACGTGATTTTGGTGGACGGCGACATACCCGCAGATGACCTCCCAAGGGTTTGGTGGGCAATTGCAACCCGTTCCCAGGCAGACCGATGCGAGATCATTAAGCGCGGCCGTTCCACCGCACTTGATCCTTCGTTGCCGATCAATTCCAGGGACATCACCTCGAAGATGGTTCTCAATGCAACCCTTCCGTGGGAGTGGAAGGACAAGCCAAGCCTGATCGAACTCGACCCCGCCATGATCGAGCAGGTAAAGGGTCGCTGGAGCGAACTCGGGCTCTCGAACGTCATTCCTCTCTAAGAACGCTTGAGCTTCAAGCATTCGCAAGAGTCGAGCGATCACAAGTTGAAAGGACTGACGTGACCAGAGCAGACATTCCCTCGAGAATTCGGAACTTCGTCTTTGACATTGACGGGTGCCTCGCCGTGGACGGAGAGCCAATTCCGGGAGCTTTTGAAACACTTACCGAGCTGCGCAACCGGGGATACGGATTTGTCCTTCTGACGAATGACAGCTACCTTTCCACGGCAGCATGGCAAAAGAAGGCAGTTGACCTTGGATTCGACTTTCCAAACCTGGTTGTGATTACGGCTGGGCAGATTCTTATCCAGCTTGCTGCGGATCGCTATCCGGGGGGAAAGGTGCTTTTATTCGGATCTGAAGCACTCGCCCGGGAAGCCGAAGGTCGCGGGCTCAAAGTCCTTGAGACGGAGCATGGCCACGAGGCGGACGTCGTCCTCGTGGCCCGAAGTCCTTCTTTTGACTATGACGATATGACCGCTGGCCTTAGAGCGTTACGAGCTGGCGCCGGTTTCATCACTTCCAGCATGGCCAGGGCAATTCCATCCAAAGGCGGGGTCGTTCCAGGGACCGGGGCCACAACCACCGCAATGGCTTTCGCTTCGAGAAGGCGGGCGGTCACCGCCGGTAAGCCGAGCATGCTTGCAGCGAGAACGTGCTTGAGAATCGCTGGGTTCGATCGCAAGGACACAGCTTTTGTGGGTGACGACGTCGAGCTCGACATAGCTACCGCCAAACGGATCCAGGCATTCTCGATCCTGGTGCTCACTGGGGCGACAAGGCCCAGCGATGTCAACGAGCTCAAGGCTCGTCTTGTGCCGGACCTCGTGACGCACTCGGTGGCAGACATCCCTGCGATGCTCTGGGGATGATTTTGAAATTCGAACATTTGCAGGTGAGAGAGGTTGAAAGGAGTCTGTTTGGATAGGCGGTAGTTGGAAGATTGCGATGATTTGAGTTACGCGGTCATTTCCAGCCAGGGAATGCGACCGTTCATTGCACTGCCAGCTAGACATATTTAGTGAATTTGACTGGAAAGGTCTACAACTGTAATGTGACCTCAGTCGCAGGTGTCGGGGGCTTGACGCAGCCGCGATGGGCTCACCTGTTTTTGCAGCTAAATGCGTGTTCATGCTGGTAGAAGGTCAGTTTGGGCCTTCCAGGGGTGCCTGTTACTGGTGTGAAGCGATGTGATGCGCGAAGAGAGCGTATCAAAAAGGGGGGTGGACATGGCCACCGAGCAACAGAAGGTTGTGCACCGTTTTTCAAGCCCATTCGATGTCAAAACCGCTCCAGGCGGCGAGGGCTGGGAGCAGATGTATCCGTATTACTTCCTATTCTCCGAAGAGAACCGCGAGTGGGAAGACGGAATGTTGTGGTACCAGGATGGCGTGCACCATCCAGAAGTTCTCTTTCCATTCGATACCATTACGCATGAGTGCTGGCGCACTGCACTTGGCCAGTACAATTCCCGCATATTCGCAATCCCGCCAGCGTATGGGATCGAGCAGCGGATAGTAAATGGCTACCTCTATATTGCGGCTGTTCCCGTCTCGTCCGAACAACGGATGAACGAGCGAGTTGAGGTCTTCATGCGGCGTGCCGGCAGCTATTACGGCAACTGGGACTCGCTTTTCGATAAATGGAAAGTCAAGATGACGAAACTCATCGAGAAGCTTGAGAAGCTTGAAGTTCCGCATCTACCCCGTTTGGACCGCGAGGAGGTCGTGACCGAGGCTCTCGGTATCAGCGCGGGTTGGCAGCTTGTCGAAGCGTACAACGCTGCGATCGAAAATATGTTCGTAGCATGGCAGTACCACTTCGAGATGTTGAACATTGGTTATGCAGCGTTTCTCAACCTATTCATGTTCTGCAAGCAGGCGTTTCCGGGAATCAAAGACGAGCTCATAGCTCAGATGGTCGCAGGATCGGAGCTGCTTTTCTTCCGCCCGGACGACGAGTTGAAGAGGCTCGCACAGCTCGGTCTGGACCTCGGCATAGCTGACAAGCTGAGGGCTAAGCGCAAGCCGGAAGAGATCCTCGAAGGTCTTCGCCATGATCCTGAAGCGGAAAAGTGGGTTGCTTCCCTGGACGAGATTTGGCACCCATGGTTCTACTTTTCCAACGGAGCCGGCTTCTATCACCACCACCGCTCTTGGATCGACGATCTTACCGTTCCATGGACTGCACTTACCGGATACATCGACAGGCTCGAAAGAGGCGAGACCCTGAATCGTCCTAAGCAGGAAATCCTCGATAGAAGAGAGCGGCTGACTGCTGAGTATCGGGAGCTGTTGCCATCTGAAGAGGACAGGCTCGCGTTCGACGAAAATATTAATCTCGCCAGGCTTGTTGCTCCGTACATCGAGGATCACAACTTCTATGTTGAACACTGGCACCACACGGTCTGGTGGAACAAGATACGAGAGTTTGGAGATCGGCTCGTTGAGGGCGACTTCCTTGATGATCGCGAGGACATGTTCTTCATGAATCGATGGGAAGTGGGAGAGGCATTCGCCGACATGGTTGCATCGTGGGCCTCGGGGGCTCCGTCTGGCGGTCAGAAGATCTGGAGGAAAAAGATTGCGGAACGCAAGCGGATCTTCGATGCCCTTCACGAGTGGACGCCACTTCCAGCTCTAGGTCCTGTGCCGGAGGAGATAACCGAGCCTTTCACCGTGATGTTGTGGGGTATCACAACCGATCGCGTCAGGTCTTGGCTCGGTCTTGGAGGTGCAGTAGCAGATAACGAGATACAAGGTGTCCCCGCCTCGCCTGGGGTTGCGGAGGGCAGGGCTCGTGTTGTTCTCAGCTCGACTGAGATCAGCACAATCGAACAGGGTGAGATCCTGGTCTGCCCCATCACCGCCCCCTCTTGGGGTCCGGTTTTCTCGAAGGTGCAGGCCGCTGTCTCCGACATAGGCGGCATGATGAGTCACGCAGCCATTGTTTCACGTGAGTATGGTCTCCCAGCAGTTGTTGGCACTGGCACGGGAACAAGGCGGATCAAGACGGGCGATATGGTTCGGGTGGACGGGAATACCGGTCTTGTGACGATTCTGCCAAAGCAATAGCAGCAAAGGAGCACAAGATGGAGTACATTCTGCCACTTCGTGACTGCCACTCTCACTTCGCTGAGGTGGTGGGCGGAAAGGCGATGGGCCTGGGTTCACTGCTTCGCCAGGAGCTTCCGGTTCCACCCGGCTTTGCGGTGAGCACTCACGCCTATCGAGAATTCGTAGAGCTTACAGGACTTGATAATGCCATCCAGTCGAACCTCCAGCATGCCGACACCTTGGAGGGGCAAATGGCAGCATCAGAGCAGATCCGCAGCCTGTTTGAAGAGTCAGAGCTTCAAGGCGCGCTCTTCGACGAGCTGGCCAAGGCCTATGAGCAGCTCAGCCCTGAGGACCCACTTCCAGTGGCTGTCCGATCAAGTTCTGTAAGCGAAGATGCGGCAGAAGCGTCTTTCGCGGGCGAGCACGATACCTATCTGTGGATACAGGGTCCTGAGGCTGTGGCCAGAAACGTTCTGCGTTGCTGGTCAAGCCTCTTCACCCCACAGGCGCTTGCGTACTTTAG
>JAJZBG010000076.1 GCA_021799035.1 Actinomycetes bacterium | reverse complement strand
CCCGTACAGAGGAGATATGTCCGGGTTCGTTCGATCGGGAACATGCTTTGTGTAGGCTTCGATGAACCACTCGTCGGCGTAGAGTCGGCCACCCGGGGATAGCCCGCTGAGGTCGTAGGCACCGAACTGCAGCACCGCACCTACAATCGGCTCGATGCCAATTTCATCTCGCAGCCGAATCAGTGTCGTCATGACTAATGTTGCACCGGCTGAGGCGCCGCCGATAAGCATCTTCTCTGTGCCGAACTCCGTGGGTCCCTCCTTCAGTGTCCAAAGGGCGGCTGTCTCACAATCATCGGGCGCTGCGGGCCAAGGATGCTCTGGTGCTAATCGGTAGTCAACACTCACTACAGCAACGCCTAACGCATCAGCCAGATGAGAATTGCGAACGTCATTTCGGGTCGCTGAGTCCATATAGAAACCCCCGCCGTGAATGTCCATGTAAACTGCCCGAGGCTTGCCAGAGCTAGGTAGTGTAACTCTTACTGGGACATGATTTTTGCTGGAATTTGCAGTGTGCTCAATTGCTCGCGACTCCCCGGCTCTCAAACGCAATTTACCGCGGGCCTCCAGGAGCTCTTCGTAGTTGGCCGGACCCCGTTGACCACCGGCTGCTTGTTTAGCGGCGTAGAATCTTCGGCTGTCATCGACGTGGACTGTCGATCCTTCATCGATGAGTTGTGAAAGGCTGATGTTCATGATCCTCCTGCATCCGACCCCTAAGATACGAAACTGTGTGGGCTGAAAACACACAAATGTAATTTATACCAGTTTCAATAGCTTGGGAATTGGCTGGCGACGCATGGCTGCCCGATCTAGGCGACCAAGAAGTTCGCTTGCCGCAAGCGAAAAACCAGAGGCAATTTGGATCAGTTGCAGCGCAAACGATAGCGATCGGAAAACAGGTGCCACAAGGAACGTGTTTGCTGGCTGCGTCACGGTGCATCTTGTCTATTTGATAACTGGCGTCATACACATCTTGATGAGAGTCTCGTAGGCGCGTCAGCGAGTCACCAGGCAACCGAACCAGCTTCGCAGACAAAGGATATCAATTTGGATATATCGAGAACAGGTTGAGAGAAGATCATCGCGATCTTGGAGGTTCTGGACCCTGAATGAGCTGCAATTTGTTGCATTTTGCAGTTGGGCGAACGAGGTTACTGAGGACAAAAGTTCTTGCGAGAAGGCACCATCATGTTCGAGCCAAGGCTCGCCTACGCCAGCGGAGCCTCCAACGTGACGATGTCGACCGAGACCTCTACCGCGGGAATCGATCCTCTATTCTCAAGCCAGTGTTTGGTGTCCCGATCTTCCGGCCAGCCCGCACCTGGCCCATAGTCAGTAGCGATTCCACCTCGATGGTCGGTGATCGTTCCTTTTAGGATGTAGACGATGCCTGGTCGGCCTTTATGGTCGTGAAGAGGTCCGAAGACGGCTCCTGGCTCAAAGGTGAACATGCGCATCCGAAGCTGGTGACCCGCCATGCCTTCGATCTCGGGGCCCAGGTCGACCGTTGCAAGCAGTTCCACCGTTACACCTTGAGTCTCAGGTACTGCCTCTTCATTGTTCACGGCACTCGCCTCCATGCGATGATCAGCTCCTTTAGGGGCTGCCTCGTAAACGGTGTGACCCGTGCTGTTGATTCAGCGGATTTCTCGGTTTCTTCGTTGCAATTGTACGTCTTGGGAATGCGATGATAAAGGCATTGCGGGTTGGCTCCATCCTTGGAGCAGCGCTGGCGGCCCTTCCCGGTCGCCGTTCGTAAGGTAGGGGAGGTTCACGCTATTTCTTGACGGTACGCGTGTACAAGCTGTATGACACTAAGAAGAAGCAGACTGAAATGCCAGCTGACCATGCAATTGAAAGCCACACGTAGTGGGTGGCAGGTTCCCCTTGAAAAAGCGCGCGGATCGCAGAAGCTGTGACGCTCAAGGGCTGGTTACGAGCAATAGGTTGGAGCCAGCCAGGAAGGGTGTTGGTGGGTACGATCGCGTTGCTCGCAAACATAAGCAAAAAGGTCGGACCTGTCGAGGCAGAAATGGCGCTCGAAGGATCCTTGACTGCCATGCCTATCGCGGCGTTAATCCAGCAGAAAGAGTATCCCAGTGCGAGAACCAGGATTATACCAAGAATGATATGGCCTAAGTCACTATGGAAGCGGAATCCTACTGCCACGCCTGCAGCAATCATAACCCCTAGGCCGATGACACTGCGGATGAGATCTGTGAGCGACCGACCGGTCACGACAGCCGAGCGCGCCATGGGGAGGCTTCGGAGTCGGTCAACGATACCGCTCTTGAGATCTTGCGCCATACCAATGGCAGAAGTCATAGCACCTACGAGACCCGACGTGAGGAAGATACTCGGTACAACAAAGTCGACGTAGCTGCCACCCGGTACATCGGCTGAGTTGATCGCTCCACCAAGAATGTAACGAAAGATGACGAGCATCATGACCGGCTGGATTGAATAAAGAAGGAGTTCAGGGGTACGGACAGTCCTGAGGAGATTCCGTTTCGCTACGCCAGCAGCATCCCGCAATGCGAGGTAAAGTTCCAGGTGTGGGACTCGAGCGTCCAAATTAGGGATTTTGACATCTGTCATCTGGTTGCCTCCTGATTTGAAGGTTTGGCAATATCCAGTGGCTGCGTGCCGCTGGTCAAGACCAGGAAAGCTTCATCGAGAGTTGGGCGGCGAATGCCTATGTCTTCGAGTGAGATCCCTGCTTCTTGGAACATGCGTCCAGCTTCAAGCAGCAGTTCCGCCCCTTCCCTCGCGGGTATGCTCACCTTTCGCTGGTCGATGTCGGAACGCGGTTCTCCTCTGCCAAGGGAAGCCATTAATAGCGATGCTCGAGATATGTCTGCCGCGTGAACCACTCGCGCTTCGAGAATTGCGCCCCCGGTCTTTGCCTTCAGCTCGCCTGAAGTTCCTTCGACGATCACTTTGCCCTTGTCGATCACGACTATTTTGTCTGCTAGGTGCTCAGCCTCCTCCATGTACTGGGTGGTGAGCAGTACAGTTGCTCCAGCCGCAACGCGCTCTTCGACAAGCTGCCAAAGCTCGTTTCGAGTCCTTGGATCAAGTCCAGTTGTCGGCTCGTCGAGAAAAAGGACGGGAGAGTCGGCTATGAAGCTCGCGCCGAGATCGAGTCGGCGCCTCATACCACCTGAGTAGGTCTTTACTTGGCGATCTGCCTCGCCGACAAGCGAAAGGCGTTCGAGCGTCTCCTGTGCACGACGCCGATACTCTTTCTTTGGCATGTGATACCAGAGACCTATGAGCTCCAGATTTTCCCTTCCGGTCAGCAGCTCGTCAACTGCAGCGGATTGTCCGGCAAGTCCGATTATTGAGCGCAGGCGCTTGCCATCAGATACGGCATCGAGACCAGCCACTCTAACGTACCCGCTGTCCGGCTTGAGCAATGTCGTTAGTATTCGTATCAGCGTGCTCTTACCTGCGCCGTTGGGTCCCAAGAGGCCGACCACAGTGCCTCTTTCAACCTCAAAGCTGACCCCATCGAGAGCACAGATCTTGCCGAAGCGCTTATCCACCTCGTGAGCCGTAATCATTGAGTTCTGCTTGTCGCCTTGGTCGAATGGAGTTCGCTTCAACACGCAGCCCCACCTTCTTCATGTTGCTTGGAATTCGGACTATCCTGAAGTTTCTCGATCGTCTCCAGAGCTGTAGCAGCTACTTCGGGGCTAATGAGCGGCTTGGAGTAGAACTCCACTTTGGCCCTGGCGAGCTGCAAATGACCCTTCGGGGAAAGTGCGTCAGCACCAAGCACATCCGAAAATTGCTTGTGCATAACTAGAATGCCGATCTCAGTAGCGACCACCAAGGCTGCCTGCATCCGCGGATCAGCGAATTCACCTGGGAACTGTGCTTCGATCCAATCCTGGGTCGAAGAAACAATCTGAGAGAACATTGCGTCTGCTGAAGGCGAGCCGTCGCATACAGAACGAGCAACGTAACGGATCAGCACCAACATCCGCGGATGAAATGACGACATCGACTCACGGTCTGCCAACTTCCCATCAAGAATGATCTCTTTTTTGAGGTGTACCATCTGCTCGATCGCATAAGTGTCACAGGCGGCGCGAAGGCCATCCTTGGAACCGAAGTGGTGGCGAATCAGCCCCAATGAGACACCTGACATTCTCGCGATGTCTCTCACAGTTGTTCCCTCGATGCCTTCCTCGGCAAACAACCGAAGTGCAGTTTCACGTAGGCGTGCCTTCGCCGTCATATCCTCAAACGCTGGCTCGCCGCTAAGTGTCATCCTAGTGTCCCTCTCATGTAACTATACAAATGTATCATATATGATTCACGTGTATAATCTTTCGGCTGATGAGCCAATTCCCGTGATATCGGGAGGTAACCGAGGTTGTTTTAGCGGATGAGAAGTGGCTGTATGCCAGGGTAAAATGTGGCATCCACAACAAAGCGGCAAAGAATGTGCAGACCTTTGAGTCAAGAGATTGAAGGTTCGTGCTCTCACGCGCCATCTGTTACATTCCAGCTGAGAGTGACCATGGCTGTCCGCAATCGCTTAGCGAGAATGTATGATTCCGAATTCTCTTGGGAGCCTGTGTGGTAATTTTGGTGTCACTGTCAGGGACGAAGTGTTCCTGCGAAGACTTGCCATGCAAGCAGACTCTTTGCAACCAAGCTTAAAATGATATATACGCGTTCCCCGTAAACATACTCTCTCCAAGGACCGACCCTCTTGTACTGGAGAACCATGTTTGCCGCGAAGCAAGTGAAAAAGATGAATATGGAGACGAAGATCCAGTAAACGAAGGTCGGTGCTCTGCTGCCGTGGGTTGCTCCAAGCCATAAGTAGAGAGCCACTACAGACCAGGGGACTGCTCCAGCAAAGCAGCCGACGTAGTAGCTCGTCCAATTGGTCGCTTGGACGGACTGATTGTGGATCTCCATGACGAGGCCCATCAAATTCATTATCGCTGTAAGTGCAAAGATCATCAAGAGACTCGCAAAATCGTACACTCCCACCAATATTGCGATCGCAACCATCATCACGCTGGCTGAGAGCGAGTACTCTGCCCAGCGCATCTTGTTAATTCCGAGCAGCAAATTAAGGTTGTACCGTTTGTTATAGACTGTCGCGATCAAGAAATGGAAGAGTGCTGACAGCAAGAAGAACACGGCGATTAGCCATGCGATTTGGACGGTAAAAAGAGTAGATGTCGTCGGCTCCAGTTTATGTGTCAGAGCATTGAGCTTTAGGAAACTGCCAGACACTGCCACGGGAAAGCTCCTGCTTAGCCAAACGACTATTAGGGCCTGTCCAAAATGGAGAACAGCAGCTGCGTTGTTCATGATTCTCAGTCTTCTGAGTTTCACCGGCAGTCCCATTCATCCGCCCCTATTCACTCATCGGTTGTGATCTGCAGCAGAGGGCCGTTCGGATCCAGGCCTGGAACTTTATAATTCAGGTCACTCTTTCTGGAGTTTATCGCTACTGAGCAGTTCATATCTAGAATCAGTTTTGCAGGTCAGTGCTCAACTACCTATGAGTAGTTTCTGAGGCCTTGCTCCTCCCAATAGCGGGAATTTCTAGTCTCAAGCTGCAGTACGGTCGAGATAACTTTTAAGCCTTCCAACAGAGAGCCAAAGACAGGTCGAGCGCGCAATCATTGAACCCAGCGGTGCTTGCGGGGGTCTGGAGATATGTGTGCCTGATTTACACAAGTTTGGCGCGGACCCTGTCCTTCATGCGAGTTGTGAGCGCTCTTGTGGTGTTGCTCAACCTGAATGTCCCCGTCGGCCTTTCCATCATGATCGATCCCGATGGTTCGGCCGTGACATTGATCAACAACTTGACCTCAACTGCCGCAACAAGTTCATTGAGTGCATTCAGCGTATCCGAGGTGCCACAAGATGTGATGCGCACAGTCCCTTCGCAGTCCAAGGTCAATACTTGAGTGCTGCAGCGTACGCAAAATCACGGAGCAGTCTCGGCGACTGTCTCAGAAATCTCTGACAACTTGTCAATGTACGATGGTGATGACGCCCGCTTTGATGCGATGATTTCGGAGTTCATTCAAGATGCTGCCGGGGTTCGGGTCGGAATGGATGTTGCCGGCCTCGTGCATGCTTTCACGTTGGTTCTGGCCAAATTTCCTACGGGAGTGGTTCCCTCGCCTCTGCAACGGGGTGACAAAGTTGAGATTACGGGATCGAACGTAACGGTGGCAAAGGGAACGAATTCAGTTGGGGCACTCGTCCATGAAGTGTCACTTAAAGCGACGTCAATTCTGGATCTGGCTAGTAACACCCAAGCCATGCAATTGCCATGATGTCTCGTTCCAATTCTTACCCTTTCGCAGCCCGGAGCCCCTTGCTGTTGCAGGTGGATCTCTCCGGCAAATGGTTCAACGTGTCTTTAAATGCCTTCACGGAGATCGTGCCTTTCAGGTTTGCCTGGGAGCCAATTGTCAACTCCAGCTGACTACGGAATCCAGTGTCGCGCAAAAAGAGAGTTTTCAGCCGAAACTCTAGAACGCTAAGGAACGCTCTCAGCTCAAGGATGAATGTCAGCCCGCCAAGGCATACATCTATTTGGGAGCGTTCCTTAGCAACGTTCTCCTCCAGATCAACTTTCCGATAGTTGGAGATCGGTGCACCGGCTGGTATCGGGACGGTTGTGATATCGCTTCCGCCGTTTGACCGGACCATAATGGATCAGCAAAGGTTGGAACTCATGGTCG
>JAJZBG010000075.1 GCA_021799035.1 Actinomycetes bacterium | reverse complement strand
TCCATGGAAATGTCGGGGACATTGCATTAGCTCTGATATTTGGCGTAGTTGGCTATATCATTCTCAAGCTTCACCTTCCACTCGCGCCCATTGTCTTGGGTGCAATATTGGGGCCTCTTGCCGAAGATAACTATCGCAGGGCACTTCTCATCCAGAGTGCTACACACAAGTCACCGTTTTTGGCTCCCATGCCACTTGTACTGGTTGTTCTCAGCTTGGCGGTATTCTTCATCCCACTTTTCTTCCAAACGCGCTCTAGATTTCGTCGCAATTCTCCGGAATCGGCTGAAATAGTAAGTGTCAAAGATGAGGTTTGAATGTACCTTATCGGCGAGCCAAGGATATTTCTATGGTTCGTTCGAGATGCTGATGAGCGCAGGGATGTAGCAAGTGGCGTCTTGATGGCTTTCTGAACGGGGCTCTCTATCGCCTGCTGAGCCTTCAGTGTTGACTAATCAGTTTTACGATGTCGAGTTTTGGAGCCTCCACAGTGCTCGGATTCACTTTGAGCAAGTGATTTCCGTACATTTACTCTCGACCTGTAGCCTTCTTGTTCTGGGCTTCCAGCTCATTGAGGCGCCACCACGGAATGGTGAAGCCTTCGGGCAGATCGTAAACCCCGAGTTCCTCTGCCTTGGCTTTGCTCTCAGCTTGTGCAACTTCGGCCCGATGATCTTCGCGTTTCGTGTTGCGTTCCAGTTGGCGAAACCATTGGTAGGTTATGATCACAATGCCCGCCACTGTTGAGATCATGGAAAGCACCCAGAATGCATCGCCAGCGGCATGGGTATTGGCAAGCGTGTTAATCGGTGCCAGCGGGAGTGGCATGCTGGCTATTGCAATTCCAAGGAATGACTCGAAAGGCATTCCGACAAAGAGTATGCCGAGCCTTGCAGGATAGGAAAGCCGCCACCTAGACGAGTCGAGGCCAACCAGGGGATGCCAATAAAGAAATCCGGTCAGAAAAAACCACAAGTGAGTGCCGTCATGGAAGAGCGGATGCGCTACCGAGTATGCGTAAATCGGCGTCATGAAATACGCGTACATCGTCCCAAAGTATAGGAACCATGTAACGACAGGGAATGTGATTACAGCCACGGCAGGATTGTGGAGCACTCTTATGATTCTTACCTGGCCATTCCTGGAAAGTGCCTGGCTTGCCAATGTGACAGGCTTGCTCAGAGCAACAAGAGGTGGCGCAGCCATCATCAAGAGAATGTGCTGCAATACATGCATGGTCACGTTTACCGAGTCATAGGCGGCGAGTCCAGCTCCGACGGCATACCAGATCAAGAAAATGGCGATGAAAAAGGCAGTAGAGCTGGCCTTTGACCAGGACCTGCCACGTCTTGCGAGACGCCGAACACCGAGTCCGTACAGAACAACGGCTGTGAGCTCCACCGCATCTGCTAGAAGTGCAAGGGGGCCGGTCTGGAAAGTGGTAAAAAGAATTCGAAAGCTCACGACAGAGCTTGGGGCGTCACCAAAGGCGAATATGTGGGCTGGAATCATTTTGCTTCACGATCTTTTACCGGTTGATCTGAGAGAATTCGACTTGCGTAAGTTTTGTCCCAACGCTTCTGGTTGGTAATCTTTGCCTTCCTGCCAAGCGGCAGCCAAGATTTTGTGTTTCCCAACTTACCCTGACTTCAAAGACTAGTCATCGTCGCAGAGCACGGCTATTCTTTCTTGGGTGCAAGTCCTGGATTCTCATGCTACGTCGCGATGAGGTTTCTTCCGCAGAGATCTGGGCACATAGAGGAATCTCCCCAGCAGGCAAGTAGAGGGTAACGCGGTAGTCCTGGTGGTGCTGGCGAAGGTTTCATTGGTGGATCGATGCCGTGGCGGCTAAGGCAGCCGGGATATCAGAGCGCCCAAGAGTTCCAAGCTCAACTTCTCGAAGTTGCTTGAACTCGGTGGATAGGGGTTGGCCAGTGTTTGGCCAGCTAAGCGCTACCGCGAATACAGAAGTGCTGCAAGCACTTCGCCAATTGTGTCTGGAGAATCTAGATACTGGTAGTTATTGGACCAGAAGGTTGTTAGAGTCGGTCCGCGGTCCAGAGGTCCATGTGCGGCATAGGCTCAAAGAGTTTGCGAAGTGCTGGACTCTCACGCATGGCTGCAAGCGCGGGAAACCACTCGCTGTTTTCGTCTGATGCCCGGATGCACCAGACGTACTCTTCGTCGGCCCAGGGCGTGAAAGCCAGTCCATGCAAGCTTCCGAGGGCTCCAATGGTGACACCAGCGGACGCGGGATGGTCCACCACGTAGTCGACTAAGTCCTCATGGCGAGAGAAGGTCATGACCTGGCCAGATTCTATGGAAGGCGGTCGGCAACGTTGCCAGAGAGCAGCAGCCTCACTCCCAGGTTCCCTTATAGCCCAGTGTTGCGGAGTCGTCGCATCCGGATGTTGAACGACACCCTCTTGCCACTGCAAGTATGGCAACTGGCGGATTGGGAAAGGGAAGAACGACGATACCTGGTTGTATCGACCGCTGAGCGGATCGTACCAATGGCTGCCAGCTAGGTGGACGGCGCCGTCTCTCAGTGCTGCCAGTGCTCGCTTGCTCGAGAATGGTAGTGCTTCGAGGCTTGTTCCGGGCATCCTCGTTTCAAACTGGGCTTTCAGCCACGGCAAGAATGGATCACATCCAGCGACAAAGATGACTCGTTCTGGTGCCCTGGCACCTGGCAGATTCGTCAAGATGTCAAGCCCTGGATCCCACCATGCATCTGCCAATGTTGGAGTCGTCAAAGATGTCCATTGTGCGGCAACGAGGCGGCCGTGAACGCGGGCCCAGACTACTGGAGTAGGATATTGCGGTGGTTCCCCCTCGACCCAGAGGTCAGGACGACGAGGCGGTTCGGAGTCGCTTGTGCGCACAAGCTCATCTAGTGAAACTTGTAAGCGCTCCGCAAGAGCCACAGCCAAACCAAGATGTGGTTCCTGTTCACCTTGTTCTAAGGCTATGATGGTTTGTCTTGACACGCCGACTGCCTGTGCCAGTGCCGCCTGAGACCAGCCTCGCTGACGCCTGAAATGGGTCAAAGCCGCACCGAAGGCTGTCGATAGTTCGCGCATGCTGGTAATGTCCTCCTGTTGTTGGAATCCTTAGCCGTTGGTCAGTATGCCGTTGGGCACTGCCTTGGGGTTGCCAATGATCATTGGCGCGAATGTAGGATAACCTGCCTTTTTCATAATAGCCCGGCCATTGGGTCCTAGAAGGAAGTGGATAAAGGACACTGCTGCCGGGTTGGGAGCCCCCACTGTAGTGATGTCTATGGTCAACGGGACCCCCTTCACGATGGATCCATTGCCTAGCTGGATCGTTGCTTCTTGGTAGAGGCTTGCATCTGCCTGTGACGAGAAATTCAGTGAAGCAGGTAGGGAAATATAATCCAAGTGCCGCTGTAGTGCCTCTGGCAGAAACGCGCTCGCGGCATCCAAGCCGCCCGATTGCAGCAGCGACAAGATTCCTGTCTCGGAGTAGACCTCGTGAGAATTATCGACTGGGCCGAGGATTTGTCGCACCAAGCTTGGGGAGAGGTTATATTTCTTGACTCCCAACTCCACCATCTCGTAAAACGCTTGGCCTTGGGGATCGGTGTTGGGGTTGGTGCGGCCTAGATGGAAACCAGGTTGTGCCATGAGAGCAAACAGATCAGCCAGCGGTGTGCGGCCTGATTTGATGGCGGTCAGTTCTGATGCAAATTTGCTGTTTGGATTATATGCCACGACAAGGGGGCTCGAAGAGAAAGCTATCGCCCAGGATGTCGACTGGGGTTCAATAAGCTGAATTGGTGCATATCCGATGCTTTCAAAGACATTGGGGGCTATGGTTTTGGATTTAATCTCTTGGGCTATTCCAACTGCCCCGCCACCTTTCCCCTGGTATTTATACCGTGTAGCTTGCGTGAATGCAGGGCTTATCTGAAGTTCATTGACGTTTTGAAGTGATCCGGCATACGCGACATTTGCCGTTT
Organism: Actinomycetes bacterium; assembly: GCA_021799035.1. Taxonomy (GTDB): domain Bacteria; phylum Actinomycetota; class Acidimicrobiia; order Acidimicrobiales; family Acidimicrobiaceae; genus SCQM01. The sequence goes on along the minus strand of JAJZBG010000075.1, from coordinate 2,757 downwards.
CAGACGTGGATGACTTCGAATGCCCAGGACTCGAAGTTTCAGACGATGTGGAAGCACATCCGGCCAGCAGAGCAGCCAAGGACGCCGCCAACAGGATGCTTCTGATGGAAATGTCAAAGTCCCGCAAGGTCAACACCCTTCAGTCAGTAATGAGCTCATTACATAAGTGAAACTAACATTACATTACCTGGCTGTCAATCCCATTGCCATCTTCGAACTGAAAGTCTGCAAATACGGGATGGGTGACGACAATGTCGTCAAAAGATTCTCGATCCGGGACAGGTGTGCCGGTCCAAAGAAGGCGTCCTTTGGCCGGTGGGAGAGGCTCAAACTGGTATGCGGAAGTGGTAGGGCTGATTCTCCGCTGTCGCCCTTTCCCCGGTATTACGAATCCGCTCTTGGCCGCGTCTTCAAGGCTAATCATTCTCGGATGAATCAGGAGAAAGCCGTGCGGAGTAGGAATCGAGCCGACATATCCCATTATCGCGGCCATGGCTGAGTTCGACGGCGTGGCTTCCAGTATGTTCACGGGACCTGAGATCTCACCGTCATTGATGAAGAGCATTGCCTCAGCGAATGTCTCGGCTTCACTCCAGTGGTGGGTGGAAAACATAAGCAGCCTTTGTGGTTCGAGCCTGGTCTTGAGCTGTCGGTAAATGATTAGGCGATGTGGGGGGTCAATCTGCGATAGCGCTTCGTCGAGCAGCAAGATTTCCCGATCCGCGGCGAGAGCACGCAATAGCGCAGCACGCTGTTGCTCTCCGCCAGAGAGTTCCGCAGGATAGCGAAGCCAATGCCGTCCCAGGTCGAGGATATCAATCCATTCATTCCACGGTCCGGTGTGATCTATTGCGACCCACTTGACCTGTTGGGCTATCGTGCGATGGGGGACTAGGCTGGGTCTTTGTGGAACAAATGCTGTGGACCGTGAGTGCGGCGGCAATGTGCTGAGGGATTGCCCTCCCCACCGGGCCATTAAGTTGTGCGAACGATCGAGACCGGCGATCAAACGAAACAGGGAGGTCTTGCCTGCTCCGGAAGCTCCGACAACTGCATGCATTCCCGGTGCCAACACAAATGTGCCGCGCACTCGAGCGTCGGAGTCAACGGTCAACTCGAACACGGCTGAACCTCCAATTGAGCCAAACCGGCAAGGGTAGGGTTACGATGACTAGCCAGACTGCTAATCCGAGAGCGCTTGGCAAGCCCAGTTCTTCTAGTTGAATCCAGATGGCCACTGGAAGCGCGCTAGGATGATACGCCACGATGATGGGCGCGCCAAAAGCTCCGACGATTCGGGCCCATGCCATCGCGGCTGCGACTGCAAAGCCTGATCGGGCGATCGGCCATATGACAAACCAAAAGGCCTGCCACGGATGCTTGCCTAACACCCAAACATCCTCCTCAAGGGTCATCGGTATGGCTGACAGATAACCCCAAGCGGTCAGGACAAAAAAGGGAAGTGATTCATAGACTTGGGCTAAGACAAGGCCCGGGAATGTGTTCAACAAGCTCACGAGATTTCCGAAAGGACTAGCTGGTCCAACAACATAGGCCAGGACCAAACCCAGCACTAGCGGAGGCATCAATAGCGGGATCAGCAAAAGTGTTACCCATATGCGACCCCACCGAGGCCTTAATACGCGAGCGAGGACCCAGGCCAACGGCATGCCCAAGAATATGTCGATTGCCAATGCAGCCAGGCCCGATGTCAAGGTTATCTCGATGGCCCGAATGCTGGACGCGGATTCCAACAATTGGGGCATTGAGCGGGCATGCAGGAGCAGGACGAGAACGGGCATGAACAACAGCGCAAGCACGAATGCACTAAAAAACAGTGCGGTGCGTTTCATTGCAGCACCTCAGAGGGTACAACACTCCAGAGTCTCATATTCGAAAGCCGGCACGTACGGCAAACGGTTTTACCAGTTGTGTTCACAGTGAACGCTTCTCCAGCAGATGTCTTTGGTCTTAAATTCGCCACTATGTCTTCTCGTTGAAGTGGAGATACTTTGCCATGCGCGTAATAGCGTGGGTTCGAAGAGTTCCTTTACCAGTACTTTATCTCCCCAATGTCATTACTAGATAACCTAGGTAATGCAAATGTTACCTCATTTTCTGTCATCATCGTCAAGACATCGGGAGAGCTCAGCTGAGGATTGGCTTCTCTGACTAGAGGATTCTGAATTGTTTAGGAGCGTTCTCAACCAAGCTGTCGCGGCTCAGTTCGATTGGTCTATCGGCTGACGATGCTTGACGGTGTCCCAACGCGGCTTCCAGAGGTCGCCAGCCTAACTCTCTGTCTGGGTGACCTCGGCGGATTGCCAAGTGGTTTGAGCGCCGATAGCAGATGTTCGTTAAAATGCATGCGGTCATGCGTGCTGTGACATGCATGACCATCAGGTTGGTCGACAGGAAAGCCGATTGATTTGCGCTAGGCGTTGATTTGCGAGTCAGTCCTCTTCGCCAGCGGCGGCAGCTTGGCGAGCTCGGCCTCATATGCCTCGTCCATCTTCGGAGTAACGCCTGACTTTGAAAGGGCTTCGGTGAAGAGTTTTCTGACAAGTGGCGACTCATCTGCGTAGTCGATCTGATCGCCACCAACCCTGCGACTGATCCACGACGTGGGCACACCTTGGGCATTTCGAATGGAAACCGTCTCGTGCTTGAATGCAAGATATCGGCCCGGCGTAGATCCTGTGTTGAAGTGCTGATGGAACCACATGTTCGGAGGTATGATTAGTGTTCCAACTTTCC
>JAJZBG010000022.1:33578-38153 GCA_021799035.1 Actinomycetes bacterium | reverse complement strand
CCCCTCGGAGGCGACCCAACGGGTGTATGGCGTGTCCTTCTCCGTAGCAAACTTATTGGCGAGACCTTCATCGACGACAGCGTCCACGGTGCCCCTTTCATGGGTAGGTGATTTGGTGATTGCGAGACTGTAGTTTAGCCCACCGCAATGGACCCCTACAAGCCATCCAATCGGCAAAATACAGCTTATTCTGCTCCGAGCGCAGATAATCACTCTTCATCGGCATAGGGGGAAGCCTGATGGCTGCACCTCTGCCGCACCACGCGGCATGCGGGTCGACACCGGGCGGTTCGAGAAGTTGAGGTCATGTGAGTGTGGAATTGCGATGCTATGGAAGTATGCCCCCACTATGACACGGTGTATACCCAAGAATCTCTGATGCCGCCAGCAGGTGTCCCGCGCCTATCACTCAAGCAGCCAACTCATAGAGCAGCTCTGAGACCACGTCTAACCATACCAACGCTTGAGTTGAGTCGCCCTGAAACGACGGCGCATCCATGTGTCAAAGCCTCTCAATGCACTGAGCATCTACGCCAGGAAGAGGCAAGCCCTCCACCCCGGCAGACGTTGCTGTTGTTGTTCAGCAACCTGAGCCACGCTGCATCCACCGACCGACAGGTTATGAGACATATAGGTTGCTTGAATTCGAGACACACCACATTCTTTGATCAGTGAATGGCCCAGGCGGGACACCGATTCTGAGCCTCGCCTTGAGCAGCAGAAGTCCGGGAGGCATCAATTGGGATTCTGCCACATTGTGCAGACCCGAGACTCGACCCGAGACTCTATTCAAGAACGCCCATGAACCATGTTCCAATACTTGCCAGATTCACTCACCTACTTGCTAAATATCATCTAATCTAGGAACAGACCGACACGTCCTGGTTGGACCGGTAATTCTGTTTGCGGCACAGACTTTGCCGCTGTAGTCTCGCGGAATGGTGGGGTGTTGCCATGAGCAAGAGTGCACGAATGGTCACTTCGACGACCGACGGTTACACCTGGCTTCCCAGCGTCTCGCGGACCAAGAGAACCGACCAGCGAGTTGTCGCTAGCTCACGGTCCAAAAGCCCCTTGTCAACCCAGACCCCCCAACCCCGCTCCATCAAAGCAGACAAACAAGAACTTCGTGACTGCGATAATGTTCCGGTTGCTGCACCTACTAGAGACCTGTTATATCACCTACAAAGGAGGCAGTGACATGCCTGGACACTCATCGTCCAATATCCGCAACGTGGTTTTGGCCGGACACAACGCCACCGGAAAGACCTCTCTTGCTGAAGCTCTCCTTGCCAAGGCCGGAGCCATACAGCGGCAAGGAAAGGTAGACGACGGAACCTCGGTTTGCGACTTTGAAGTTGAAGAAATTCGCCACCACATGTCACTATCACTCGCCCTCGCTCCGTTCGAAGTTGGGCCGGTGAAAATTAACCTCATCGATACGCCAGGGTACGCAGATTTCATAGATGAGCTGCGGGCGGCATGCTTTGCAGCTGATTTAATGGCAATTGTAGTAAGCGCCGTTGACGGTGTGCAGGCTCAGACCCTTGCCGCGTGGGAACTTGCTTCCACGATGAACCTCCCAAAGCTCGTGATAATAAACAAGCTTGACCGTGAACGTGCGAGCTTTGACAGAGTCTTAGACGACTTAGTTGATCACTTCGGAGCTGGAATCGCGCCACTTGAACTTCCAATTGGCGAGGAGGCCGAATTCCGTGGCATAGCCGATCTGCTCACTGACACCGCGATATTTTACGAGAACGGACGCTCTTCGGAGGGGCCTATTCCAGATTCGATTTCTGAAAGAGAACATCGGGTGCGAGAACAACTGGTTGAGGGGATAGTGGTAGGCGACGATGCTCTGATGGAGCGCTATCTCGATGGCGAAATACCAGATCCTCAACAGCTCGAAAAGGCGCTGGCGAAGGGCGTCAAGGAAGGTACGGTCTTTCCAGTGGTATGTGTATCGGCTACAACGGGGGTTGGTGTTGATCGGATTTCAGCTCTTTTGGCAGAGCTAGGTCCTTCACCAGCAGAACGCCCTGTTTACGCTGTTGACTCAGAGAATCAGGAGATTCCTTGCGATGCCTCAGGACCCCCGATTGCAACCGTTTTCAAGACGATTTCCGACCCTTACGTAGGAAAAATCTCACTCATTCGAGTCATCTCAGGCAGCCTTAAACCAGACACCGTGCTCACAAACTCGCGGACCAGGACCGAAGAGCGTTTGCACGTCTTGCAGCTGCTCAGAGGCAAGGAGGCCATTCCACTTCCGGAAGTCCTTGCAGGAGACATAGTGGCAGTGCCGAAGCTGTCAGCCACGGCCACCGGCGACACTCTCGCCCCTAAAGGCAGCTCGATTACCCTCAAGATGCCCGATCCCGAACCGGCAGTTCTTTCCATCGCAATCAGACCCCGCTCCAAGGGCGACGAAGACAAGCTGATGACCGGGATCCATCGGCTTCAAGATGAAGACCCCGCACTCAAGGTCGACCGAGTCGAGGAGACCCATCAGACCTTGCTGTCAGGAACGGGAGAGACCCACCTTGCGGTCGCCTGTGAGAGGCTTCAGCGAAAATTCGGAGTTGAGGTGGAGCAAGATGAAGTGCTAGTGCCCTACCGAGAAACAATCACAACCGAAGCGCAAGCTGAAGGGAAGTACAAGAAGCAGTCCGGTGGCCATGGTCAATTCGGCATAGCAGATCTGAAGATTGAACCGCTTCCGCGTGGCGCTGGATTCGAATTCATAGATGCCATCTTCGGAGGAGCGATTCCCAAGCAATACCTTCCGGCTGTCGAAAAGGGTATCCTTGAGGCTATGGCTCAAGGAGGTCCGAAAGGGTACCCGGTCGTAGACGTAAGAGTCACCTGCTACGACGGCAAATTCCACCCAGTGGATTCGTCAGAGATGAGCTTCAAAATGGCTGGTTCCCTTGCATTCAAGGAGGCTGTTGCCAAAGCCAGCCCAGTTGTTCTGGAACCGATCTCACGCCTCATGGTGACGGTGCCCTCGTCGATGCAGGGAGATGTTCTCGGCGATCTCAATGCGCGGCGTGGAAGAGTGCAAGGCACGGAAGCCCTGGAAGGAGACCACCAGAAGATCATAGCGCTAGTCCCGACCGCCGAAATTCAGCGATACGCTGTGGATCTTCGAGCGCTCACCGGCGGCCGTGGGCGATTCCAAGCGGAGCACGACCACTACGACACTCTGCCCTCACACCTGACCGCCAAATTGGGAGCAGTGGCAGCGGTCTGAGAGCGAGTCGAGAGCTGTTCGAGCCCACAAATCTGCGACAGCATTTCCATAATTCTTTGCAACTTAGAATACCGCAATGAATGAAGAGTGGACTTGAGCAGCTTGGCAGCCCGGGTAGCAGACTCGGTGTTAGTTAAGCATGGTTCTAAAGACCATCGTCCTCATTCTCGCCTCTGCTCAACTAAGCCATAGATTCAATTTCTCGGTGTGAGCTACTTGATCGATTCTGCCACCGACGCAAGATTAATTCACTGGGATCTTGTGGTCCCACTAAAACTCCGCTGATCTAGCGAAACGCTGCTCTCTCCCGATGCTAGGGTCGTTCAAAACTCTCTCGGGGAAAGCAATTACATGAGCGCTAATAGAACACGTCCGCAATATCTGCAGCCTCGCGCCAAAAACTCACCTTTGGATCTTTCTGAGACCTTTGTTGCGCCCCACAACGGCGGGGTCGTCCGCTTTGTGTCTCTCGCGGTCATTGCGATTATCGGCGTGGCGCTAGCAGTGTTGCCTGCAGCAATGGCCGGATCGGCCGCCATGGTGCCGCTGACAAACCTTGGAAACACCGTTCCCATCTCCTCGTCAGGCGTTGGAAACCCAGCAACCAATATTCCTCCTGTGCCCAACTTCATGCCATCTGCCGTATACACATCCACTGACGCTCCGCCCTGCTATCAGCAACCAAACCTCGCCATCCCCGCGTGCGAAACGCTAGAGATAGAGGCGATAAACCATGCTCACGCAGTTGAGGGTATACCTCCCATTGCACTGCCTTCGAACTACTCCAGCCTTTCTGATCCAATTCGACAGTTCATCATCGTCAATCTGGAAAGAGTCTCTAGAGGACTTCCACCACTCGATGGGATAAGCCCTGAACTGAACAGCGTCGCCAGCCAGGGGGCCATCAATCACACAGACCCCATCCCCAACGCGCCTGAATTTGCATCTAACTGGGCTGGAACCGGCCACGTCCTCGAGGCAGACTATCTTTACATGTACCTGGACGGCTGGGGAGGAAGCACTGCCAACACTCCCAACATTGCATGCACCTCCCCTTCAGCTCCCGGCTGCTGGGGCCATAGGGCCACGATCCTTTTCAATCCGGACGTTCCTCTCAGCTTTGGAGCAGCGGCGGCTCCCTGGACGAACGGGCAATACGACTCCGCAATGGTGATCGTGCCAACCAGCATGCTGCAAGCAGCTGGTTTTACATATACGTGGAGCAACTATCTGGAGAGCCTGACTGTGCCTTCTGGAGATGCCACGTTCTATGGATCGATGGGGGGAAAGCCCCTGGCAAAGCCGATCGTGGGAATGGC